>JBDUAS010000325.1:0-7342 GCA_040004535.1 Deltaproteobacteria bacterium
CCGATCGCGATCGCGTGCGGCAACACGTTCGTGTTGAAGCCGAGCGAGCGCGATCCGTCGGCCGCGAACTTCATGGCGCAGCTGCTTCACGACGCGGGTCTGCCGCCCGGTGTGTTCAACGTCGTCCACGGCGACAAGGTCGCGGTCGATCGCTTGCTCGAGCATCCGAAGATCGCGGCGGTGTCGTTCGTCGGCTCGACGCCGATCGCGCAGTACATCTACGAGACCGGGACCAAGCACGGCAAGCGCGTCCAGGCGCTCGGCGGCGCGAAGAACCACATGATCGTATTGCCCGATGCCGACATGGAGTGGGCGGCCGACGCGGCGGTCTCCGCCGGCTACGGCTCCGCGGGCGAGCGCTGCATGGCGATCTCGATGCTCGTCGGTGTCGGCAACGCGGCCGACAAGCTCGTGCCGCTGCTCAAGGAGCGGATCGCGAAGCTCAAGGTTGGCAACGGTACGGATCCTGCCTCGGAGATGGGCCCACTCGTCACCAAGCAGCACCTCGACAAGGTCCGCGGCTACGTCGACACCGGCGTATCCGAAGGCGCGACGCTCGTCACCGACGGGCGCGACCTCAAGGTCGACAATGGGTTTTTCCTCGGGCCGTGCTTGTTCGACCACGTGAAGCCGTCGATGACGATCTACAAGGACGAGATCTTCGGCCCGGTGCTGGCGATCACGCGGGTCGAGACGTACGACGAGGCGATCAACCTCGTGAACAAGAACCCGTACGCGAACGGAGTCGCGATCTTCACGAACGACGGCGGCGCGGCGCGCAAGTTCCAGCACGACGTCGAGGTCGGCATGGTCGGCATCAACGTGCCGATTCCGGTGCCGATGGCGTACTACTCGTTTGGCGGGTGGAAGGCGTCGCTGTTCGGGGATTTGCACATCTACGGTCCGGACGGCGTCCGGTTCTACACGCGCATGAAGGCCGTCACGTCGCGCTGGCCCGACCCGCGTCATCGCGGCGTCGACCTGGGATTCCCGCAGAACAGATGATCCGGTGCGCGCTCATCGCGGGCATCCTCGCTTGGGGGTGCGGCTTCACGCCTTCACAGTCGACGAGCGACGGACCTGCGTCCGGACCTGACGGTCAGCGTGCGATCGACGCGGCAGTCATGCACGACGCGCACGTCTTCACCGACGCGCACGTGGTCATGGACGCGCCCGCGGTCACTCCGTTCGATCCGGCCCAGTGCCCGACCGACTACACGAACAACACGATCACCGCGTCGCCGAACACTCGCTACAAGATCCTCGGCGACATGGCGACGCTGAAGATGCAAAGCGACGAGTGCAATGCCGATCATCCGGGCTGGACGCACCTGGTCGTGCTCGACACCGTTCTCGAAGCGCAGCAGCTCCACTCGCACATGGGCGGCAACTTCTATTACGTCGGCGCGGTCCAGCCCGCAGGACAAGCCACGCCTGGCGCGGGCTGGTTGCAGCTGACCGGCGCCGCGGTGCCCGACGCGCTGTGGCAGCAGTTCCAGCCGAACGACAACGGCAACGGCGAGAACAACGAGCAGAACTTCGTCGCCGTCGATGATTCGACCGGCCTCATGAACGACGTCAACGGCGCGTATCAGTATCAAGCCGTGTGCGAGTGCGACGGCCAGGCGATCACGCCGCCGGCACTCGCGGCGCTCAACCAATAGGCTTCGTCAGCCGCGAGCTGTTCGTCATGATCTCGCCGGCGACCGCGGGCGTCGCGTCGGACGTGATCGGCGGTGCGGGCGTCCACTTCGGCGCCGCGAACCGAGCGGTGACGTGCACGCGATCATCGACATCGATCAGCTCGGCGGCAGCCGCGCGGACCTCGGCAGCAGTCGGGCGTTCGGCCGGATCCGTCGCGAGCATCCGCACGATCAGCTCCGCGAGTGCCGGCTCCGCGCCGGGCACGGTGTCGGTGACATTCGTCGGGAACAGCTGGGTCACCGCGCGATACGCGATCGTGCCGAGTGCGTGGATGTCCTCACGCGGATCGCCCGCACCGGTGCGTCCCAGATCGGTGAGGCACACCGGCAGATCGCGGCGTCCCGTGACGAGCACGATGCTGTGCAGCGTGAGGTTCCCGTGCGCGACGCCGTGATCGTGCGCGAACGCGAGGACGCCGGCGACGTTGTAGATCAACGCGGCGACCTCGACGCTCGGCATCGGCCGGCGCGCGATCAATTCGAACAACGCGAGCCCGCTCGGGACATCGATCGCGAGCCATGGCCGGCCGTCGACGAGCGCGCCGCGATCGACGATGCCCGCGATGCCGGGATGCGGCAGCGCCTGGATCGTGCGCGCGTACTCGATGAGGTCGCGTGCGGCCGCGACGACGAGCTGGACCTTACGCGCTTGATGCCGATGCACCGCGGAGTACGCGCCGCTGGGAAGCGTGCCGGTGATCCGATATGCGCCGATGTGATCGCCGATCATCACGTCCTCGCTCTCCATCCATCCTTGAGCTATCGCGTCGTCGCGAATCGCGCAAGCCAGGGACGCTGCTTCAGTAATGCGATCGACGACCCGGTCGTCTCGCCAGGGCTGCCCGGCACTTCGCGAGAGGTGCACTCGCCATGCCCGGGGACCTACGCCGTGCAGGTGAACCCGACGCAGACGCGATGTGGGGACAACCGACCTCCTCGGTCAGTCGACCCTACCTGCGAAGCAATAGCCGAGGGCTCAGGTGCCGGTGCCGCTGCGGTGGATCCGGATCGTGAAGCTCGATGGCGAGTCCTCGACATGCTTCGGAACGTCGCTCGTGATCGCGCGTGGTGTGTCGAGCGCGAGTGTCGCCGCCAGAGCGTGCGCACGCTCGCGTACCTCGGCTGCCGTCGGTCGTGCGGTGGGCTCGCGTGCGACCATGTCGTCGACGAGCGCCGCGAGCTCGACAGGAACGGACGGAGCGACCGCGCTCACCGTGTCACCCTCGCGCATCATGGAGCCGGTCAGCGCGCGAAACGCGACGAGCCCGAGATCGTGAACATCGCCGCTCGGCTCCGCGGCGAGGTTTGAATCATGAGCGACGACATCGCCCCAGCCGCGCACCGAGAATGCGACCGCGCGTTGCGGCGTCCTCACGATCGAGGCGTCGGTGAGTCGATTGTGAACGACACCTCGCGCGTGCGCGTGTTCGAGCACGTCGGCGGACGCTTTCACCATCAGCACGAGATCGGCGAGCGCGAGCGGCTGGCGGACGACGAGGTCCGCGACCGTGTCACCCGTGATCAGCTCGAGCGCGACCCACGGGCGCTTGTCTTCGAGCACGCCGCACTCGTAGACCCGCGGCACGCCGGGATGAGAGAGCGCTTCGAGCACGCACGCTTCGCGCAGGATCTGGACCGCGAGCGCGCGCATGTACGCCTGCGCCGGATGCATGACCTTGATCGCCGCGCGACGGGGCAGCACGAGGTGCGTGCCGCAATAAACGAGACCTGTGTCCTCGCTACGCAGCTCGTGCTCGATTCGATAGTCGCCAACGCGCGCTCCCTCTGAAAAGCGCGCACTGGTGTCGGTGCGATGACGTGCCACCGCCTCTAGTTTGTCACCCTTTGCGCATCAGAGCCCAATACAACCCGCCGGAGACTCCGAATCCTACAAACCACGACCAGTGGTAGATCGGGCGCATCGGCTCCCAGAACGCGCCCAAGAGCGCGATTCCAAACCCGGCGAGCGTCGCGAGGACCGCGCTGAGGTTCCAGCCGCCCCGATATCGGTAAGCGCCTGAGGGCTTGTAGAGGTCGGGCAGCACGAGGTGCTTCTTGCGGATCACCCAGTAATCGACGATCAGCACGCCGGCCACCGAGCCGAGCGCCGCGCCGTAGCCGCCGAGCCAGCCGTTGATGTAGCGGTCGCCGTCCGCGATCAGCTGCCACGGCATCATCGCGATGCCGATCACTCCGGTGATCAGGCCACCGCGCTTGAAGTTGATCCGCTTGGGAAACACGTTCGCGAAGTCGTTCGCGGGCGACACCACATTCGCGGCGATGTTGACCGCGAGCGTCGCGACCACCGCGGTGAACATCGCGATCGCGACCACCAGCTTCGACGTGAACGCCGCCGAGATGTCGATCGGATCGAACACCGGGTGGCCGAAGATCAGTGCGGTCGCCGACGTGATCACGATCGCCATCGCCGCGAACACCGTCATCGTGCTCGGTAGCGCGATGGTCTGGCCGATCGCCTGCTCGCGCTGCGACCGCCCGTAGCGGGTGAAGTCGGGCATGTTGAGCGACAGCGTCGACCAGAACGCGATCGTGGCGGTGAGCGACGGGACCCACACGCTCCACACGCTGCCCTTGCCTTCGTACGACGTGCGCGCGAGCAACGGGCCGAGGCCACCGGCGCGATCGATCGCCCACCACACGAGGACCGCGGTCATCACGAGCACGTACGGTGCGGCGAACCGCTCGACGCGACGAAGGAGATCCATGCCGCGGAAGATCACGGCGATGTTGAGCAGCCAGAACAGCGCGAACGAGATCCACTGCGAATTCGGAAATGCCGCGCCGTGGCTGTTCCACGCGGGATGCGTGATGCCGAGCAGGTCGTGCCACCCAGGCCACACCGCGGTGAAGAATGCCTGGAGCGCGGCGCCGCCGAACCAGGTGTTGATGCCGAACCAGCCGCACGCGACGATCGCGCGCAACATCGCAGGCAAGTTCGCACCGGCGGTGCCGTAAGCGGCGCGGGCGTAGACCGGGAACGGGATGCCGTACTTCGTACCGGGGTGCGAGTTGAGGAGGATCGGCGCGAGCACGATCAGGTTGCCGATCACGATCGCGGTGAGCGCTTGCCACCACGCCATGCCCGCCGCGATCATCCCCGACGCGAGCGTGTAGGTCGGGATGCAGTGGGCCATCGAGATCCACAGCGCCGAGTAGTCCCAGGTGTTCCAGGTCCGGTCCTTGATCGCGACCGGCGCGAGGTCGTGGTTGTAGAGCGGCGAGGTCGCGAGCGCCTCGGGCTCGCTCAGCTCGACCCGACCGTCCGCGTGCGTGATGACGTCGCTCGACACGCCGCGAACCTAGTAGATTCCCGGGCATGAAGCGAGCGTCACGGGTGGGTCCGGGCTCCTCGGCGGTGCCCTGCTGGAGGCGCTGCGCGACCGCGGCGTCGCGACCGTTCGCTCGCACGCAGCGGCGAGGCAGCGGCCAAGGTCATGGCACTCGGCGCTACCGTCGCGCGCGGCGATCTCGATTCGGGACTTCTCACCAAGCTGCTCGCCACCCGCGGCGTCAGTGCGCGCGAGCGCACAGTGCCGAAGTGGGTCGCACGGGTCGTAGCGGCTACCACTGCGTGGATGCGCGCGCCGCCGGTGACCAAGACCGCGATCGCACTGGTGGGTCACGAGGTCACAGTCGTCGACGACAAGGCGCGCACACAGCTCGGTTACGGTCTCGTGTTTCGATCGATGAAGGGCTGGCGCGAATGCAGACACCATCGGTATCGTCGTAGTTGTGACAACGCGTTCTTCGATCAAGACGAGCGAGGTAGTGAAGGGAACCGCGGCGATCGCGGCAGAGGTCGCCGCGAAGCACGCCGCGGATGTCGACAAGCAGAGTCGATTCCCAGCCGAGTCGTTCGAAGCACTTCGCAAGGCGAAGCTGCTCGCGACCGCGGTGCCGAGGCAGTACGGCGGTCAGGGCTGCGGCATGCTCGAGCTCGGTCACCAGTGCTACGAGCTCGCACAAGGTTGCGGCAGCTCCGGCATGATCCTCGCGATGCACCATATCCAGGTCGCGTGCATCGCGCGGCACGGCGCGGGTACGCCGTACTTCGATGGCTACATGCGCGACAACCTCGTCGGCAAGCAAGAGGTCGTCGCGTCGATCACCTCGGAGAACGGCACGTTCGGCGACACGCGCAGCTCGATCTGCGCGGTCGACGTCAACGGCGACCAGATGGCGCTCGCGAAGGACGCGACGACGGTGTCGTACGGCCAGCACGCCGACGCCCAGCTCGTGACGAGCCGGCGCGCGGCCGACGCGGCGAACAGCGATCAGGTGCTCGTGCTGTTCGAGAAGGGCCAGTACACGCTCGAGCAACAGGGCGTCTGGGACACGATGGGCATGCGCGGCACGTGCAGCCCGGGCGCGAAGTTCTCCGGCAAGGGCGCGGCGGCGCAGATCATCCCGGGCAGCTTCGCGACTTCGTCCTCGCAGACGATGGTGCCGTACTCGCACATCCTGTGGTCCGCGCTATGGACTGGCATCGCGACAGATGCGCTCGGCAAAGCCGCACAGTTCGTCCGCGCGGAGGCGCGCAAGAAGCCCGGCACGGTTCCGGACAAGGCGGTGCGGCTCGCGAAGGCGATGGTCGATCTCCAGACCATGCGCCACAACTGGGAGACCTGTGCGATGGAGTTCGACGAGCTCGGCGACTCGCGCACCGAGCTCGACGGGATGGCATGGGCGTTGAAGATGAACCAGCTCAAGATGAGCGCGAGCGAGATGGCGCCGAAGCTGGTCCACGAGGCGCTGCAGATCATGGGCATCATGGCCTACAAGAACGACTCGAAGTTTTCGGTCGGCCGCCAGTACCGCGACGTGCTGTCCGCCGCGCTCATGGTCTCGAACGAACGCATCGCGGGCAAGAGCGCATCGATGCTCCTCGTCTTCAAGGATGACTGAATGTCGGCGACTGATTACGACGCGTTGAAGTTCCACGAGGGCCTGGTCAAGGCGGGCCTCATCATCCCGGTCGGCGTGCAAGGCGCGTTCGGCCGCAACCACGTGTTCGAGAGCGTGCTCGACGGCTTCAACCACGCCGTCTCGCGACTCGCGAAGGACGACGGCGCCGAATACTTCGTGTTCCCGCCGATCATCGATCGCAAGGTGCTCGAGAAGACCGACTACATGGACTCGTTCCCGCATCTCGCCGGCACGGTCCACAGCTTCATGGGCAAGGAGCTCGACGCGCGCAAGCTGTCGGAGAGGATCCACGCCGGCGAGCCGTGGGGGTCCGAGATGAGCATCACCGGGGTGACGCTCAACCCCGCCGCCTGCTATCCGGTCTACCCGAGCTTCACCGGCACGGTCCCGAAACAGGGCCGGCTCGTCACGATGTTCAACTGGGTCTATCGCCACGAGCCGTCGCCGGAGCCGACGCGCATGCAGGCGTTCCGCGTCCGCGAGTTCGTGCGCTGCGGCACGCCCGATCAAGTCGTCGAGTGGCGCGACATGTGGTTGAAGCGCGGCCTTGGCCTCCTCGAGTCGCTCGGGCTGCAAGCGCAGCCGGATGTCGCGAGCGACCCGTTCTTCGGCAAGGGCGGCAAGATGCTCGCGGCGAGCCAGAAGGAGCAGAAGCTCAAGTTCGAGGTGCTCGTCCCGGTGATCTCGAAGGA
>JBDUAS010000573.1:0-2206 GCA_040004535.1 Deltaproteobacteria bacterium
GCGACCTCGGGATCCTGCGAAGAGACCTGGACCGCGAGCTCGAGCTTGTCGATCGCGCCCTGAAGGTCGGTGTCCCAGGTGAGCGGTGCCCACTCCGTGTAGATCTCGGCGAGCGACGCCTGCGCGTTCGCCTTCTTCGCTTCCTTCTCGGCGGCCGCGTACGCCTCGGCGGCGCGCTTCGGATCGGGCCGCGTCGAGCACAGGTACGAGCGAGCGAGCAAGCGGCCGGTCAGCACGGCGTCGCTGCCACGGACCTCGCGGAGCCGGATCAGCTGCTTCTGCGCCGTGTCGCAATCGCCGCGCTCGATCGCGAGCACCGCGACGTTCGTCAACGTCGTCGCCGAGCCCGGGTCGATCGCGAGCGCCTGATCGAGCAGCTGCTGGGCCGCACGGGCATCCTTCGCGCTGGCCTCGAACGCCTGCTCGTTGATCGTCGAGATCAGCTCGCGCTGGATCGAGATGTCCTGCTTCTTGATCTCCTGCGCCGATTCGAAGCGCTGGCGCGCCTCGCGCAGCTTGTGCTGGTTGAACAGCGACTTGCCGGCGAGCACGTAGATCGCGGCTTTCTGATCGTTCGGGGCCTTCGCGAAGTCGGCACCCGCCATCACCTTGTCGGTGAGCGCGGTTGCCTTCACGTCCTGCTTCGCCTCGAGGTACGCCGAGCCGAGCTCGTTCGCGAGCTCCATGCTCGTCGGGTTCGCGTTCCACGCGGTCGACAGCTTGTCGATGGCGAGCGCGAGGTTGTTCGGGCCTGGGATGCGGCGATAAGTCTTGCCGAGGCGGATCGACAGCTGGACCTGGTCCCGCGATTGATTCGGCTTGAGCTGCTTCTCGGCGCGGCTGTATTGATCGAGCGCGTTCGCCCAGTCGTTCTCGGCGTAGAACGTATCGCCGATCAGCATCGAGCCACGCGCCTCGCCCTTGCGGACGCGAGCGAATTCCGTAGCAGCGGTACGCGCCTTCTTGGTTTGCCGGTTCGCGAGGTACGCCGTCGCCAGGTTGTACCAAGTCGAGCCGGTCGAATCGACCTGCTTGGGGTTCTGGACGATCCTCTCGCACACGGTCAGCGCCTGGTCCCACTTGCGGAGGCCGGTGTACGCGGCGCACAGGCCGTTCTCGGCGTTGACGGCCGCGTTCGGCTTCTTCGCGAGCTTGCGCTGGATGTAGTCGAACTGCTCGACGGCCTTCGTATACAGCTGTTGCGCGCGGGGCTCGTCGCCGTCGCCGAGGACGGCGCGCGCGTTCGCGAGGTACGCGAAGCCGAGCTGGATGCGCGGCAGCACGTCGCCGCCTTCGCGCTCGGGCGGGCGATGCGCGAGGTACTGCTCGTACGCGGCCGCGGTCTTCACCGGATCGCGCGAGGCGTAGTACTCGCCGATGATCAACTGGTCCGCGAACGACTGCGGCCTCACCTTGACGACGTTCTGGGCGATCTCGATCGCCTGATCGCGCGCGCCCGTGCCCCACAGCATCAGCGCCTCTTGCTCTTCGATCTCGGGCGCGTTTGGATAGCGCGTCTTCGCCTTCGCGATGAAGTCGAGGCCGCCCTTCAGATCCTTTTGGATGATGAAGATGCCGGCGCGCTTGCTGTACGCCTCCGCGGAGACCTGGCTCGGCGCCTTCGCGATCGCGCGGTCGTACGCGGTCGCGGCGCGCTTCCAGTCGCCTTCTTCGAAGTACTTGTCACCGTCGCGCAGATCGTCTTCGGCTTCGGCGTGCGCGATGCGCTCGACGAGCGTGACGGTTGGCGCCGCGATGAGTGCGACGGCGACTAACAGACGCTTCAATGCATTCTCCCAACGACCATCGTGATGTCGTCCTTCCGGCTAGTTTCGCCGAAATATTCGTTGGCGTCAGCGATGATCGCATCGCGCATCTCACCAGCATCGAGCGCGGCGGCCTTGCGGACCGACGCCCGGAACCGCTTCTCGCCGTACTCCTCGCCACCCTCGTTCTCGCACTCCACGATGCCGTCGGTGTACCAGACCAGCACGTCGCCGATCGCGAGCTCTGTCGTCTTGGCCTCGTACTTGGAATCCGGATCGTCGCCGAGGCGATTGCCGCGGATCATCAACGAGCCGAACTCGCCCTTGCCTTCGCCCTGGCGGAACAGATAGGGGAAGTTGTGACCTGCGTTCGCGTAGGTGATGGTGCGATTCTTGGTATCGACGATCGACGCGAAGCACGTCATCACGAACCGGCGCTG
>JBDUAS010000094.1:0-24253 GCA_040004535.1 Deltaproteobacteria bacterium
CGTCAACTCGATGGCGTCGAACCTGACCGGTCAGGTCCGCAACATCGCCGAGGTCACGATCGCGGTCGCGAACGGCGACCTGTCGCGCAAGATCACGGTCGACGTTCGTGGCGAGATCCTCCAGCTCAAAGAAGCGATCAACACGATGGTCGAGCAGCTCCGCTCGTTCGCATCGGAGGTCACGCGCGTCGCCCGCGAGGTCGGCACCGAAGGCCGGCTCGGCGTCCAGGCCGTCGTGCCCGGTGTCGCCGGCACGTGGAAGGACCTCACCGACTCGGTCAACGCGATGGGCACGAACCTCACCGCGCAGGTCCGCAACATCGCCGAGGTGACCACCGCCGTCGCGCGCGGCGACTTGTCGCGCAAGATCACGGTCGACGTCAAAGGCGAGATCCTCGAGCTCAAGAACACGATCAACACGATGGTCGATCAGCTGCGCTCGTTCGCGTCGGAGGTCACCCGCGTCGCCCGCGAGGTCGGCACCGAGGGCAAGCTCGGCGGCCAGGCCGATGTTCCCGGTGTCGCCGGTACGTGGAAGGACCTCACCGACTCGGTGAACTTCATGGCGGCGAACCTGACGAACCAGGTCCGCGGCATCGTCCGTGTCGTCACCGCGGTCGCGAACGGCAACCTGCGCCAGAAGCTGTCGGTCGAGGCGAAAGGCGAAGTCGCGGCGCTCGCCGAGACGATCAACAACATGACCGACACGCTCGCGACGTTCGCGGAGCAGGTCACGAACGTCGCCCGCGACGTCGGTGTCGACGGCCGGCTCGGCGGTCAGGCGAACGTGCCCGGTGCGTCCGGAACGTGGAAGGACCTCACGGGTAACGTGAACCTCTTGGCAGCGAACCTGACCAACCAGGTCCGCGCGATCGCGGAGGTCGCGACCGCCGTGACGAAGGGCGACCTGACCCGGTCGATCCAGGTCGAAGCCCGCGGCGAGGTCGCGGAGCTCAAAGACAACATCAACACGATGATCGACAACCTGCGCGGCACGACCGACCGCAACCAGGAGCAGGACTGGTTGAAGACGAACCTCGCGAAGTTCACGCGCATGCTGCAAGGCCAGCGCGACCTCGTGACGGTCGGCAAGACGCTGCTGTCGGAGCTCGCGCCGCTGATCAACGCGCAGCAGGGCACCGTCTACCAGATGGAACGGACCGAGCCCGGCGAGATGGGCGACACGGTGCCAGGGCCGAAGATCCTGCGCTTACTCTCCGCGTATGCACCGGGACCGGAGCATCCGGATCGGATCCCGCTCGGCGTCGGCCTGATCGGTCAGGCCGCGAGCGAGAAGCAGAGAATCCTCTTGTCCGATGTGCCGCCCGAGTACTCGATCCAATCGAGCCTCGGCTCGGCGCCGCCGAGCAGCATCGTCGTGCTGCCGGTGTTGTTCGAAGGCGAGACGATGGCCGTGATCGAGCTCGCGGCGCTACGCCCGTTCACGAACACCCACTTGCAGTTCCTCGATCAGCTCACGCAATCGATCGGCGTCGTGCTCAACACGATCGAGGCGACGATGCGGACCGAGAACTTGCTGTTGCAGTCGCAGCAGCTGACGACCGAGCTCCAGACCCGCCAGATCGAGCTCCAGCAGACCAACGAGGAGCTCGCGTCGAAGGCGAAGCAACTCGCCGAGCAGAACGAAGAGGTCGAGCGCAAGAACAAGGAGGTCGAGCACGCGCGCCGCGCCCTCGAGGAGAAGGCGGCCGAGCTCGCACTGACCTCGAAGTACAAGTCGGAATTCCTCGCGAACATGTCGCACGAGCTGCGCACGCCGCTCAACTCGATCCTCATCCTCGGGCAGCAGCTCGCCGAGAACGTCGGCGGCAACCTGATGCCGAAGCAGATCGACTTCGCGAAGAACATCCACTCGGCAGGCACCGACCTCCTGACCCTGATCAACGACATCCTGGATCTCTCCAAGATCGAGTCCGGTACCGTCACCGTCGAGCCCGAGGACATCGCGTTCCACTCGTTGCGCGACATCGTTCATCGCAACTTCCACCACATCGCGGAGAACAAGAACCTCGGATTCGACGTCGAGATCGATCCGGCGCTGCCGCGCTCGTTCGTGTCCGATCCGAAGCGGCTGCAGCAGATCCTCAAGAACCTCCTGTCGAACGCCTTCAAGTTCACCGCGGCGGGCTCGGTCAAGATGAAGGTCCAGCGCGTCGCTTCGGGCTGGACGGTCGATCACCCGAGCCTCGGCCGCGCCGACTTCGCGGTCGCGTTCGCGGTCACCGACTCCGGCATCGGTATCGCGCCCGAGAAACAAAAGCTGATCTTCGAGGCCTTCCAGCAAGCGGATGCAGGCACGAGCCGCAAGTACGGCGGCACCGGCCTCGGCCTCGCGATCTCGCGCGAGCTCGCGAACTTGCTCGGCGGCGAGATCCGACTGACCAGCAAGCCGGGCATCGGCAGCACGTTCACGCTCTACCTGCCGCTGTCGTACACGCAACTGAGCCGCGAGGAGCCGAAGCGACTACAGCACACCCAGACCATGCCGGTGCTCGCGCTCGCGAAGACCGAGGAGCAGGTCCCCGACGATCGCGAGGAGATCACGGAAGGAGATTCCGTGTTGCTCGTCGTCGAGGACGATCCGCACTACGCGCGGATCTTGCTCGGCATCGCCCGCGCGAAGGGCTTCAAGGGGATCGTCGCGAGCCGCGGCCAGCAAGCGTTGTCGCTCGCCCGCGAGTTCACGCCGACCGCGATCGCGCTCGACGTGTTCCTGCCCGACATGCTGGGCTGGACGGTGCTCGACAACTTGAAGCTGGAGACCCAGACCCGGCACATCCCGGTCCAGATGCTGTCGGTCGAGGAAGAGCGCCAGCACGGTCTGTCGCACGGCGCGTTCGCGTACCTCGTCAAGCCGGCGACCACCGGCGAGCTCGAGATCGCGTTCGACAAGCTGAAGACGTATCTTGTCCCGCACACGAAGCGGTTGTTGGTCGTGGAAGACAACGACCTCGAACGCACGAGCATCGTCGAGCTGCTCTCCGCCGACGACATCGAGGTCACGGCGGTCGGCAGCGGCGCCGACGCGCTGTCCGCATTGCGTGGCGTGCAATACGACTGCTGCGTTGTCGATCTGCGGCTGCCCGATATGAGTGGCTTCGACTTGCTCGAGCAGGTCCAGGCCGATGCATCGCTGCGGGACATTCCGTGCGTGGTGTTCACCGGTAAGGAGCTGAGCTCGGTCGAGGAGATGCGGCTGCGCACGCTCGCGAAGAGCATCGTGTTGAAGGACGTGCAGTCGCCCGAGCGCTTGCTCGACGAGACGGCGCTGTTCCTGCACCGCGTGCTCGCCGATCTGCCGGCCGGCAAGCGCGACATGATCGATCGGCTGCATGGCACGCTCGAGGTGCTGCGCGGCCGCAAGGTGCTGGTCGTCGACGACGACGCCCGCAACATCTTCGCGCTCACCACGATCCTCGAGAATCAGGAGATGGATGTTCTCTCGGCGACGAACGGCCGCCAGGCGATCGAGCTCATCAAGTCGACGCCAGACCTGAGCGTCGTGCTGATGGACATCATGATGCCGGAGATGGACGGCTACGAGACGATGCGCGAGATTCGTAGGGATCCGACGTTCCGGACGCTGCCGATGCTCGCGCTCACCGCGAAGGCCATGAAGGGTGATCGCGAAAAGTGTCTCGAAGCCGGCGCCTCGGATTACATTGCTAAACCCGTAAATACGGACCAGCTCCTGTCGCTGCTCCGAGTCTGGCTGTACCGATGACAGACGATCGCAAGCTAGTGATGGACGAGAAGATCAAGCTGTTGTTGGTCGACGACGAGCCACGCAACCTCGACGCGCTCGAGGCCGTGCTCGATGCGGACGGCTACACGATGCTGCGCGCCGAGGACGCCGACCGCGCGCTGCGCGTGCTGCTCGAGCACGACATCGCCGCGATCGTGCTCGACATCAAGATGCCGCGCGTCAACGGCATCGAGCTCGCGCAGATCATCAAGGGGACGAAGCGATTCCGCCAGATCCCGATCTTGTTTCTCACGGCGCACATGCTCGAGGACGCCGACGTACTCAGCGGCTACGGTGCGGGCGCGGTCGACTACCTGACCAAGCCGTTCAACCCGCAGATCCTGCGCCACAAGGTCGCCGTGTTCGCGGATCTGTTCCGCAAGACCCGCGCGCTCGCCGAGCTCAACGACAAGCTCGAGCAGCGCGTCGCCGAGCGCACCGAGGAGCTCCAGAAGTCGGAGACCGCGCTGCGCGCCGCCGCGCGCCAGAAGGACGAGTTCCTCGCGACGCTCGCGCACGAGCTGCGCAACCCGCTCGCACCGATCCGGACCGGCCTGGATCTGTTGATGCAGATCCAGGCGCCGCAGACCCAGATCGCGGGCAAGACGCTCGCGACGATGAATCGCCAGCTCGATCACATCGTGCGGTTGATCGACGACCTGCTCGACGTTTCGCGGATCAGCCGCGGCGTGCTCGAGCTCAAGAAAGAGGTCACGAACCTCGCGTCGTTGATCCAGGCCTGCATCGAGATGCAGCGCTCGGTGTTCGAGAAGCGCGGCATCAAGTTGATGGTGGCGACGCCGCCATCGATCACCGCGATCGTCGATCCGACCCGGATCTCGCAGATCGTCGGCAACTTGCTCCATAACGCATCGAAGTTCACGCCGAACGGTGGCACGGTCCGCGTCGAGCTCGAGCTGATCGGCGGTGACGCGGTCATTCGGGTCAGCGATAACGGCGTCGGCATCCCGTCGGATCAGATCGACCGCGTGTTCGAGATGTTCGCGCGGATCGAGCGCACCGCGTCGAAGGGCGATCGGGGTGCGGGCATCGGCCTCGCGCTCGCGAAGCGGCTCGCACGGATGCACGGCGGCGACCTCACCGCGTGGAGCGCCGGCGAGAACCGCGGTACCACGTTCACGGTCGGCATCCCGGGCGCAGCGGCCGTGCCGGTCACGCTCGACAGCGCGCCCGAACGCCTGCGCTCGATCGTCACCGGCGCGACCCTCGACATCCTGTTGATCGAGGACAATGACGATGTCGCCGACACGCTCGGGGCATGGCTCGAGACGCTGGGCCACCGCGTCACGATCGCGCGCACCGGTCCGAAGGGGCTGGAGCTCGCGCTGTCGATCCGGCCGCAGCTCGTGCTGTGTGATATCGGACTGCCGGAGATGGACGGCGTCGAGGTCTGCCAGCGCGTGCGCCAGGCCGCGACTGACTTCCGGCCCGTGATGGTCGCGCTGACCGGCTGGGGCAAAGAAGAGGATCGGATGCGGACGAAGGACGCCGGCTTCGATCATCACCTCGTCAAGCCTGTCGCGCTCGACACGCTGTCGAAGCTGATCGCAGGCGTGACGCCCGAGTCGTCCCTGGATCGCTCGAAGCTGAGCTAGTTAGCCTTGCCGACGAGCGCCCAGTCCGACGTCGTCGCGTAGCCGCGCACCATGACGTCGATCTTGGAGGGCATCGCGAGGGTGACGGTGCAGCTCTCGTTCGAGCCGGTCTTGTACGGGCGGCAATCGTAGGCCGTGGTCGTCGGCGCCTTGCCGATACGAACGTAGAGGTCGGCGTCGCCGGTGCCGGTGAGGTCGAACGCGTAGGTGCCGGCAGCGAGGGTCGGCGTCTCGAACCGGGTCTGGACGCTGCGCTTGACCGTGCCGTGCTCGTTCAAGCCATTCCACGGCTGCGGCTGGCCACCGGAGCCGGGCGTGAACGTGTTGTCCTGCTCGCCGGTGACCATCACCATCTGCGAGGAATCGACCTGGGCGAAGATCTGCTCGTAGGTCTTCGGGTCGTCGTACGCCAGGAAGCCGCGGAACAGGCTCATCGACGCGCCCGACATCGACGCGAAGAACGCCGGCATGCCGTTGTTGACGATGTCGATGTACTTCCAGCCCGTGGTGTCGTCGCTGTTGAGCGCCTTGTGTGCCTGAGACAACGAGCCGTCGATGTACGCGAACGTATCGCAGCCGTTCATGAACACGACCACGTACTGGCCGGCGACCCACTTCCCGGCGGCGTTGAGCGCGCGGATGTTCGAGCCGAGGCCGGCATGGCCGTTGTAGACGATGAAGTCGGCGCGCGTCGATAGCGCCTCGTAGCGGCTGCGGAACGCGGGTTGCGACAGGCCGGTGTTGACGTTGTCGGTGAGCAGCGCGACGACGTGGATCTTCTTGCCATCGGTGAGCGTCGCGTTGAATTCGATGTCCGGTGCCGCGACACCGGGATTGTTCGGCACGGCCGCGGGGATCGTGGTCAGGCCGTGGGTCGAGAGCTCGCTCTTCATCGACGCGACGAACGTGTTGAAGCCGGCGATGCCGGCGTCGTTGGCGGTCGCGCCATCCTCGTACTTGCCAAAGATCGCGACGACCTCCAGCGTGTTGTCTTCCCAGATCTTGGTGTATTCGGGGAACTTCCCGGTCGTCGTCGTCGGGCTCGGTGCCAGCGTCGCCGTTGTCTTCACCGCATCGGTCGCGGCGAGCGTGCAGCCCGAAGCCTTCGGGCGGAAGTAGTAGAACATCGAGCCCGAGTCGACGTCGTGCGCGTCCCAGTCGACGCACTTGGTCCCGTACTTCGTCACGAACGCAGCTTGTGCCGACGAGCTCATGTCGGTCGGCATGTACAGATCGATCGTCGCGGGCACCGCGTTGGTCTTGTTCCAGATGATCGGCAGCTTCGCGGTGTACGAGATCACCGTCTTGGAGCCGACTGTGGACCTCACGATGTTCGAGAGCTCGGCCTTGTCGACGCGGCCCACGGCGGTCATGCCATTCAGCTGACCGACGGTGAACAGCAGGTGGTCCTGGATCGTCGAGCGGTCATCCCACGACGAATCCACCGCGACCTTGCCGTCGAACGTTGCATCGAGGAACACGCCGAGCGCGCTCGAGTCGGCCTTGTCGTCGTCGGATTTGATCTCCTCGCCGGCGTAAGGGTCGGTATCGGCGCAGGCGGTGACGAGCAACAACGTGGCGAGCAGGCGATGCATGCACGCGCGTTCAGCAAGCGCGATGCCGGCTCGCCCGAGGCCTAATGCCCCGAGATCGCTGGGATGCCTCGCGCAACTCGAGTTGCCAGGAAGGTCCGCTTCACGCTTCGAACGTGATCGTCATGCTGTCGTCATCGCCGAGTCCCTTCTCGAGTAGCGCCAGCAAGTCAGGATCGGCATCGTTATCGGAAAGCAGCTCGATCGTTTCGCGGTCGATTTGAAACGCCGTGTTGTCTTCGTCGTCATCCTCCAGCTGCGCGACCAGGAACGCCTGGTGCACATCGGAGATGGTTCCGATTTCATCATCCGCGTCGAGCCTCATGAGCCTCGGCATGATTGGAGTCTGCCGAGGGTGCAGGCCGTCGGTCAATAGACTACAAACACTCGGTGGGCGACCTGCCAGCCACCGCGAACGTGGTGATCATCGGTGCGGGCTTCGCCGGCACCGCGACCGCCTGGGCGCTCCAGCGCCTGGGTATCGCCGAGGTGATCGTCCTGGAGCGCGAGGTCCAGCTCGGCAGGTTCGCGAGCGGTCGCGCAGCGGGGCTCGGCCGCCAACTCGTGGAAGATGAAGACACCACGAGCTTGACGGTGCGCGGCGCCGAGGTGTTGCGCACGCTCCCGGTGTGGTCACCGACCGGCGGCGTGCTCAGCTTCGACGACAGGCCGAATGCCGAGGCCTATCTCGAGCGCGCGAAGCGCCGCGGCGTCCAGGTCGAACCCGGCGGCAAAGAGCTGGTGATGGCGCGCTGGCCGCAGCTGCCCGATCTCAACGTCACCGCCGCACTGTGGGTGCCGAGCGACGGCACGATCGACGTCAACGGCCTGCTCGGCGTGTTCTCGCAGGGCGTGCGCATCGAGATCGCGACGCCGGTCGTGCGGATCGAGCCCGCGGCACGTGGCGCGAACGTCGTGACCGCCCGAGGCACCATCGCCGCGCGCGCCGTCGTCGATGCATCGGGCGCGTGGGCCGGCGAGCTCGTCGGTAGCGAAGCGCTCAACTCGTTCAAGCGCCACGTGTTCATCATGGACGCGACGGTGCCCGACAACACGCCGTGGCTGTGGCACGTCGGCGGCGGCGAGATGTACATGCGCCGCGATGGAGCGAGCCTGCTCGCATCGCCGTGCGATGCCGCGAAGTGTCCGCCGGGCCATCAAGAGCCCGATCTCGTCGGAGAAGCGCACCTGCGCCGGTTGCTCGACGAGTGCGATTCCGCGATCGCGGGCGTTCCGATCACGCGCCGCTGGGCGTGCCAGCGCGCGTACACCGAGGATCGCAAGATGCGGCTCGGTCGCGATCCGAATCGGCCGTGGCTCGTGTGGGCCGCGGGACTCGGCGGCCATGGCGCGACCGCGTCACCTGCCGTCGGCGAGCGTGTCGCGGCAGCGGTCGTCGAAGCGCTCTAGCCTATTTAGACTCGTCGCACTTGCCGAGGCCGTTGTCGCCGTCGAGCTGGTTCGCGGCGAGTGCGCATTCGACCCGCGACCGCGTCATCTTCTTCGTGCACGTGTCGAGGAATGCGGACGACGTCGCGTCGCTGACCGCGGTCTTGTTCTTCGCGAGCTCTGCCTTCATCGCATCGGTCGTCGCGCCGGCGCCGCCGGCCTTGAACTCGAGGTCGACGAGGTGATCGAGCAGCTGCTTGCACTGATCTTGGGATGGCCCGTTCTTGCAGGCGGCGGCCAAGAGGAGAACCACGGCGACGCGCTTCATCGCGCTTACTTTATCACCAGCGTCGAGCGCAGTTCGTCGATCCGGCGCCTCACGTCGGGTAGCGGGTGGAGGGCACCGGCCTGGTCGAGCAGCCGGGCCGCGGTCTTGGGCTGGTTGTCTGCGGCCCAGGCGGTCGCGAGGTGGAGCATGATCTCGGGCTCGCGAGGCGCATAGCGGGACGCCTTGTCGAGCGAGTGGATCGCCTCGCGCGTGTGCTTGCGCTGTAACAGCATCCAGCCCCACGAGTCGAGCACCGCCGGATCGCCGGGCGCCAGCTCGCGGGCATGCGCGAGGAACGTCTGGGCCTCGTCGAGGTGCTGCTTGGCATCGGCGAGCAGGTAGCCGGCGAGGTTGAGCGCCGTCGAGTCGTTTGGCTTGACCTTGACGAGCGGCAACAAGATCCGCAGCGCTGCATCGCTGTCGTGGAGGTGATCCTCGAACCGCGCGCGCACGAGCTGAGCCTCCGGCGTGGTGCCGAGCGACGCGACGAGCGCACGGCCATCCGCGACTGCTCCGGCATCAGCAGCGGCGATCGCGGCGGTGAACGCGAGCTCGAGATCCTTCGGTTTCGCGCGGCGAGCGGGCTCGAGCTCCTCGAGCGCACGCTGCGGCAAGTTCGCGGCGAGCAGTGCACTCGCGGCGATCCGGCGGGCGAGCACGAACCGCGGTGACGTCTCCGGAATCGCCTCGACATCCTCGACGCTGCGCGGCTCGCCGTTCGCGCCGAGCTCGTTTGTCGCGGCGTGGATCTCGGCGAGCGCGATCGCACCGGCCTCGGCGTTCTGCGCGGCGATCCGGGTCTGGACATCGACCGCGCTCGCGACCCGACCGAGCTGGAGATCGAGGCGCAAGACCGTCGCGAGCGCGTCGACATCGCTGCGATCGTCGTCGAGCAGCGTCAGCAGATCGATCGCGCCTTGCATGTCGTCGGCCTCGCATAGCAACCAGAACAGCTCGTCGGCGATATCGAGCGGCTGCGCCGACCGATCGAACGCACTGCGGGTCTGGCTGATCGCTTCGTCGAGCTTGCCGAGCCGGCGCAGTGTGCGCGCGAGATCGAGGCGCGCGTCGATGTGATCTGGATCCTGTTCGAGCACCGCGCGGAGCTGGACGACCGAGCCGGGAAGATCGTGCGCGAGTGCGAGCCGCTGAGCGAGCCGGTAGTGACCGTCGACGGAGGTCGGCACCTTCGCGACGAGCGCGCGCAACGTTGCCTCCGCTTCCTTGCCGTTGTTGTGCGCGAGCTCGATCCGCGCGAGACCGAGATATGCGCGTTCGTCGTTGGGATCGAAGTCGATCGCTTTCTGATACGCGCGCGCGGCCTCGGCGGGCGCTGCTTTCTCGAGCAGCTCGCCGGACGCGAGCCAGACTTGAGAGTGCTCGGGCCAGGTGGCGCGTGCGGCCGCGAGCACCGTGCGCGCTTCGCTCGTGCGTTTGGCCTTCGCGAGCGCCCGCGCTTCTTCGATCGCGATCGACGGCTGGTCAGGCGCCGCCGCGGCCGCCGCAGCGAGCTCGGTCGCGGCCTTCGCGTAGTCCTCGCCGTACATCGCGAACCGGCCCGCGAGGTAATGACTGTACGCCTCGCGCGATAGCGGCCGCATCGGTACCGGTGGCTGCGCGTGCGAGCACGCGACGACCAGGACCAGCAGCCACCCTCGGATCACAGCGGGATGTTGCCATGCTTGCGCGGCAAGTTCGCCTGGCGCTTGTTCGCGAGCACGCGCAACGACCGCACGATCGTCCACCGCGTATCGCGCGGCCGGATGATCTCGTCGATGTAGCCGAGCGACGCCGCCTTGTACGGATTCGCGAACGTCTCGCGGTACTGGTCGGTAAACTTCGCACGCGCCTCGGCCTTCGCCTTCTCGTCGGTGATCTTGTCGAGCTCGCCCTTGTAGATGATGTTGACCGCGCCGTCGGGTCCCATCACCGCGATCTCCGCCGCCGGGTACGACACGTTGACGTCCGCACGAATGTGCTTGGACGCCATCACGTCGTACGCGCCACCGTAGGCCTTGCGCGTGATCACCGTGATCTTCGGGACCGTCGCTTCGGCGAACGCGTAGAGCAGCTTCGCGCCGTGCTTGATGATGCCGCCGTATTCCTGGGTCGTGCCGGGCAGAAAGCCGGGCACGTCGACGAACGTGACGAGTGGGATGTTGAAGCAATCGCAGAACCGCACGAACCGCGCGGCCTTGGTCGACGCATCGATGTCGAGGCAGCCGGCGAGGTGGTTCGGCTGGTTCGCGACGATGCCGACCGAGCGGCCTTCGAACCGCGCGAACCCGCACACGATGTTCTTCGCGTAGTCCTTGTGGACCTCGGTGAAGTTGCGATCGTCGACGACGGCCGTGATGATCTTCTTGATGTCGTACGGCTTGTTCGATTCGAGCGGCACGATCGTATCGAGCGCTTCGTCGGCGCGATCCGGCGGGTCGTCCGACGCGCGCGCCGGCGGATCCTCGTGATTGTTGCCGGGCATGAACGACAACAGCTCGCGGATCCGCGCGATACACGCGAGCTCGTCGGCCTCGGTGAAGTGCGAGACCCCGGACTTCGAAGCGTGGGTCATCGCGCCGCCGAGCTGCTCCTTCGAGACCTCCTCGTGGGTGACGGTCTTGATCACCTCGGGGCCGGTGATGAACATGTACGAAGTGCGATCGACCATCAGGATGAAGTCGGTGATCGCCGGCGAGTACACCGCACCGCCCGCGCAGGGGCCCATGATCGCGCTGATCTGCGGCACGACGCCGGAGCTCAGCACGTTGCGCAAGAAGATATCGGCATAGCCGGCGAGCGACTCGACGCCTTCTTGAATGCGCGCGCCGCCGGAATCGTTGAGGCCGATCACCGGGCAGCCGATCTTCGTCGCGAGGTCCATGACCTTGCAGATCTTCTGCGCGTACGCGCCCGACAACGAGCCGCCGAACACGGTGAAGTCTTGCGCGAACACGCACACCGGCCGGCCATCGACGGTGCCATGACCGGTGACGACGCCGTCGCCGAGGATCTTGTGGTCCTGCATGCCGAAGTCGGCACAGCGATGTGTCACGAACTTGTCGAGCTCGACGAAGCTGCCGTCATCGACCAGCGCTTCGATCCGTTCGCGCGCGGTCAGCTTACCGGCCTCGTGCTGCTTCGCGATGCGGGCCTCACCACCGGCGACGGAGGCGTTGGCCTCCATCTGCTCGAGGCGGGCGATGGGGTCTGGTTTCACGCCGCGTATCCTAGAGTGATGGCGTAGAATTCAACAGTGGCGAACGTAAAAGGAAGCGCGATGACGTCGCGCGTCCTGTGGGTGGAGCTAGGTCATGGCGCCGCGGGTATCGACAAGCTGGTGCGGCAGTCGAGCTCGGCGGTACGCGAGGGTATCGAGCGCGGGTTCGCGAAGGCCAAGTGGTACCCGTTCGAGGACTTCGTCGAGCTCAACGAGACGATCGATCGCCTGTTCGGGCGCGGCGACCTCGGGCTCGTCAAGCTGCTCGGTCGCTACAGTGCCGAGGCGAACCTGACGACGATCTATCGTCTGTTCTTCAAGGTCGGCAGCGTGCAGTGGATCCTCGGCCGCGCGGTGCGGCTGTGGGGCGCGCACTACGACGCGGGTTACTTCGAGGTCGCGACCCGCGGCAATCGCGCGGCGGTGTTGCGGCTGCGCGGATTTCCGACGCCGCATCGCGTGCACTGCCTGTCGGTCGGCGGCTTCGTCGAGCGCTCGCTCGAGCTGTCGGGTGGCAAGCGCCCGATCGTCGAGGAATCGAAGTGCCGCACCCGCGGCGACGAGCACTGCCAGTTCGACGCTAGTTGGGAATAGGCCGGCCGTCGGGCGTGACCCGCCAGCTACCGTCGAGCGACTCCAGATGCGACGTCAGCGAGACGTTGACATGGCCGACGACCGCGTGCGTCCCGGTCAGCTCGAACGGAAGCGACTTCTTGACGCCGAGGACGGTGACGTCGAGCGTGCCGCGCACCGGTGAGCGAGCGACATCACCGCGCGTGATCTCGAGCAGATAGTTGCCGCGGCGCAGCGTCTTCACCGCGAGCTCCTCGCGATCGTGCGCGGTCGCGTCGGCGACCATCACGTCGGTACGTCCGCCCTGCCACGACACGCGCGTGCCGTCGGGCGCGACGAGCGTGAGATCGAGATCGGCCGCCGCATCCCACGTCGCGTGAACGACGAGGTCACCGGCGAGCTTGGGTTCGATCGGCGCGACCGTCGCGAGTCGCTCCGCGGCGCCGCGCTGGGTGTCGTCGGCGAGCTCGCCCATGACGAGCGTCGCGTCGGTCGTGCGACCGATCATGCGCAGGCAACGCGCGGCGCCGGCGGCGGCAGCGACGCTGCGCTGGAGCGTCGCGAGCGCGATCCGATGGCCGCACGCTTGCGCGAGTCGGCCGGTGTGCTCGTACGCGTTGACCATCCGCTCGTGCAGCGCGACGCGATCCGGATCGAGATCGACGAGCCCGGCGAGCGTGCGCAGGCTTTGGTCGCGCTCACCATCGCGGCCGGTCAGGTCGGCGAGGTAGCCGAGTGCTTGCGGATCGAGGCGGTCGCGCTCGAGCCAGCGCGCGGCGACTTGCTTCGCGCGGTCGAGCTCACCCGCGTACGACAGCGCCTGGACGAGCGCGCGATGCTTCTCGCGGCTATCGGGCGCCGCGGCGAGCGCGTCCTCGGACATCGAGATCTCCTTCGTCAGCGCCGGATCGACGCCGCTGTAGGTCGCGACCGCGGCGATCCGCGTCCACACGCGATGCATCGCGATCATCGAGCGCCCGTGCATCGGCGCGGGTTGCAGGCCGCCGAACCGAGCGCCGTTGCGGTCGAGGTCTCGCGGCGGCGGCGGCGCGGGGGCGGTCGTCGCGTTCGCTTCGGGAACGGCCGTGCCGGCACCCCCGCGGTCTTCACCGGCGAAATCGCTCGTCTTCGTCGCCGGTGCCTTCTTCTCGGCCTTCGCCATTTCTGCTGCGGGTGGGCCGCCGGCCGGCATCGTCGGCTCGGGCTGCTGCACCGTGCCGGATGCAGTCACCTCGTCGACGCCGTCCTCGCCGTTCCAGGTCGCGGTCGGGCGATGGCGATCGACGCCGAACGCATCGAACATCGCTTGCGACTCGAGCACGAGCAGCGAGGTCTCGCGCGACATCACGCCATACGCTTGCGACAGCGCGATCTCCTTGACCCGGTCCTCGCCCTTGCCGGCGCGCTCGAGCTCGCCGATCGCGAGCGAGGCCCACAGGCGCGGCACGAACCCGTTCGCGGAGCTCGCCGCCGCCGCGAGCTTGATCGGATAGCGTTGCTCCCATGGCTGACCGGCGATCTTGCCTTTCAGCACGACGTCACCGCTGACCTCGTTCGCGAGCCGCGCAGAGAGCAGCACTTCCTGACCGTAGCGCAGCGACGGCAGCACCGTCGGCGCGCTGTCGACGAGCCCGGCCGGCAATTCGATCGTCGCGTCGCGCAGCGTCGCGCCGTACGTGGTCTCGAGCGCGGCAACCGCGGTGGCGCCAGCGGTCATACCCGGCTGCCACGCGAGGAAGCTGCCACCACCACCGCGCGCGGCGGCGGCGAGCACGGCCTCGTCGGCGTCGGTGCCGATGCCGATCGTGGTCACGTGGGTGTCGTTGGTGCCCGTCGAATCGGCAAGCGCGTGCTCGACGTCCGCGGCCTTGCGGAAGCCGGTCGTCGCGAAGCCATCGCTGATGTAGAGCACCCAGTGCTCGCGCTGGGCGTCGGTCATCGTGGCGGCGGCGGTGCGCACGCTCGTGACGAGGTCACTCGCACCGGCGAGAGGTTGATCCTTCAACCATGCGGCGAGCTCGGCGGCGCTGCTCGCAGAAGGCGTCCCGAGTGCGCCGTACGTCTTGCACTCGCTATCGCACAGCATCGCGGTGAACCGATCGCGGCGATCGAGCTCGGCGACGAGCGTGCTCGCGAGCTCGGTCGCGCGCTTGTAGCGTTCGCCGACCATCGACTGGCTGTCGTCGAGGACGATCGTGTAGTCGCGCGGCTTGGAATCGGTCCAGCGCGGTAGCTTCGGCTGGAGTGCGAGCACGGCGGTCGGACGCACATCGCCGGCGACGAGCGTCTGCTCCGCGACGACCTTCGGATCGATGCCGACATGCTTGGTCCCGGCGAGCTTCGCGTCGGGTGCGGCGGCGGCGCCACCTTGATACGTCCACGCGCGGAGCTCGGCGGTGGTATCGGGCTTGTAGTCGACGACGAGATCGCCGCGCGGGACGAACCCGCCTTGCGAGAACGTCATCGCATTGACATTGCTGCGTGCCGGATCCGAGACGAGCGCGTAGTTCGACGCGCGCACTGCGCCCTGGGCTGCGCCGCGCACCTCGACATCGACCGTCATCGAATCGGCGACCATCGAGCCATCGCTCGAGTGAGCGAGCGGATAGACGTACTGGCGCCACGGTCCGCGCGGCGTCACGACCTGCGTGTACGACAGCTTGATCGTGCGCTGGCCCTTCGCCGGGATCGGGAAGATCCGGAGCTCGAACCGGCCGCCGCGCTTCCAGTCGAGCAGGGCTGGGTCGCGCCACGGCCCGGGCACCCAGATGATCTCGAGCGGCCGCGCCTGCTGGATCGGACGCGCGCGATCGATCACGCCCTTCCAGATCTTGGACGCGCGATCCTTGTCGACGAACGCGCCGTCGACGAAGCCGTGGTCCACGTCGAGCGACAGCCCGTCGATCTGCGCGTCGGCAGGCAGCGGGAATTGATAGACGCCTTCGAGCTGCTGCGCGGAGTCGTTGCGGAACACTTCGGTGATCTCCGTGCGCGCGATCGGCCCCGAGATCCGGACCTTCACGTCGTGCTTCGCTAGCGCGAGGTTCCAATCGCGGTCGCGGGTCTCGCCGGGCTTGTACGCGCGCAGCGCACCGATACCTGCGAGACCTTCGTCGGTCTTCGAGGGCGCGGCGAGCTCGGACCATGCAACCTCGCTCGCGAGCCCCATCGTCGGGCTGACCGAAAGTGCGCCGTGATCGATCAGGCCTTCTTCGCCGGCGCGCACGGACTCGTGTGCGTTGGCTCGATCACGCAGCGTGACCTCACCGCGCACGACTTGCACGGCGGTCACGCCGTCGGCGGTGGTGACTTCGAACCGCGTCCCGACGACATCGATCGTGCCGGTCGGTGTCGTGACCGACGCGGGGCGTGCATCGACATGGGCGACGTCGGCGACGATCCGGCCCGTCGAGAGCGTGAGGTGGCGTGGCTCGTCGGCCGCGAATGCGAGCGTCGTCAGGTGGTCGAGCACGACGTGCGTGCCATCGCCGAGATCGAGCGCGGTGCGCGTGCGCTCGTCTGTGCGCAGCTCGGCGCCCGCGGGAATCGAATCGTTCGCGTGCAGCGGCTGCCACGCGCCCTGCGCGACGCGGATCATCACGCCGTCGGTCTTGTCGGCGGCGGCGCGCGCGACCTGCGAGAGCTTGCCGATCGGGCCCGCCGACTTGGCGACCGGAGCGACCGAGGGCCCGGTCGCGTGATGACGAGTCGCGGCGATGTACACCGTCGACGCCGCCGCCATCGCGGCGACCGCAGCACCTGCCTTGAGCCACGAGCTGCGGTTCCGCGTCGTCGTCGTCGTCGTCGTCGTCGTCGTCGTCGTCGTCGTCGTTTGCATGCGTTCAGCGGGCGGCGCGGCCGGGGCCGGGGCCGGGGCCGGTTGCGTCGAGCGATCGATCGCGGTCATCAACCGATCGATCAAGCCGTCGCCGGCGACGTAATCTGCGCCCGCTGCTCCGACGCCGCTCGCGATCGAGGTCGCGTCGTGACGCGCATCGCGGCACGTATCGCATGCGGCGAGGTGCTCGGAATGGCGCGCGATCGCATCGCGATCACCGTCGACGATTGCAGCGAGCTCTTCGGTCACTTGTTCGCAGGGCGACATCTCTAGATCTCCTCGGCGGGCAGGACGCTCCGCATCCGCGCCAACGCGCGGCTGATCCGCTTGCGCGCGGCGGCTTCGTCGATCCCACACACCACCGCGATCTCGCGATGACTCAGGTCGGCGACATAACGCAACACGAGCGCTTCACGCTCGCTCGGCTTCAATTGATCGAGCGCACCGCGCAACGCACGCGCGCGCCGGCGCAGCTCGAACGCATCGCGCGACGCGCCGTCTCCCGGCACGACCGAGAGCTCGAGCGCATCGCCGAGGGTCGCGCCGCGCTTGCGGGTCTCGAGGACGTGCGCGCAGACGTGGCGCGCGATACCGCACAACCACGCCTTCACGCTGCCTTCACCGCGATACGTCGGCATCGCGCGATGCGCGCGCAGCAACGTCTCCTGGACAACCTCGTCGGCATCGGCTTGCGAGCCGACGAGCGCCATCGCGAGCCGGCCGAGCACCTTGTGATACGTGCGCGCGCATTCGGCGATCGCCTCGCGGTGATGGCCGCTTGCGATCAGCCCGCCCACCGGTTCCGGTGGTGGCTCGGGTGGCGCGATCATCGCGTGCGCTTGCATGTCTTCTCCCACGTGGGTTCAGACGTGCGATTCGTGACCGCGGATCTGCGGAATCGCGTAACGCCGCGGATTAGCTAATGAACGCGCGCGTGATCACGAACGCCAAGATCGCGACCAAGATCGCTCCGGCGACGAGCATCCACGGTTTGAGGCCGTACTTGGGCTGGCGCTTCTGCCCGAAGCCGGCGACGTGCGGCATCGACGGTCGCTGCGCCGGGTGCATGGGGCGGTCAAAACTATCCTGCGCCGTCGGCGTCGCATCGCGCTGCGGACGCTGCGCTGCGATCGGCGGACCCCAGTTCGAGAACCCGGGTTGTGCACCAAACCCGGACGGCACCACCGGCGGGCGCGGCGCACCGGGCAACGTCGGCGGGACGAGGCCGGGCATCGGTTGCGCGCCCGGCGGCTGGGCACTCGCGGACTTGTTGCGATTGCTCGAGCTCGCCGTCGGTGGCGAGCTACCCGGCCGAACGCCTGCACGCGCCGCGGAGGGCGACGACTGGGAGATCGGTTGCGGCTGCGGCGTCCGGCGATCGCGCGACTGGAACAACCGGGTCTCTTCACTCGCGGAGAAGTGCTGGTGCGGCGGCGTGTTGCCATCCACCGGCGTGACCGGCAGCGTCGTCGGCGGATCGTCGTCGAACATCATCGGCGCGCGTGCGCGCGTCGCCTCGTCGCTCGGTGCACGAGTTCGCGGCTTGCGATGCACGGTCGGCTGCGGAATCTCGTCGGAATCGCGCGCGGCCGCGCCGCGCAGCATCCGCATCTGATCGCCGGAGAACTGGGCGAGCCGGGTCTCCTCGTCCTCGAACTGATTGATGACCTCGCGCGCCCGAATGATGCTCGACTCCTGGTCGCGCGCGCTGAACGCGTCGGCGGTCTGGATCCGGATCACGGTCGCCTCGGACAGATCGAAGTCGTTCGCCTTGTGCGAGACGGCGCGGGTCATCGTCTGCGCCGGCTTGCTCTGCCGCTCGATCTCTTCGGTTGACTCGACGATGCGCGCGAGCTCGGTCGCCGGATCGCCGCTCGTCGTATCGAGCGAGTAACGCAGCGAGCGCAGCTTCGCGCCGAGCACGCCGGGGCTCGCGTGGCGCCGCGTCTTGTCGCGAGCGAGGGCGACCATCACGATGTCGTCGATCTCGGGCGGCAGCCGCGGATCGATCTCGCTCGGCTTGCGGATCACGGGCTCGCGCACCGCGCGCAGCGCCTCGAGATCCGCGAGTTGCGAGAACAGCCGGCGGTTGCAGACGAGCTCCCACATCAGGATCCCGACCGAGAACACGTCGCTGCGCGGATCGAGGTGCTCGTTGCGCGCCTGCTCCGGCGAGATGTACGCGAACTTGCCGCGCACGGCGCCGCCGTGGGTCGCGTCTTGCTCGGCGCGCTTCGCGATCCCGAAGTCGGTGAGCTTGACCTCGCCCGCGCGCGACAGCAGCACGTTCGACGGCGACACGTCGCGATGGACGAGCGACATCGGCTTGCCGTCCGGCCCGCGCGACATCACCGCGTGCTCGAGCGCTTCGCAGATCTCGGCGCCGATGTGGAGCGCGAGATCGAACGGTAGCTTGCGGCGCTGGCCTTCGAGCGCGCGCTGGATGGCGCCGATGTCCTTGCCGTCGACGAACTCCATGACCAGGAAGTACTGGCCGTCGTCGCCGAGACCGACATCGAAGATCTGGACGATGTTGCGGTGCTTGAGCAGCGACAGCACCTTCGCCTCGGCGATCAGCAGCTCTACGAACCGCCGATCCTGCGACAGGTGCGGAAGAATGCGCTTGATCGCAACGGGCTTCTCGAAGCCGCCGGCGGCCACGGCCTTGCCGCGGAAAATCTCCGCCATGCCGCCGACGCCGATGCGGTCGAGCAGCTCGTAACGCGTCACGTTGCAGCAAATTTACCACGAGAATCGCGGCCGTCGCGTCGACAACACGGTGCGGTCGATCGGCGATAATCGCGTAGCCGATGGACTCGATCGTTCGCCTCGTCGACACCGCATTGGCGGCCGGACTCGGCTCGGGCGCGGCCGTCTCCGTCGGCGATGCTGGCCGCGAGGTGTTCCGGATGGTTCGCGGCCATACCCACGCGATTCCCGCACTCGGCACGCCGGTCGGTGACGCCACGCCGTGGGACCTCGCGTCGCTCACCAAGCCGATGTCCACGGTCGCGTGTGCCATGGTCCTCGCCGGCGACCGCAAGCTCGACCTCGCGGCCCCGATCCGGCGCTGGTTGCCCGCCTCCGCGAGCCCCGCCTCGGTGCGCGCGCTGCTCGGCCACGCCGCCGGCTGCATCGCGCACGTCGAGTTTTTCCGCTGGCTCCGCGGCGCGCGTCCGGCCGACCCACGCGCCGCGCTCGTCGACCGCGCGCGACGCGTGCCCGTCCAGTTCACCGCCGCCCCCGTCTACAGCGACCTCGGCTTCATCCAGCTCGGCCGCATCATCGAGCTCGTCGCCGAACGCCCGCTCGAACAAGCGTTCGCCGACTTCGTCGCCGGCCCGCTCGGCCTCGCGGCCCGGTTCGCACCCGAGCCCATCACCGGCGCCGTCGCGACCGAGCTCGACGAGCGCGGCGTCGTCACCGGCCTCGTCCACGACGAGAACTGCTTCTACGGCGGCCGGATCTGCGGCCACGCCGGCCTGTTCGGCTCGATCGACGACGTCGCGAAATTCGCGGCCGCGATGGTCGCTCCGCGCGAGCCTTTCAAGCCCGACATCGTCGAGCGCTTCTTCACCGACGCACCATCGCCCGGCCACACGTGGCGCCTCGGCTGGGACACACCATCGCCGACGACCCCCGGCATTTCGCAGGCCGGCGACCGCTGGCCCCGCGTCGGGTCCGTGGGCCACACGGGTTTCACGGGCACATCGATCTGGCTCGACGTTCCACGCAAGCGCTGGTTCATCGTGCTCACGAATCGTGTGCACCCGACGCGCTTCGGCGACTCGGCCGCGCAGATCAAAGCGCTGCGCCGCGCGATCGGCGACGCGGTCGTCAACGAGCTGACGTAGATCGCGCGCGCTACGAGCTGATCCCGGTCGCGGCGTCCGCCTCGCGATCGAGTGGGAGCTCCACGACAAGGATCGCGCGCGTCAGTGACGCTTGCTGTTGCCCTTGGCGCTCGCACGGCCGGTCGCACGTGCCTTCCGTTTGCGGCCACCGGCTGACGTCACCGCACCCGGCGCGCCGAACATCGGGTCGACGCCGGTCGCAGCGCACGCCCACAGCGCGATCACGATCGCGAGATCCGCGAGCGCGCGCCGGCTCATCGACGCTGGAATCACGAGGCCGTACGTCTCCGAGACGAACCGCAAGTCGCGCAACACGCGCGCGACCTCGTCGCGGTTGACGTCGCCGTGCCAGTACACGACGCGCGTCATCAACAGCTCGGCGTGGCGCCGCAAGAACTCGCCCATCGACAGCGGCTCCGCGATCCGCAGCGACGGCGGCTTGCAGATCTCGAGCAGATCCTCGAGGTATTCGTTCCAGTGCCCGGCGAGCCGGCGGTTCTCGGGACGGCGGAGAAATTTCACGCGCTCGACCGAGAAGTCCGCCTTCACCGTCGTGCGGAACCGCGGCTTGACCGCCATCAGGTCGTACAAGATCGGCGGCTCGGTCTTCGAGTAGTCCGTATCGCGGTAGCGCCACCAGTTGCGGAGCTGCGGCCACGTCCGGATCGCGAGCACCGGATCGCTGTTCGAATCGACGATCACGAACCGGTCGCCTTCGGCGCGCAGCACCGTGATCCAGTGCGTCCACTCGTCCACGCACAGCAGCACCGGGGTCTGCTCGCGCAGGTACTTGATGAGCAGCTTGCGCGCCTGTTCTGGATCGCTGCGGCGCTCGAGGATCAGATCGCTCTCGAACTCGCGGGCCGCGCGGGCGAGCTGGATCTCGTCCGTGCCCGACCACCAGTGCGTCTTCGCGGTCTGCGCGACATGCGTGACATCGACCATGCGGCCGAGCGCGAGCAGCGCGTGCTTGAGCGCGAACGGTCCGCACGTCCACTCATTCGGTTGCGGGTAAAAACCCGGTCCGGCGAGCGACTCGGCCACGGGGGGACTCTAGCCTAAAGGGACGAGCTTCGCGCCCACCCATCGTGGGCAATAAAGCTAATTATAATCAAATGGTTGGAGGCCAGTTCCAGCGCCGACCGACCTGGACAGAGTCACGCGGATGAGCCTCGATCAGTCGCCGCCAGCGGTCGAACGCCAGCCCGTGCTCCGACTCTTCGGCGGCTCGTTCGATCGCCGCGAGCAAGAACGCGCGTTGGGATTCGAAGTGATCGGGCGTCCAAGCAATCTCGCCGACATCGAGTGTCGCGAGGCCGAGGTCCTCGGCTGCCCGGTGCTCGAGCCAACGCACGAGCTCGTGCTCCCAGCGCGCCGCCGCGACGGGCAGGGCCTGCGCCGCGGTGGTCCGCAGCATCTCGAGGGCGACGTCATCCGAAACGAGGAGCTCCGCGCTCGCGCCGAGCCGCCGGTTCGAGAAGACCACCACGGCGCCACCCTAGACGAGGGGTGTGACAACGGCGACGTTCCGAGACTTGGTTTCAGACCGTGCGCACGAGCGACAACGGGAGGTCGAGGTTGTCCAGCAATCGCGCACACGTCACACAAGGATCGACCGGCGTGTCGGCGGGGAACAGCGGTCCCTCATTCGCGATCTGGATCGCCCCCGGACCCAGCTGCGCGAGGACCTCCGCCAACGCGTCGCCCGACAAGCCGCCCGGCGCGACACCGAGCCTCTTCTCGTGCACCGCGAGATATCCAGCCAGCGCGGCCGCCAGCGCGCACTTGCCCGGCGGAACGAACCCCTCCGGCCATGTCGCGGTCGCCAACCGATCGATCCAATCGATCAGGTACCCGGTGAAGCTGCCGTAGATCGGCGCGACCAGCCCCAGCGCACGCGCATCGATCCACACTTGATCCTTCGCGTCTCCGTCGAGCGGGATCACGGCCGCATACCCGCACCCGAGATGCGCGATCGGCAGCGCCTGCGTGAACGCCGTGACTCCCTTCACCGCCGCGAGCGGCTTCACGTCGCCGAGCGCCAGCAGCCCGTAGTAGGGACCAATCCCACCACCCGCGATCTGCGTCGCGTACGCCCGCACTTCGTCCGGCAGCCCCGCCGCCTCCGCCGTGCTCAGCACCGGTGCCAGCTCGTAGCGATGCTTCGCCGCGCCGAATCGGCGATATCCCGGATCCGCCGCGGCCAGTGCCTTCAGCGTGTCCGTCAACGTCGAGATCAGCTCACTCACCGACGATCGTCACCGAGACCTTGCGCTGGTGCGGTGCGGTCCGATGTTCCCAAAGGTACAGGCCCTGCCATATCCCCAAGTCCAATGCCGCATTCACGATCGGAATCCCGATCGACGTCTGCGTCAGCACCGTCCGCACGTGCGCCGGCATGTCATCGGGGCCTTCGTCGTCGTGCTCGAACATCGGATCCCCATCCGGCGCCAACTTCGCCGCGAACCGTTCGAGATCGTCTCGTACCGTCTGATCCGCGTTCTCGCAGATGATCAACGACGCGCTCGTATGGTGGATGAACACCGTCGCGAGCCCAATTCGCGCAGAACTTGCGCGCACGATGTCTCCGACCCGGCGCGTGATGTCGTAAGTGCCCCGTGTTCGGGTCGCGACGACCAGGTCTCCTCGATGGAACATGCAGCTGCGTTATACTCCGCTGCGTGATTCGACGGTCGCTCCGCTATGCAGAGGAGCTTTCTGTGGGGCTGAAGCGTCAGCTCGCGACGGCGTATCGTTCGAAAGACTTACTCGCATGGGGCCTGCGCCAGCGCCTCCGCGAGGGCTACACGATCAAGGACTTCCGCGCCGACCTCCTGTCCGCGCTCGTCGTCGGTGTCGTCGCGCTGCCGCTGTCGATGGCGCTCGCGATCGCGTCGGGGGTCGAGCCACAGCGCGGGCTCTACACGGCGATCATCGCCGGTGTCACGGTGTCGTTGCTCGGCGGCACGCGGTTTCAAGTGACGGGCCCGACCGCGGCGTTCGTCGTGATCCTCGTGCCGATCGTGACGAAGTTCGGCGTCGCTGGCCTGCTCGTCGCCGGCGGCATGGCCGGCGTGATCCTCGTGATCATGGGCCTCGCACGGCTCGGCAAGCTGATGCAGTTCGTGCCGCACCCGGTGACGACCGGCTTCACGATGGGCATCGCCGTCGTGATCGGCGTGCTGCAGCTAAAGGATGCGTTCGGTATCTCGGTCGGGTTTCCCAAGACCGACGGCACGCTCGAGTATCTCGGCGCGCTGTGGGACCTGCGTGGCGCGATCAACTACTGGGAGCTCGGCATCACGCTGTTCACGATCGCGGGCCTCGTGCTGCTCCCGCGGATCTTGCGCAGCGTGCCGGCGCCGCTCGTCGCGTTGACGGGCGCCGCGCTGCTCGTCGCGTTGCTGTACCAGGTCGCACCGGAGAGCTGGCACTTCCACGTGCTGACGATCGGCGATCGCTTCAGCTACCCGCTCGGCGGTGGCCGGATGGGTCACGGCATTCCGCCGCTACCTCCGCTGCCGGTGTTGCCGTGGCACGTGACCGGCTCTCTCCACGAGGTGCCGTTCACGCTCGACTTCCACACGATCCGGGAGCTGATGCCGGCGGCATTCGCGATCGCGATGCTCGGTGCGATCGAATCGCTGATGGCGGCCGTCGTTGCCGACGGGATGTCGGGCACGCGCCACGAGCCAAACTCCGAGCTGATCGCGCTCGGCATCGCGAACATCGTGTGTCCGTTCTTCGGTGGGATCGCCGCGACCGGCGCGCTCGCTCGCACCGCGACGAACATTCGCGCGGGTGCGCGCTCGCCGTTCTCGGCCACGATGCACTCGATCTTCGTGCTCGCCTGCACGATCGCGCTCGCACCGCTCGTCGCATATCTGCCGATGGCGGCGCTCGCTGGTCTGCTGATCGTCGTCGCGCGCAACATGTCGGAGGTTCGTCACTTCGTGCGGCTGCTCCGGATCGCGCCGCGCCACGACGTGCTCGTCGTCCTGACCTGCTTCGTGCTGACCGTCGTCTTCGACATGGTGATCGCGGTGACCGTGGGCGTCGTGCTCGCGGCGCTGCTGTTCA
>JBDUAS010000326.1:0-7298 GCA_040004535.1 Deltaproteobacteria bacterium
GGAGCAGCGGGCACGGCCGGTACTTGTCGTCGCCGAGCTCGCGGTGCAGGACCTCTGCGATCGCGAGGCATGTATCGAGGCCGATCAGATCGGCGAGCTCGAGCGGGCCCATCGGGTGGTTGAGCCCGAGCCGCACGCCCGTGTCGATGTCCACGGCGGTGCCGAGGCCCTCGTAGAGGCCGTAACAGGCCTCGTTGAGGAGCGGGATGAGCATCCGGTTGACGATGAAGCCGGGGATGTCGCGCGCGCCGATCGTGGTCTTGCCAAACCGCTGTGCGAGCTTCGTGACGGTGTCGTTCGTCGCATCGCTCGTCGGCAGACCGCGCACGATCTCGACGAGCTTCATCAGCGGCACGGGATTCATGAAGTGCATCCCGATCACGCGATCGGGACGGCCCGAGGCCGAGGCGATCTTCGTGATCGAGATCGACGACGTGTTAGACGCGAGGATCGCGTCGTCCTTGCAGACTTCGCCGAGGCTCTTGAAGATCGCGAGCTTGATCTCCTCTTTTTCCGGTGCCGCCTCGACGACGACATCGCAATCGAACAGATCGCGGTGACCGCCGCCGTGCTTGAGGTGGCTCATCGTCGCGTCGCGTGACGCGGCATCGAGCTTGCCCTTCTCGACGAGACGATCGAGCTGCTTCTTGATCTTCGCGACACCTTGCTGCGCGAAGTCGGGTGCTGCGTCGACGACGATGACATCGACGCCGGCCTGCGCCGCGATCTGGGCGATGCCCTGCCCCATCTGCCCGGCGCCGACGACGCCGAGCTTCTTGACCTCGGTCACTGGAGTGGTCACGCGCGCTCCACGAGCAACGCGATGCCTTCACCGCCGCCGATGCACAGCGACGCGCCGCCGGTCTTCACGTTCTTGTCGGCCATCGCGTGGACGAGCGTGACGAGCAGGCGTGCGCCCGACGCGCCGATCGGGTGACCGAGCGCGACCGCGCCGCCGCGGATGTTGACCTTGTTCGGGTCGATGCCGAGCAACGTGTTGTTCGCGATCGAGACGACCGCGAACGCCTCGTTGATCTCCCAGAGATCGACGTTCTTCGCGTCCCAGCCGGCTTTCTTCAGCGCGTTCTGGATCGCGGGCGCCGGCGCGGTGGTGAACCACTCGGGCGCCTGCGCGTGGTAGCCCCACGCGACGAGCTTCGCGAGCGGTTTGATCCCACGCTTCTTCGCTTCGTCGGCGGACATCAGCACGACCGCGGCGGCGCCGTCGTTCAGCGAGCTCGCGTTGCCGGCGGTGACCGTGCCGTCCTTCTGGAACGACGCGCGCAGCGATGGCAGCTTCTCGATCGCGCCACGCCCGGGCTCCTCGTCCTCGGTGACCTGGACATCGCCCTTCTTGCCGGCGACGGTGACGGGCGTGATCTCGGTCTTGAACGCGCCGGACTTCACCGCGTCGAGCGCGCGCTTGTAGCTCTCGGCCGCGAACTCGTCCTGCGCGCCGCGCGAGATGCCTTTTTCCTTCGCGCACAGCTCGGCGCAGTTGCCCATGTGCTGGTTCGAGTACGGATCCCACAGCCCGTCCGTGACCATCGAGTCGCTCGTATCGAGCGCGCCCATCTTCACGCCGCCGCGCAGGCCACGCACGACGTGCGGCGCATTCGACATCGACTCCTGGCCGCCGGCGACGCCGACCTCGATCTCGCCCGCGGCGATCGCACGCGCGACGCCGAGCACGGCCTCGAGGCCCGAGCCACAGACCTTGTTGACCGTCACGCACGGGACGCTATCGGGTAGTCCGGCGAACTTCGCCGCCTGGCGCGCGGGCGCTTGGCCGACACCGGCCTGCAGCACCTCGCCCATGTGGACGAGCTGGACGTCGCCGGGCTGGAGGCCGGCGCGTTCGACCGCTGCTTTGATCGCAGCCGCGCCGAGCTTGGGCGCTGGAACCGCGCTGAGAGAGCCGAGAAAACTTCCAATAGCGGTGCGGGCCGCACCGACGATGACGACGTCGCGCATGTGGAGGGCTTACCGCGCTGGGTTTGCACCCGTCAACCTGCCTGTCGGCCCAGTCCGGGGGGGATAAACCCTTGACATTTACCGGTGTTGGCGAGCGCGATCGACGATCGCGGGCAGCGCGCGGAGGACCTCGGCGATCTCCTGCGCTGTCGTTGTGGTGCCAAGCGAGAACCGCACCGCTTCGCGCGCTTCGGCGGGCGCCATGCCGAGCCCTAGCAACACCGGCGATGGCTCGATGCTGCCGCTCGTGCACGCCGCGCCGGTCGACACCGCGATGCCCACGAGATCGAGCCCGATCACGATCGATTCGCCGAGCGCGCCGGGGAACGCCGCGTTGATCGTGCCACCCGTGCGCGGGTGATCCGCGCCGTGGATCCGGGCGCCGAGACCGATGAGGCCGCGCTCGAGCGTCACACCGAGCTCGGCGATCGCGGGCCACCGCGCGAGCTCGATCCCTGCCGCGGCGGCTCCAAACGCCACGATCCCGAGCGTGTTCTCGGTGCCCGGCCGGCGGCCTCGCTCCTGGTGGCCTGCCTCGACGAGCGGCAGCCCGGTGTCGTCGGCGAGCGCGAGCGCACCGATGCCCTGAGGCGCGCCGATCTTGTGCCCGGAGATCGCGATCGTGTCGGCGCGCAGGGTCGAGAGATCGAGCTTGCCGGCGGCCTGAACCGCGTCGACGTGGACGAGCACGTGGCGGTCCCGCAGCTCGGGCGTGAACGCGCGCGGCTCGACGGTGCCGAGCTCGTGGTTGACCGCCGCAAACGCGGCGACGCTGGCGTCGGGATCGTCCAGCGTGGTGACGCGCCACCCGACCAGTGCCGCGATCGCACCGCGGAGCGACGGATGCTCGATCGCGGTGGTCGCGACGATCCTTGGCTTGCCGAGCCGCTCGGCGATCCGGGCGAGCGCCGCCACGCCCAGGACATTGCCTTCGGTGCCGCCGCTCGTGAACACGACCTCCTCGGCGGGCCGGCCGAGCAGCGCCGCGACCTGCCTGCGGGCCCGACTGATGCGCGCACGCATCCGCCGGCCCTCGTCATGGATGGACGACGGGTTGCCGATCGCGTCCAGGGCGTCGGTCAAGGCCGCTCGGGCGGCGGGATGCAGCGGGCTTGTGGCGTTGAAGTCGAGGTAGATCCGCCGGTTCGTTGACATGAGCGAGCCCGTGCGGACATATGATTACACACCAAAGTGGCCGACGATGCGGGGGCGCTCCTGGTTCGGTCGGGGCTGGTCACCTCCAGTGCCCTGGACGACGCGCGCGCGCGCGTCACCGAGATTGGCGGCACGGTGGGCGAGCAGCTCGTCGCCGGCGGCGTCCTGACCGATGACGTGCTGACGGACTTCTACAAGACCCGGCTGCTGGTTCCGCAGGTCAACCCGAACACGCTGGCCCGGCTGCCGATCAAGGTCATCGGCCTGATCCCGAACGACATGGCGATCGAGCTCCGCGTCGTGCCGGTATCGATCGACGAAGAGAACAACCTCACGGTCGCGATGAGCGATCCATCGGATCGCCATGCGGTCGACGAGATCGCGTTCTTCACCGGCGCGTACGTGGTGCGCGCGGTCGCGACGCAGATGCAGATCGCGTGGTGCCTCGCGCACTACTATGGCCACGTCACGAACCTTGGCCAGCGCTTGCTTCGACCCGAGGGCGAGCCGGCACCAGAACCCGTGTCACGGCCGCACCGGCAGCGCGGGATCACCGGCGAGGTCCAGGCGATGCGACATCGCGGGCTCGTGCCGGGCGAGGCCCACGTCGAGCCCGATGCGAAGGTGATCGTCGATGTCGACGAGCCGGCCCCACCCGCGGTCAACGGCGTGGGCGACGAGGATGAAGCCGAGGTTGACGGCGAAGGCGCCGGCGGGAGCATGAAGGCGCCGCGCCCGCGCAGCGTCTCGGGTGAGATCCGCGTGCAGCGGCGGGCGCAGTCGGTGAAGCCTCCGATGCCGGACGACTCCGGGCCGGTGATCACGATGGAGGCCGACGAAGCACCTGACCGTGCCTCCGCCACCGGCACGGACGACGCGAACGACGCGGACGACGCGGACGACGCGGACGACGCGGACGACGCTGACGACGCTGACGACGAAGAGATCACGATCGAGGCCGGGTCGGAGCAATCGGGGCCGATGGTCGCGAGCTACGGTGAGGACGAAGACACCGGCCGTGCGAAGCCTGCTCCGCCGCAGCGCCGGCGACCCGCCGATCCGGACCCGCCGGAGCTCGCCGCGCGCGCCGGCGAGGTCGACCTCAAGTCGGGAATCGATCGCGAGATCGGCTCGGGCCCGAGCATCGTGATCGACGAATCACTCGACGACTCCGCCGTCCCCGCGTACGTCTCGCCGTCGAAGGTCTCCGCGATGGAGCACGCGCGCGAAGCGAGCGGCGAGATTTCGCTCGCGACCGGTTTGCGCGAGGTGTCCGGCGAGATCGCGGTGTCGCGCACCCGCTCGGACATCCGGGTCGAAGCGGACAACGATGACTCCGCGCCTGTGATGATCCACGAGTCGCTGCGGCCGGCACGGATCGAAGACGAGCCATCGGCGCCGATCCTGCTCGATCGCAAGCGACCGAGCGATCCGCCGCTCACGAAGCCGGCGGATGCCGAGCCGGTCGACGGCGACGTCGTCGTCGAGCTACCGCGCAAACCGATCAAGTCGATTGCCGTCGTTGCCAAGCGCGCCGAACGGCGGACCTCCGTCGGCATCGGCGTCGTCGGCACGCCGCGTGCGAAGCACGACACCGTCGAGGCGATGCCGGCGCAGCTCGAGGACGACATCACCGGCGAGCACGCGAAGGTCGCCGAGGCGATCGATCGGGCGATCGATGCGGATCCGACCCGCGTCGATACGTTTCTCGTTCCGGACGCCGAGGAGGTCAGCTCCGACCAGATCGCCGCCCCGCCTGCGCCGCTCGCGCACGACGACACCAGCCCGATCGCGTTGCCGCCGAGGCCCGGTGCAGCCTCGCCGGTGCCACCGCCGAGTGGCCGCGTCGAGCTGTCGAACGTCAAGCCTGCACCGTCGGCGCACGACGAGCACGACGAGCACGACGACGCGATTCCGGACGTTCACCACGGCAAGCCCACGATGGTGATGCCGTCGATCGCGTCGAGCTATGACGACGACGATGCCGAGTGGGGTGCGCCGGGCACGACGATTCCACCGCCGTTCCTCGGCTCGATCCCAGGGATCGATGGACCGCGCAGCGGCATCATCCCGCTGCCCGATATCGATTCGCAGCCGCTGATGGTCGCACCGCCGTCGCCGCCGGAGCACGTGCGTGCGCACAGCACGACCGAGGCCGGCGTGGCCCGCGCGCTCGAGCAAGCGACGATGCGCGTGCTGACGTTGATCCGCGATCTCGAGCATGCGGAGAATCGCGACGAGGTCGTCGCCGTGATGATCGCGCACCTCGCAGAGACCCACCGGCGCGCCGGGTTCTTCGCGGTGCGCAGCAACGAGCTCTCTCTGTTCTCGATCACGCCGAACGTGGTGCCGCTGCCGTGGCAGACGATCAAGCTCGACCGGCCGTCGACGCTTGGCGATGTGGTCGGCACACGCCTGCCCTATCGCGGCCCGATGCACGATCAGATCAGTCGGAACTATCTCGAGGCGATTCTCGGCGTGTGCCCCCCGGAGATCCTGCTCGTGCCGATCACGGTGCGCGAGCGCGTCGTTGGCGTGTTGTTCGGCGAGCACCGGATGCGCCACACGTTCGATGATCAGCTCGCGCTCGCGAGTCGCGCTGCCGGTGACGCGCTCGAGCGCATCCTTCGCGCGAAGCGCGGCTAGCCGCGGAGCAGCTTCTCGTACGCGCGCGCGCGGCGCTCGGCGCTGTCTTTGAGCGCGGCCCAGAGCGCGGGATACGCGCCGGCGAGCTCGAACAACGCGTGCGGCGGCAACGCGAGCAGCTCACTGGTCGCGCTCGCGATCACGTGCGCGATCGCCGGCGACCGCGCGAGCAGCGAGCCTTCGCCGATGAACTGGCCGGCGTCGATCTCGTCGATCTTCGCGAGCGTTCCATTCGCGCGCTCGACCCGCAGCTCGAGCTGGCCGCTCACGACCAGATAAAGCGGATGCGAGGTCTCGCCCTGACGGATCACGGTCTGGCCCGCGCGCACGACGCGCTTGATGCAACGGGTCAGCGCCGCTTCGCGGCGGTTGAGTGGAATGGACAGGAAGAACGCGTTCGCGACCGGCTCGGGTGCCACGAGCTCGCGTGGCGCGGTGCGCTCGTCCTCGGGCGGCTCGGCGGCGTCGTCGCGGCGCGTGTCGCGTCCCAGCTCGCGTCCCATGCGCTGGACGTCGGTGCCGGCCTCGGTGTGCATGTCGAGGCTGGTGTCGCGCGCGCCACCGTGCGCGAGCGACGTTTGGATGTCCGTCTGCGGATCCATCGGCGTGTCGCGGATCGGCGGACCGCCCGAGCGCGCTCGGCGCTCGTTCCACTGCGTCTGCGGCGGCGGCGTCACCTGATCGTCGTCGAGCACGATCTGCTCCGTCGGCACGGTCGGTGGCGGCGACGCGATCCTGTCGATGTCCTCGGACGACAAGCGCGGGCGTTCGCGCGTATCGAGCTCGGAGACGATCTCGTCGGAGTACGACGGCGTGCGCGGAATCGCACTCGGGACACGAGGCGACACCGCCGGCGGCGGCGGCAACTGATCGGCGCCGGGCTCCGGCGCGGGCGGCAAGTTGTCGACGCGCGTCTCGGGGCCGCCGGTGTCGCGTGGGAGGCCACGCGCGTGCGGTGCGCCGGTCTCGCGCATGGGACGCGGCGCGCCGGTCGGTGGTGCCGGACGATGCGTCCCGGTCACGCCGGCCGTTCCGGTGTCGCGTGCAGGTCGCGGCACGGCACGCACGCCCGACGAACCAGCGTCTCGCGCGGGCTGTGGCACCGACGGACGCGGCCGCGCGATCGGCGGCGGTTGTGCCTTCATCGTCGAGGGCCCCTTATCGGAAGGACGCAGCGGCGCCCGCGCGACCGGCAGATTCGGCGTCGGCCGACCCTCGTCGGAATCGTCGGCGGGCCGCAACAGTGAGGTCGTCACCGGAAGCATCGGCGGCGGCCCCGCGGGCGGTGGTTGCGCGCGGAACGTGTCGCCGAGTCGCGGCATCGGCTGGGCGGCCATCGGCTGGGTCTCGTGCGTGTCGTCGGGGGGCGGCTGCTGGACCGGCCTCGGTTGTGTCTTCGAGGTCGAGGTCACCGGCGCCGTCCGCGCCGGCAGCGTCGGCGCCGGGTCCGGGCGGAGCGGCACCCTCGACGGCTCGATCGCCGACGGCGTCCGCGTGCGCGGCAACGGCTCGATCGCCGACGG
>JBDUAS010000574.1:0-2188 GCA_040004535.1 Deltaproteobacteria bacterium
ATCGCCGGCCCCGACGGCGGTACACTCGAGAAGCCGGTCGGCACGGTGTGGCTCGCGCTCGCCGCGCCTACCGGGATCGCCACGAAGCAGCTCCGCTGGCCGGGCACGCGCGATCAAGTCCGCACGCTCAGCGCGTGGTGGGCGCTGAAGCTGATCGGCGACGCGATTTAAGGCATAGATCGCAGACGATGGCGGAACCCAAACGGCTGTTCGTCGGCGTGCGCGTGTCGGTCCAGACCGCGAATGCGCTCGCTCACTGCGCCGAGCAGCTCGCCCGGCGCGCGCGCGACGCGAACATCGACATCAAGTGGGTCGCGCCCGCGAACTATCACGTCACGCTGAAGTTCCTCGGCTGGGCGCAACCCGAGCTCGTCCCCGCGCTCGAGGATCGGCTCGCAGGAGTCGTCGCGGGCCTGGCGCCGTTCAAGCTGCGGACGGCGCGGCTCGGTGCGTTTCCCTCGCTCGACAAGGCGAGCGTGCTGTGGGCCGGCATCGACGAGCCGACCGGCGCGCTCGCGGCGCTGGCCGCGACGATCGAGGTGGCGACGACCGGGATCGGGTTCGCGGCCGAGCCTCGGACCTTTCATGCGCACGTGACGCTCGGAAGGACCCGGGAAACTAGATCTCTAAAAGAGGTCGTGTTACCCATGTCGGAACAAATGTTCAGTGACACCCGAATCGAGGGCGTTACCCTGTTCGAAAGCGAAGCGAAATCGTCTGGTTCCGTGTACTCGGAGATTTCGAAAATCGGCTTCAAAACGCCGGTTTTGTCCGAAAAACGTCAGACGGGAGCGCTAGAGCTGGGGGACGAAACCGATGATGGCTGGCCACGGGACAAGGCCAGATAACGACGACAAAGGGAGCACCGATGAAGGAAACGACCGAGAAGTCTGCGCCGACACACCGTGTAGAGAACGCCACCAGCCAAGCCCGCGACAAGGCCATCGATCTCGCACTCGCCGCGATCGACAAGCAGTTCGGCAAGGGCGCGATCATGAAGCTGGGCAAGGACCCGATCGATCGCGAGGTCAGCGTGGTCCCGTCCGGCTCGCTGGGCCTCGACATCGCGCTCGGCATCGGCGGCTTGCCGCGCGGCCGCATCGTCGAGATCTACGGACCGGAGTCGTCCGGTAAGACGACGTTGACGCTCCACATCGTCGCCGAGGCGCAAAAGCGCGGCGGCGTGTGCGCGTTCATCGACGCCGAGCACGCGCTCGACGTCGCCTACGCGAAGAAGCTCGGCGTGAAGACCGAGGAGCTGCTCGTCAGCCAGCCGGACTTCGGCGAGCAGGCGCTCGAGATCGCCGACATGCTCGTGCGCTCGAACGCGATCGATGTCGTCGTCATCGACTCGGTCGCGGCGCTGACGCCGAAGGCCGAGCTCGAGGGCGAGATGGGCGACACCCACGTCGGTCTCCAGGCCCGGTTGATGAGCCAGGCGCTCCGCAAGCTGACCGCCGCGATCTCGAAGTCGCGCACGATGGTCATCTTCATCAACCAGATCCGCATGAAGATCGGCGTCATGTTCGGCTCGCCGGAGACCACCACCGGCGGCAACGCGCTCAAGTTCTACGCCTCGGTCCGCCTCGACATCCGCCGCGTCGGCGCGTTGAAGAAGGACGAGGACGTGATCGGTAACCGGACCCGCGTGAAGGTCGTGAAGAACAAGATGGCGCCGCCGTTCAAGGAGGTCGAGTTCGACATCCTGTACGGACAAGGTATTTCGCGAGAGGGAGATCTCGTCGACCTCGCGTCCGAAGCCAATATCGTCGACAAGAGTGGCGCGTGGTTCTCCTTTAATGGAGAGCGCATCGGACAGGGTCGCGAGAACGCGAAGCAGTTCTTGATCGATCACCCCGAGACGTACAACTCGATCGAAGCGAAGGTACTCGCTCATCACAACATCCGTCGGATCGGCGTAGATGTGGCGCCAGAGCACGTTTTACCGACGACGAACAAAGCAGACGAGCCGGTGAAACCGAGTGTTCCAGCAGCGGCCCGTACCTCCGCACCAGCACCATCGACGAATGGCAAAAGACCCAACGCTTGAGCTGACTTCAAACTGACTCGATACGCCGCCGGTACTCATTCCGGATCGCAATTGATGCGACACTTATAGAGGTCACGAGATATCGAGCGTGTGACGAGCCCAGCTTCTTGCTGGGCTTTGTTATTTGAGCGACTTGCC
>JBDUAS010000575.1:0-2184 GCA_040004535.1 Deltaproteobacteria bacterium
GCGAACTCGACGGAGTATCCGTCGGGATCGAGGGCGGTCATCGAGCGTTCCCAGGGCTCGTCATGGGGCGGCTGGTGGAAGACGACGCCGCGGGCCACGAGCTCGACGTGGAGACCGTCGAGGTCGTCGGTGCTGAGCTCGACGTGGATGCCGCGCTTTTGCTCGGGGCTGGAGTCGGCGACGCCCTCCTTACGAGCCTCTGCGACCGACAAGAGCCCGATCGTACCGCCACCGGCACCGGGGACGCGGAGCATCGCGAACGCCGGCGCCGCGTTCCACTCGACGGTGAGGCCGAGCTTGCCATTGTAGAACGTGAGCGACCGCTCGACGCTGTCGACCGTGAGCGTGAGGCCTTCGAAGCGAAACTTGTCTGTCATGTCGGTGTCCAATCGTACCGGATCAACGGGTCACGACGCAGCGGCGCGGTGCTGGTTGGCACGCTGACGTCGTTCTTCCGTCGAAGCTGCGCACCGTTGCAGTCTCCACCGGCTGCAGTCGTGCAGCGGCCTAGCGAGAAACATCGTGCGGGCCCTGAAACGGGCATGTCGCGCACGGGTTTTGACGCGGTCTCGACGGGCGAGATTTCTCCGGCGCGAGAATCCTCGCGCCAATCTTTGAGCGCTCGATCGCCCATTGTTTGGAGCATTCGCCGGCCTTCTCCTGCGATCCGATCCACGCAACTTGATCGAGCAGTCATGCACTTGGACCGCGGGGCGCCGGGTCCAAGAGTACTCGTGGCCATACTTACGCGCTGTCGATCGCGCGCGCGCTCGATTCGATCGAGTCGTTGATCGCCGCGTCGCGAACTTGGCGCGTCTTCGAGATCGATCGCACGCGCTCGATCCCGTGCGCGGCGCAATCGCATGCCAGTCCGGAACGCGAGCCCTCTTGGCCGTCATTACTGATCAGGAGGCATGATCAAAATGAGCGAGCTGGCATTCAACGCGAGCGGTGAGAGCTTCGAGATTCCGGCCACCGTGACCGGGTGGCGCGTGCGGCGCATGAAGCCGCGTGGCGCACCCGAGCTCGTGTACGGGCAGGACGGGCGGCCGCTCACGGTCGGCATCGAGGCCGACATCGACGAGCTTCGCGAGGCGGTGGGGACCACCGGGAAGTACCGGCTCGATCCGATCAACGACGATGGGAAGTGTGTCGAGAACGTGCCGCCGGCTTACGTGCACGTCGTCAAGGTCGACCGTATGGAGTCCGCGGCAATCGTCGCGACCGGTAGCCACAGTGACGACACGGTCCGCGAGGCGATGAAGCTCAACACCGAGCTGGCGAAGTCCGTGATCGATCGGTTTCCCGAGATGATGCACGCGGCGGCGGAGCTACTGCGCGCCGCCGACGGCGCCGGGCTGCCCTCGCGCAAGCCGCGCCAGATCGAGGCCGGTGACGAGGACGACGGAGAGGACGAGAGCGACGAGCTCGCGATCGCCGCGCCGCTGGGCTTCGACCTGAACGCGCTCGTCGCGCAGATCGTCCCGATGCTCGTGACGAATCTCATGAGCGGCAAGATGAAGCTGCCCGGCCTGGCCGCGATGTTCGACTGGCGCAAGGCGAAGCCGACCGGCGACACCACGGTGGCGGCTCACGCCGCGAGCGACAAGCCCGCACGGGCTCGCGCCACGCTCGCAACCACGCTTCCCGCGGCCGAGGTGGTCGACGTCCCTCCGCTGGCGCCCGCCGCGATGGCACACGTGATCGCGATCCAGTCGGCGCTCGAACCCGCCGAGGTCGCGTTCGTCCAGGAGGTCGCGAAGGAATTGAGCCCCGCGGACCTCCGCGGTTGGTTCGACAAGCTGAGCACGCACAGCGTTCCCGAAGCCGTCGTGGTCATCCGCGACCTCATCGCCGGCAAGGCGAAGACCGGAGGCGCGTCGTGATTGGCCTTCCGTTCAACGACTACAAGTGTCTCGGCTCGATCACCGAGCTTGTGGCCGAGGTCGTGGCAACGCGGGATCCGGTCATCGTCGAGCTGGCCGCGAAGCACCGGACCACCGAGAGTCTCATCCACTACATCCGTGGCCTCCCGCAGAAGGATGACGACGGCGACGACAACGACGGGCCGAAGGTCGAGACCTGCGAGCCGCCGCAGCGCCTGCGCCTCCCAGCTAAAAATCCGAATTGCGTCGTTATGTGCAGTAGCTCGTTATGCTGAGCGGCAGCGTTGTCTCGTCGAGA
>JBDUAS010000576.1:0-2179 GCA_040004535.1 Deltaproteobacteria bacterium
TACATCGATCACCTGAAGAACCGGATCGGCGAGCTCTCGCTCGTCGTCTGTCTCGACTCGGGTTGCGCGAACTACGATCAGCTGTGGTCGACGACGTCGCTCCGCGGCCTCGTGATCGGCAACCTCGAGGTCTCGCTGCTGACCGAAGGCGTCCACTCCGGCGACGGCACCGGTGTCGTCCCCGGCAGCGAGCGCGTGATCCGCATGTTGCTCGACCGGCTCGAGGACTCGCACACCGGCCAGATCAAGCTCGAAGCACTCGCGACCCAGATCCCGCGCGCTCGGATCGCGCAGGCCGAGAAGACCGCCCAGGTGATCGGCGACGAGGTCTGGAACAAGTTCCCGTTCAACGGCGCCGCCCAGCCGGTGTCGAAGGACAACGTCGAGCTGATCCTCAACCGCACGTGGCGCCCGGGCCTCGCGATCACCGGCGCCGACGGCTGGCCGCCGATCGGCAACGCCGGCAACGTGTCGCGTCCGTTCACGAACCTCAAGCTGTCGATCCGGATCCCGCCGCGCGTCGACGCGAAGGCGGCGGCCGCCGCGGTGAAGGCCTGTCTCGAGAAGGATCCGCCGTACGGCGCGAAGGTCTCGTTCACCGATATCGGCGCGAACGCCGGTTGGGATGCGCCCGAGATGGCGCCGTGGCTCGAGGAGACGCTGCAGGCGGGCTCGCAGGCCTACTTCGGCAAGCCCTCCATGTTCATGGGCGAAGGCGGCACGATCCCGTTCATGCAGATGCTCGGCGACAAGTTCCCGAAGGCCCAGTTTTGCATCACCGGCGTGCTCGGACCTGGCTCGAACGCGCACGGTCCGAACGAGTTCCTCCACATCCCGACCGCGCGCAAGCTCACGCTGTGCGTCGCCGACGTGCTCGCGGCTCACGCACAGCAGAAGTAACGTTCATGCGTCGTATCGACCCGATCTGAAGACGTTCGATCAGATCAGCTCTGCGACGGTCTGAACCTGACGTAGCGCGAGCCGGCGCTTCGTCGGCGCGACCTCGAGCACCGCGATCAACGCACGGTGCTCGTCGACGACGCCGATCGTGCGGTGGTCCGGGAACAGCTCGATCAGGTGCGCCAGCGCAGCTGGGCTCGCGTTGCGGCCGATGCTCGCGACGGGCGCGGGGAGTGGCGGCGCCACGCACGTCGCGCGGCGCGTGAACAAGCGTCCGAAGAAGTCCCACACACCCTTGAAGACGGCGCGTCGGGACGCGCGTTCACGAGATCCCCGAAATCACCTCCCCGAGCGGTTTCGCAACCCTGCGAGATGTGGTGGCATCCCACCATCGTGACGTGGTTCGCACGCTATTCCCGCTCGTCGATCGGCGCGAAACAGGTGATGGCCGTGACCGGCCTGTTCCTGGTGCTGTTCGCGATCGTTCACATGCTCGGTCACCTGCAGATGTTCGGCGGCCCGAACATGTACAACTCGTACGCGCACTTCCTACAGGAGCTGTGGGAAGTGAAGTGGCCGGTCCGCGCGGGTCTGCTCGCGTTCCTGTTGGTCCACCTGGTCGCCGGCATCACGGTCAGCGCGCGCAACCGCGCCGCTCGCCCGGTCGGCTACGCGAAGTTCACGCCGGTCGTCACGAGCGCCGCCGCGCGCACGATGATCTGGACCGGCCTGTTCGTGTTCGTGTTCCTCGCGTTTCACATCTTCCACTTCACGCTCGGCCAGGTCCAGCCGTCGAGCTTCCACGTGCTCGACCACGCGGTCGATCCGCTCGAGCGCTGGGATGCGTACGGCATGTACGTCGCCGGGTTCCAGAACGTGGCGATCTACGTGATCTACCTCGTCGGCATGATCCTCTTGTGCCTCCACCTCGGTCACGGCGCGTCGTCGTGGCTGCAGACGCTGGGCTGGCGCCATCCGAAATATCCGATCGACAAGGTCGGTCCCGTGGTCGGTTGGGTGTTGTTCCTCGGTTACATGATCCCGCCCACCGCGGTGCTCGCAGGAGTGATCAAGTGAAGTTGGAATCGCGAAGCCCGACCGGGCCGATCGACACTGCGTGGTCGCGCACGAAGTTCGACATGAAGCTGGTGAGCCCGGCGAACAAGCGCAAGTACAAGGTCATCGTCGTCGGCAGCGGCCTCGCCGGTGGCAGCGCCGCCGCCTCGCTCGCCGAGCTCGGCTACGACGTCGCGTGCTTCTGCTTCCAGGACTCGCCGCG
>JBDUAS010000577.1:0-2165 GCA_040004535.1 Deltaproteobacteria bacterium
TTCGCGAGCTTGTCGACGTCGGCGAGCACCGGCGTCCATCGCGCGACGACGCCGTTGTGCCCGAACACGTGCTTGACGTCCGCGAGCTGCGTCGCCCAGTAGGTCGCGAGCTGGAGCACATCCGCGTTGGTTGTGCGCGGGATGTCGCGCTTGCCGCCGGTGTGGCCCGGTGGCTGCTCGAACGAGTCGGTGCCGCGCTTGCCCTTCAGGAACTTCAGCTGCGCGTTGTAGAGCTCGTCATAGGTCTTGATATTGTCGAAGTGCGCGATCGGCCCATCGCTGCTCGGGCCGACGTTACGATATGCGCTCAGCTCGCCGAGCAACGCGCCCCAGAGCGCGGGGTCGGGCGGCGTGATCGTCACGTCGTCGAGGAACACCACGACGGTTTCCAGCGTCGACCAAAACGATCGGTTCTCGGAATAGATTTCGTGCGGCGCCGGCAGCGCCTCGCGCTGGAGATCCGCGAGCGCCGCGCGCCACCGACGCAAGATGCCCGGGGTGCCATTCGCACGCACCGACGGATCGACGAGCGCGGCGATCGCGATGACATCGGCGCCGGTCGTACGCGGCCAGTGCGAGCCGTCATCGAGCTCGATTCCACCGCGCGTCTCGTAGGCACGTTGGCGCAGCGCGAGGTGACCATCGATCCAGCTGTAGATGTTTGACGACATGAAAGCCTCCACGGAAAACAAAAGAGATCGGGGGGCCGGGGTCGCACGAGCGACTGTGCGTGAACCCGTTTGGTTGAAGTCGCTGTGCCTTCTGCTGCTACTCGATTGCTACGTCTGCGACTGGAGCAACGACCGCGGGATCACGAGAGTGATCCTCTCGGCGTCGCACGACGAGACGTCCCCGTCCTGCGACGCATACGCAGCAAGCTGCTGCGTCTCGATCAGCTCCCTCGGAATCACGAGCGTGATTCGATCGGGGTCGCACGATGCAACGACGCCGACAGCCGGCATCGCACCGGGCGTTCCCGTTGCCGGCGGCGCGCTCGCGCTCACCGCAGGCTTGACCGGAGCGGACGCGTAGCTCGGCGCAGATGCGCCGAACCACGAGCCCACGCCCGAGAGCCAGCCGCTATTCGCGGCGGGCTGTCCCGTCCCATCGTAGGTGGGCGTCGCCATGACGGTTAGCCCACCAGCTTGGTGACGAGGTTCCCGAGCGTCCGGATCTGCTCGTCCCGCTTCGCGTACTGCGCGAGCGAGCCCTGGAACAGGATCAGGTTACCGACGTCCGTGTTCGCGTCCTTGGTCGCCACCGGCTGCGCCGGCAGCGGCATCAATGCCGCGAAGATCTGCGCCACCATGTCGATGACCTGGCCCGTGCTCATCCGGCCGAACACGCTGCTGCCACCGATGCCCATGCCCATGCCCGGGGCACTGGCGTAGATCACCTGCGGCTGCGGCTGCCCGTACTGCTGCGGATACCGATGCTGCGGCTGCGCGACGAACGTCCGTCCGCTCGGGCGGTTGCCCGGCCGGCGATGATCGTTCTCGTTCGCGTTCCGCTCGACGAACTGAATCTCTCCGTACTCGTCCATATGATCTCCTTCTTGGTGTGGGTCACGCTTCGTCGCTCGCGCGACCCCGACCCCCGATCTCGGTGACTACGCCGCGTCCATCGACTCGCCAGCCGACAACACGAGCCGCGCCTTCGCGCGCTCGAACGCTCCCTCGAGCGAGCCCGGTGGCAACTCGCCCGCGTTGGCAGGCTTCTTCCCCGCCGCGGTCGGCGGCGGCGCCGTGGCGCTCTTGTGCTCGCGGTCGTCGATGATCATCAGCGCGAGCTGGCTACCCGCGGCCGACATCGCGCCCGCACCGACACTGCGGATCGTCGACTCGTCTCCTTTCCACGCGAGTCCCGCGCCGACGGCTGCGAGCGCCGTCGCGATCGTCTTCGGTGCCCAGCCCTCGCGCGCGAGGAACGAACCGATGAGCGCGGTCCCGGCCGCGCCGGCCGCGGTGTAGCCGAGCCGATGCAGCGAGGTCTCCTCGCCGGGCCTATCCGCACGCGGTGCGTGCGGCGTTGCGGCACGCGGCGCGGCGTTGCGGTACGGATGCTTCTTGGACTTGGTCTTCTTCTTGGCCATGGCGGTCTCCTCTACGCGGCGAGATGGGTGAAGGCCGCGCTCGCATTGCGACGGCCGGGAAAACGACGGATCA
>JBDUAS010000578.1:0-2161 GCA_040004535.1 Deltaproteobacteria bacterium
CGCCTCGCCCCGCGCCGGTTTTCGCTGACCGAATTTCCGGGCAAGCTCTAGCTAGAACGACGCGCCGATGCCGAACGCCATGCCGTGCGAATCGGCGCGCAGCGTCGGGCGCACGTCGGCCAAGCCGGACGGCTTGCAGTGGCGGGTCATGTAGTATCCGACGAGGCTGCCGCCGATCCATCCACCGAGGACGGCGGTGGTCTCGAGCAGTTCACTGGCGTCCTCGTGATCGTGGCCGAACATCTTGTCGACGATCGCTGCGGCGCCGAAGCCCGCGCCCCCGCCGAGGAGGGCACCGCCGAACGCAGCGCCGAACGAGCCTTCCGCCGTGGCGTTATTACCGACGAGGTACGCGCCCGTGGCGATCCCGAGCGAGCCGCCCGCATATGCACCGATGATCACGGGGACGACGGTGCCGTCCTCGTTGCTGCAGTTCTGCGTGCCGCACGCCATGAACACCAAGTACCCACCGGCGAGCAAGCCGCCGAGCCCGAGCACTCCGCCGAGCAACACCTGGCCGGTGACCGTGCTGCTATCGATGTCCGGCGCGGTGGAGCGCGGCGCGATCGGCAGCGTCGCGCCCGGAGGCGAGAGCGAGAGCGCGGGCTGAGCACCGGCGAGCGAGCTGCCTAGCGAGGTGATCGCCACCATGCACGCCACGAGCCGCATGCGTCGAGGATGCCCGAACCCGCGCGCGTTGTGGAGTCAAACGGTGCGACGCGGGCGCGCGATGGCGAGTACGAGAAGCGCCGCGACGGCCGTCCCGGCGCCGAGCCAGAACGGTGCGCTCGGCGAGATCCGGTCCCACAAGAGGCCGGCAATCACGCTCGACGCGATCGTCGTGATGCCGGTGCCGAGATAGAAGAGGCCCATCGCGCGGCCGCGGTGGGCTTTCGGCGCGACGTCGGCGATCAACGCCTTGCCGACACCGTCGGTGAGCGCCATGTAGATGCCGTAGACGCAGAACAGCGGCCAGATCGTCGTCGCATTCGCGAGCGCGAAGCCCGCGTAGACGCCGGCATAGAGCACCCAGCCGATCGCGATCACGCGCCAGCGGCCCCAGCGATCGCTGAGCACGCCCGCGGGATACGAGATCGCGGCGTAGAGCACGTTGTACATCGCGTACGCGGCGACCACCGCCCACGCCGACAGCCCGACGTTCTGCGCGCGCAGCAACAGGAACGTGTCGCTCGAGTTCGCGATCGAGAACAGGATCAGGATCGCGAACACCTTCCAGTACGCCGCCGGCAAGGCGAGCGCGGCCGGTGCCGGTGCGTCTTTGGCCGCTGCGGCCTCGACCGGATCCTTGACGATGAACGTCAGTGCCGCCGAGCACACGCCCATCACCGCGGCGATCGCGAAGATGATCCGGTACGGGCGCGGATCGGTCGATGCGGCGCCGGTGCCGTTCGGCGTGCCGGACAGCCAGTACAAGAGCAGCGCGGCGGTGACGACGCCGACGAGCGCGCCCGCGGTGTCGAGCGCGCGATCGAGGCCGTAAGCGCGGCCGCGTTGATCCTCGTCGACGACGTCCGCGATCAGCGCGTCGCGCGGGCTGCCGCGGAAGCCCTTGCCGAGGCGATCGACGGTACGCCCGAGCAACACGAACGGCCACGCGGTCGCGAACACGAGGATCGTCTTGCCGACCACCGGGAGGCTGTAGCCCCAGCGCACCCATGGAACGCGCTTGCGAAACCGATCGCTGCGGATGCCGGCCCATGCGGTGACGAGCGCGACCGTGCCCTGCGCGACGCCCTCGATCCAACCCATCTCGGTCGCCGAGGCGTGGAGCACCGCGACGATGAACAGCGGGAGGAGCGGATAGATCATCTCGCCGGAGACGTCCGCGAAGAACGACACACCGCCGAGCAGCCAGACTTGCGTGGGGAGCTTCTTGGTCATTGGTCACGCAGGCGCGGGTCGAGCCACAGGTACACGAGATCTACCAGGAGATTGGCGAAAGCGATCGCGATCGCGGCCACGAGTACGACGCCGAGGATGAGAGGAATGTCGAGCTCTAACGTTGCCAGCAACAGCTCGCGGCCAAGCCCGGGCCACGCGAAGATGAACTCGGTCACGACCGCGCCGCCGAGCAACACGCCGAGGTCGAGGCCGATCAGCGTGACGAGCGGACCGAGCGCGTTGCGCAGCGCGTGCTTGA
>JBDUAS010000327.1:0-7177 GCA_040004535.1 Deltaproteobacteria bacterium
TCCATCACCGCGCGGAACGTCAGGTAGTCGGTCTTGCGCTGGAACAACCGGCGCAACGCGACCATCTCGTACATGACGACCCCGAGCGCGAACAGATCGACGCGGCGATCGATCGCACCGCCGCGCAGTTGCTCCGGCGCCATGTACGCGTACTTGCCTTTGACCGCGCCATCCTCGGTCTTCGCGGAGGCGCCGCGCGCCTTCGCGATCCCGAAGTCGAGCACCTTGGCGACGCCCGAGTCGGTCAAGAAGATGTTCGCTGGCGTCACGTCGCGATGGACGAGCCCGAGCATCTCGCCGTCGCGATGCTTGAGCTCGTGCGCGTAGTGCAGCGCATCGCACGTCTGGGTCACGACCGCCGCGACGAAGCCGAACTCGAGGTGCGCCTGTTGCTTCGACGCGCGCCGGAGCAGCGGCAGCAACGTGACGCCCTCGAGGTACTCCATCACGATGTAGAGCTGGCCCGCGGTTTCACCGAGCTCGTAGACCTGGCAGATGTTCGCGTGCGCCATCTTCGCGGCGATCTGCGCCTCGGAGATCAACATCTGACGGAACCGCGCGTCGTCCGCGAGGTGCGGCAGGATCCGCTTGACGACGTAGAGCTTCTCGAACCCGGCCGCGCCCTCGAGCCGCGCGAGGAAAATCTCGCCCATACCGCCGGTCGCGAGCCTCGCTAATAGCTCGTAGCGGCCCAGGCGCGGCTGAGCTTGACCCCCCGGGATGGGCACGCAAAAAGCTTAGCAGACCGTACGTTGCTAATGCGACCGCGCCGCCTACATGTCGCCGGGTGGTAACGCTCGACGGTCCGCAGCGCGCAACGCGCGGCGCTTGTCGCGGCGTTCTTTGCGCTCGCGGCGCCGGCCGTCGCCCTCGGTCTCGCCGCGGAGGAGCGTCGAGATCTCGAGGTTGCCCATGAGAACCCGGCCGGTGACGCGCAACATCGGTCGGCCCGGATCCGGATCGACCGGCAGGCGGTGGCGCTCTTCGACCGAGCCCATCAGCGACGACACGTCGACATCGATCGCGAGCTCCGGCGGGAGGATGAGCTCGAGGTTGCCCATCGTGACCCGCACGTCGATCGTCGTGACGCCGGCCGCGAGCGAAGCCTCGCGAAAATCGAGCTCGGCGTTGCCCCCGAACACGCGGAGGTCGGTGTGCTTCGGCGCGGTCCACCGGCCACGGCGCTCGACCGAGCTCATGATCACGCGCTGCTTCTTCATCGCGAGCCGTCCCGGATCGTCGATCGCGACGACGCTACCGGCAGACGTGACGGTTAGGCGTCGGCAACCGGGAGATCACCGCTTCACGCCGATCGCGCAGCGCGACGAGACTCTCGGCCATGGCTGGACCATACTCCGGTCTTGCGCTTCGAGCTGCACTGTCACTCCACCGAATCGGACGGCACCGATGCGCCTGCCGACGTGATCGCGCGCGCGGAGACACGCGGCGTCGAGGTGTTCGCGATGACCGATCACGACACGTGCACCGGCGCGAAGCTCGCGAGTGGGCGCTCACTCCGCGGCGTCGAGATGTCGTGCGACGAGCCCGCGACTGGCCGCACGATCCACGTGCTCGCCTACGATCGTGGGGGCGCGCGGTGGGGAGAGCTCGAGAGCCGGCTCGCGAGCGTGCGCGAGGCGCGGCGCAATCGGTTGCGCGTGATGGCCGTACGGCTCGAAGCGCGCGGCATCAAGATCGATGTCGAGCCGATGATCGCCAATGCGAGCGGTCGCTCGGTCGGCCGACCGGACCTGGCGCGCGCGATGGTCGCCGCCGGTCACGTGACGTCGATGAAGGAGGCGTTCTCGCGCCACCTGTTCGACGGCGGGCCCGTCGACATCCCGCACCACGCGCTGCCGCTGCCCGAGGCGCTCGAGCTCGGGCGCGCCGCCGGCGCTGCGATGTCGCTCGCGCACCCGCACCTCTACGATCACCTCGGCGTCGCGTTGCTGCGCCGCCATCGAACCGACGGGCTTACCGGCGTCGAGGCGTTCTACGCAGCGTACGACGCGCGTGAACGCACCCGCTGGATCGAGCTCGCGGCCGAGCTCCGGCTCACCTGCACCGGCGGCTCGGACTGGCACGGTCCGAAAGACGCGGTCGCCCAGGTCGGCATCGACCTCGACGCCGAGCGCAGCGCACGGCTGCTCGCGTGGCTGTCAGACGAATCGGCGACGATCCGCGCGTGACGAAGCTCGAGCTCGCGATCGCCGCCACTGCCATCGTGGCCGCACTGGTCGCGCTATGGCTCGCCGCGAAGCTGCGCGCGTGGCGAGGCTCGCGCCGCGCCCGGCGTCGGGCCGCACGTGCGGGAGCCGGCGAGGATCGCGCCGCGGACCTGCTCGTCGCCGCCGGCTTCACGATCGTCGAGCGTCAGGCGTGCGTCGATTGGGCTCCGCTCGTCGACGGCGAGCCGTGCCTCACCTCGCTACGCGCCGATTACCTCGTCGAGCTCGACGGTCAGATGCTCGTCGCCGAGGTCAAGACCGGTGCCGCCGCGCCTTCGATCACGACCGCAGCTACGCGCCGCCAGCTGCTCGAGTACTGCATCGCCTTCGCGGCCGACGGCGTGCTGCTCGTCTGCCCCGAGCGCGACGAGATCCATCGCATCGTGTTTCCGCGCGCGCCTAGCGGTCCGTACACTTGAACGGCGTGCCCGGCAGGATCAGGCGATCCGGATCGTCGAGCTCGAGCGCCGCCGCCGGATTCGGGCACGCCTCGGCGAGCGTCGCGAACTTCGCCTCGCGGGTCGCCGTCGCGAGCTCGATCCGCGCCGGCTCCGCCGCCGCCAGCTCGCGCCGCGTTGCCGCGCGCAGTCCTGCGATCCAGCGCTTGTTGACGACCGAGTCGCCATGGGTCGCGAGCTCGATCACGAGGCCCGCGCACGAGCTCGAGCCATCGAGCTGACCGAGGCAACGCTCGACGATCACGACCGACATCCCGGGCGCCGGCTGCGGCAGCGTCGACCGCACGACCTTCTCGAGCCGCGCGAGTGGATCCGTGCCTGCTTCCTCGCGTTCGGGCGCGACGCCGATCGTGACGCGGCCGAGCGCGGTCTCGGCGGTCTCGGCATCTTCGAGATGACTCGCGAGCTCGCGCGCCCACGGCGCGCCGATCGCGTACGCGTCGAGCTCGGCGCGCTCGTGGCGCAACACGAGGCCATCGCCTTCGACGTGGCTGATGTCGTCGGGCGGCAGCTCGAGTGCGATGCCCAGATTCGCGACGACCCACGCCTTGCCGACCTGGATGCCGAGCCGGGTATCGCGGCCGACGACCATGCGGTCCAGATGATGGAGCAGCTCTTCTCGGCCTTCGAAGCCGAGCCGATCCGCGGCGAGCGTCGCGACGCGCGCGATCCGATCGGCACGTGGTGGATGTTCGTCGTCGTCGCCATCGAGCTCGGCCATCAACGCGCGTGGCATCGCCCGTGGCGAGTAACCGCTGTGCTCGAGCAATGCGACCGCGCGCTCGTCGGCGATGCCCTCGGCATCACGCCGGGCCGCGAGCCATTGCTTGTCGGTATCCGGACCGAACAGCGACACGCTCGCGTGATGGCCCTCGATGTGCGCCATCTCGTGGGCGACGACCGCGGCGAGCTCGGCTTCGCTGCCGAGCTTCTCGATCGTCACGCGGCCGATCACGATCGCGTTGCCGAACGGCGCGTACGTGCTGTCGTGATTCGAGATCACGAGCCGCGGCGAGTGCGTGAGGTGCGAGCCACGAGCGAGCCGATCGGCGACGCTCTGGACGTACAAGCGGAGGCCGGCGTCGGCGTAGATGTCGAGGTCACCCGCGACCAGGTCGCGCTCGGCGAGTGCGCTCGCGCAGTGCTCGGCATCGCTCGAGTGGCATGCCGCGGGGGTTTCGGCGCCGAGATAACTCGCGGGTGCACCGCAGGCGCCCAGCATTGCGGCCGCCGCGACCGCCTTCACCTCGTCCCTCCGACGCGCGCCTCGACATCGATCGTGCGGCGATCCGCGGCGACCTCGATCCGCAATTCGATCCGGCGATCGAGCCGCTTGCGCGCGCGATCGATCCCACTGCGCACGCGCGCCGCGTCGAACCAGTCACCGCCGCGCAGGCCCATCGCCGCGACGACCTCGGCGCGCGTCTCGCGATCCGTGCCGTGCGCGTGGACCTCGCCGATCCGATACCGCGGGCCCGCCCGGATCGGCACGACCACCGCGACCGAGCCATCGCTCTCGTCGTACGTCGCGTGCGGCTTGCCGATCGACGCGTCGATCCAGCCCGACTCGTGATAGCGCCTCGTCAGCGCCGCGAGCGCCCGCTCCATGCGGTCCTCGACATACGCGCCGCCAACCGCGTTGACCGTGCCGAGCGCATCTTCGATCGCGGCGACGCGCTCCGCTTCGGGGAACCCGTCGTCGGTCTGGAACCCGAGCTGCGTGATCTCGAACCGCGGCCCGCGGTCGACCGCGACCTCGAGCTCGACGCCGCACGCGACGTGGCGGCTGATGTCGATCCGCGCGCGGGGGTAGCCGCGGACGTGGAACAGCTCGGTCGCGACCTCGGCGATCCGATCGGTCCGGTCCGAGTCGTCGAACGCGCCCTCGAGCACGGCGAGCGGCGCGATCTCCGAGAGCGTGGCGCCCTGGACCGTCACCTTGCCGATCCGGGTCGGCGAGCAATCCGCCGCCAGGGCCGGATGGGCGACCTCCGAGGGCCGGCAACCGATGATGACGATCGCGGCCAGGACAAGTCGCTGCACGGCCAGCCTAAGAGCAAGCCCGGCGCCAGCCGCAACTCCCCGACTTTGCGTCGCCGATCTCGACCGAAAAGTTGCCTCGAGTATGCGTTCGTCTACACGCTCACTCAGTGAGCTATCTCCACTGCCCACAGTGCAGCCACGCCTATAACCTCGCGGTGACGCAGCAGTGCCCCTGCTGCCCGGTCCCGGCCACGCTGGTCGACCCCGAAGAGGACATCGTCGCGGCCGCCGATGCACTCGCCCGGGCGATGGCGCGAGCGACTCCCGCGGAACGCACCGCGGCCGCGTCGCGGATCCAGCACGTCACCGTGATCGGGCCCGTGCCGAGGCCGGTCCCGGCGATCGGGTCCGGCGACGTCCGCTCCGCGAGCATCGTGGCCAAGGCGCCACCCTCGCCGCGCCTGCTGACCCGGCTAGCCGAGCGGCTCGTCGACCGCGCCGAGCGGCTCGAGCTGTTCGCCAGCGCCGCGCGCGACATGCTCCGCGAGCGTGCCCGCGAAGCCGCGCCGCGCGTCGTCGCGCTGTTGCCGCGCCGTGCGAGCTCGCTGCTCCGCCGGCTCGCGGCCTGATCTCAGCCGAAGTTCTTGTTCGCGAAGTCCCAGTTCGTGAGCTTCCAGAACTCCTCGATGTACTTGGGACGCGCGTTCCGATAGTCGATGTAGTAGGCGTGCTCCCAGACGTCGAGCGTGAGCACGCACGTCTTGCCGGCCGCGAACGGAGTCTCCGCGTTCGAGGTGGTCTCGATCGAGAGCGCGCCGTCGGCGCCCTTGACGAGCCACGCCCAGCCCGAGCCGAACTGCGCCGCGGCGGCGTCGCCGAACTTCTTCTTGAAGTCGGCGAACGAGCCGAACGACTTGTCGATCGCGCTCTTGATGTGACCGGTCGGCTCGCCGCCGGCCTTCGGCGCGAGGCAGTGCCAGTAGAACGTGTGGTTCCAGACCTGAGCGGCGTTGTTGAACACCTTCTTCTCGGTCGCCTGGCCGTTCGTGGCCTTCACGATCTCGTCGAGCGACATCTTCTCGTACTTGGTACCCGGCACGAGCGTGTTGAGGTTGTTGACGTACGCCTGGTGGTGCTTGCCGTAGTGGTACTCGATGGTCTCGGCCGAGATCGTCGGCGAGAGAGCATCCTTCGCATAGGGCAGTTCGGGGAGCGTGAAAGCCATGTGGAGACTCCTTTGTGTGCGGGGGTTGTACCGCATAAAGTCGACTGGTGTTGGGACCGCTCGGCCATGTCGGCGCAGGATTAAAGTACGCGCTGACGGCGCGCCGCCAACAAGCGAGCGATCGGCTAACGGCTCAGCAGCTCGCATTGCCGTCGACGTTTGCACTCCCGCGCGGCCTGGAGCTGACGTGGCTCGGCACCGCCGGATTTCGCCTCGCGTACGAAGGCACGGTGATCTGGATCGATCCGTACGTGACTCGACTGCGGTTCGTGGATCTCTTGTACAGGCGCGTGATCGCCGCGGACGAAGCGGCGGTCGCGAAGTGGATCGATCGCGCGGACGCGGTGCTCGTGGGGCACACGCACTTCGATCACGCGATGGACGTGCCGGCGATCTCGCGCGCGACCGGCGCGAAGGTGTACGGCTCGGGCTCGCTCGAGCACTTGATGGGCCTACACGGGCTCGCGGATCGCGCGGTCGTGGTGGGCGCACATGTCGATTACGAGGTCGGCCCGTTTCGGTTTCATTTCGTGCCGAGCGTGCACTCGAAGTTGCAGCTCGGGCTACGCGTGAACTACGGCGGCGAGCTGACGTGCGAGCACCTCGATGGCTTGACGCCGCAGGCGTATCGCTGCGGTCAGGTCTGGGGCATCTGCGTCGAGGTCGCGGGCGTGAAGATCTATCACCAGGGCTCGGCGGATCTGATCGAGGACGAGATCAAGGATCGTGACGTCGATGTCTTCCTGTGTGGGATCGCAGGGCGGAGGTTCACACCGCACTACGTGCAGCGGGTGCTCGGGAAGCTGTCGCCGAAGCTCGTCGTGCCGACCCACTTCGATGATTTCTTTAGGCCGTTCGGCGATGGCCAGATGTCATTCAACGTGAACCTCACCGGGTTCGCGGACGAGGTCCATGCGACATCGCACGAGCCGGCGATCGGTGTACTGGAGGTAGGGAAGCCGATCGAGTACCGTAGGAAGTAACGGTGATGCAGCGTTGGCTCGTGTTCGGTGCGGTGGTCGGCGCGAGCGTTTGGTATTCGGCGTGCGGGATGGATCTGAAGAGTCTCGAGCAGAGCAATGTGGTCGCGATGGACGCGATCATTGGATCGGGATCTGGGTCGGCCGGTTCTGGATCAGCCGGTTCCGGATCCGCTGGGTCTGGCTCTGGGTCCGGAATCGGCTCGGGCTCGGGCTCGGGCTCGGGCTCGGGCTCGGGCTCAGGAAGCGGATCGGGATCGGGATCGGGATCGGGATCGGGATCGGGATCGGGATCGGGATCGG
>JBDUAS010000328.1:0-7168 GCA_040004535.1 Deltaproteobacteria bacterium
GGGTTGTCGCGGATCTACCTCGGTGTGCACTGGCCGTTCGACGTCGCCGGCGGCTTCCTCGGCGGCATCCCGCCGCTCGTCGTGAGCGTCCACCTGATCCACCGCCGCAAGCAGCACGACGCGAACGTCGCGGATCTGGTCGAGGCAGTCGAGGCAAAGGCAGTCGAGGCGAAGTGAAGAACCCACCGCCGGCTCACCGCAGCGCCACCCTGGACGCGAAGCGCGAGCTCAAGATGGCGCGCAGCGCCCACGCGTTCGTCCGCGGCAGCACCGACCAGTTCTACACCTGGGTGACGACGTCGGCGACGACGCCGATCCCCGCTGGCCCGGCGGTCTGGATCTGCGGCGATTGCCACATCGGAAACCTCGGGCCGATCGGGCACAGCGCCGGCACCGCGGTCGTCGAGATGCGCGACCTCGATCAGACCGTGATCGGGAACCCGGCGTACGACATCCTGCGGCTCGCGCTGTCGCTCGCGATGGCCGCGCGGAGCTCGGATCTGCCTGGCGTCACGACGGCGCGGCTGACCGAGGATCTGATCGCGGGCTACGAGAACGCGTTCGAGGGCGAAACGGTGTCCGAATTGATCGACGAGCTGCCGCAGCCGATCCGGTTCGTGATGAAGCGCGCGGTCAAGCGGACGTCGAAGCGCCTGCTCGACGAGCGACTCGGCGGCAGCCGCAAGCGCTTCAAGCTCGGCAGTCGGTTCTGGCAGCTCGCGGAGGACGAGCGCGAGGCCGTGCGCCAGCTGGTCGAGCAAGAGCCGGTGCGCCGGTTGATCACGCGCCTCGAGGACCGCGACGCCGACGCGGCGGTCCGCCTCGTCGACGCGGCGTTCTGGGTCAAGGGCTGCAGCTCGCTCGGCCTGTGGCGGGTCGCCGCGCTCGTCGAGTTCCGCGACGCCGGCGACCACAAGAAGAGCGGCGGCAGCTCGCTCGCACTGCTCGATCTCAAGCAGGCGATCGAGCCGAGCGCGCCGTGGGCACCCGGGCTCAACCCCAGCCTCGCGCCGGGCATGCGAGTGCTCTCGGGAGCGCAACGACTCGCGCCGGCGCTCGGGTCGCGAATGCTCGCGGGCAAGCTGCTGGACCGCTCGGTGTTCATCCGCGAGCTGTTACCCCAGGACTTGAAGGTCGAGCTCGATCAGATCGCCGCCGCTGATGCTCGGCACGTCGCGTACTACCTCGGCAAGGTGGTCGGCCGCGCCCATCGCCGTCAGATGGACGGCCAGGCGACGCGTGAGTGGTTGGCCGAGCTCGCCGTGCACCGCACGAAGAACCTCGAGGCGCCGAGCTGGCTGTGGACAGCCTTGGTCCAGCTCGTCGGTCTGCACGAGCACGCCTATCTCGAGCACTGCCGGCGGTTCGCGCTGGCCGAAGCTCGGCGTACCGCTCCAGAGCCGCCCGGCTAGCCGAGCCAGGTCGCCCGCCGTGCGCCAGAGCGCGATCTGGGAGAGGCCAAGTGGTAATGGCTCGTAGGGAATTCTTTGGCCGAGTCATTGCAAACAGTTGGGTCCGTGGAAATTGGACACGCGACGCCTCCCGAGCCCGGGTTCCTGGGGTGGCTTCACAAGATCTTCCCGATCAAGCGGTCCGAAGCGCTGACGGTCACGCTCCTCGCGATCAACACGTTCACGCTGATGACCTGCTACTACGTGCTGAAGGTCGTCCGCGAGCCGCTCATCATCGAGGCCGGCGGCGCCAAGCTCAAGAGCTACATGTCTGGCATCCAGACGCTGCTCCTGATCGCGATCGTGCCGGCGTTCGGTTGGTTGTCGGGCCGCGTGAGCCGGATCCGACTGATGACGATCATGCAGTTGATCTTCATCGGCTGCCTCGTCGGCTTCGAAGTGATGCTGCAGTCAGGCGCGCGCATCGGCGTCGTGTTCTATGTCTGGGTCGGCATCTTCAACGTGATGGTGGTGTCGAACTTCTGGTCGTTTGCGAACGACCTGTACACCGAGAATGAAGGCAAGCGGCTGTTCGCGCTGATCGGATTCGGCGCCAGCATCGGCGCGATCGTCGGCGCGTTCCTGCCGCACTTCCTGCAAGCGACGCTCGGGCTCCATGGCCTGATGCTGATCTCCGTCGGCGCCCTGGTCTTCTCGATCTTCCTGTATCGGATCGTCGATCGCCGCGAGCGTGCTCGCAAGCAAGAGGTCGTGGCCGAGAAGCAGAAGAAGAAACCGGGCGCTGCGTCCGCCGTCGACGGCGACAAGCGCGGTGGGTTTGCCCTCGTGTTGCGTGATCGCTACCTCCGGATCCTCGCGCTCATGCTGCTGGTCGCCACGGTCATCAACACGACCGGCGAGTACGTGATCAGCAAGATGGCGGAGGATCGCGGCAAGGCCTACGCGGCAAAGATGGTTCAAGAGTCCGTCGCCGGGCCTGATCAGCCGGCGGCAGCCCCGGACGCGGCGAAGGCGGATCCGGCGAAACTGGTTGTTCCGAAGCCAGAGGCAGCGAAGGCCGACGCGTCTGATGCCGACAAAGCCGTCGCGAAGAAGGCCGAGGACGAGTATCTCGGCAAGTTCTTCTCCGATTATTACGGCCTCGTCAACCTGATCGCAGCGCTCCTCCAGGGGCTCGTCGTCACGCGCTTGCTCGTCGCGTTCGGTGTGCGAAAGTCGTTGTTCATCATGCCGGTGATCGTGTTCGGAGGCTGGCTCGCGCTCGTGATGTTCGTCAACCTGGCCATCGTGCGCGTCGAGAAGACCACCGAGAACAGCCTCGACTACTCGCTCAACAACACGCTGCGCCAGGCGCTGTTCCTGCCGACCTCACCGCAGGCAAAGTACAAGGCGAAGGCCGCGATCGACACGTTCGTGTTCCGCATGGGCGACGCGATCGCCGGCCTCGGAATCGTGGCGCTGTTCGTCGAGGTGATGCACCTCGGCGTCCACGCGTTCGCCGTGATGAATGTCGTCCTCGCCGCGCTGTGGATCTACCTCGCATGGCGCGCCGGCAAGCTCCACGACGAGCTCGCGGAGAAGCACCCGGAGCGTGAGGGCGAAGCGAAAGTTGCCTGATGGCGAAGGACAGCCAGCGCGGCCTCGCTTGGCTCGCCACGATCTCGGCGCTGCTGGTTGTCGCGTCGTTCATGGCGGCGAAGGCGGCGCGCGATGCGACGCTGCTGGCCCACTACTCGATCCGATCGTTGCCGCTGTTCGTCGGGTTATCGGCGCTGCTCTCGCTGCCGATCATCATCGTCGCGGGCAAGCTGATGATGAAGTACGGGCCGCAACGGCTCGTACCGGCGATGAACGCGGTCAGCGCGGGCGCTGCACTCGCGGAGTACATGTTGATGGCGGGCTTCCCGCGGCTCACCGCCGTGCTCGTGTTCTTTCATCTCAGCACCGCGAGCGCGGTGTTGGTGTCGGGGTTCTGGTCGATCGTCAACGAGCGATTCGACATCCACAATGCGAAGCGCCACATCGGCCGGATCGGCATGGGCGCGACCATCGGCGGCATCCTCGGCGGTGTGATCGCGGAGCGCACCGCGGTGTACTTCAGACCCGACTCGATCTTGCTCGTGCTCGCCGTGATGCAGGCCGTGAGCGCGGTCGCGCTGTGGGCGTTCGGCCGCGGCGGGGTCGTCCACGAGGCGCCACCGACCGAGTCGACCTGGTCCGCGCTCGGCACCGTGACGAAGTCGCACCTGTTGCGGCGCGCCGGACTCGTCGTCGTGGTCACGGCGGTCGCCGCAGGCGCGCTCGACTACGTGTTCAAGGCCGACATCGTGAAGGGTGGCTCGAAGGCAGACCTGCTGCGCTCGCTCGCGGTGTTCTACACGGCGACGAACGTGATCACCGCGATCGTCCAGGTCGCGCTGTCGGGACCGGTGCTGACCTGGCTCGGCGTACCGCGTACGGTGTCGACCCTGCCGTACACGGTCGCGGGCTTCGGCTTGTTGTCGCTGTTCATCAAGGTCCCGACGATGGCGACCGTCGCCCGTGGTGCCGAGCTCGTCACGCGTAACTCGATCTATCGCGCCGGCTACGAGCTGTTGTACGCGCCGCTTCCGCCCGACCAGAAGCGACCGACGAAGGTGGTCCTCGATGTCGGCGCCGACAAGCTGGGAGATATCCTGGCGGCCCAGCTCGTCGGAGTGATCGTGTATTCGGTCGCCGATGCGCGCAGCGGCCTGCTGCTAGCGGCCGCGATCGCGGGTGGGCTAGGCATCCTGATCACGTTCGGGTTGCCGAAGCTGTACACCCAGTCGCTCGAGGCCGGCCTCCTCGAAAAGGTCCGCGACCTACCGGCGGGCGAGGGCCAACCGGAACCTTGGGTCAGCATCGCGGAGATGCCGAGCAGCTTCAACCATCCCGGCGATGTCATCCCGCTCCAGATGCGGCGGCGAAGGCGCCGGCGCACGCCGGTGCCCGCACCGGCACCGAACGACACCGAACGCCTGCTCCGCTTGGTCCGCGAGCTCCGTTCGAACGATGTAACCCGAGTTCGTGCGGCGCTCGCCGAGCCGCTACCCACCGAGCTGGCGCGGGTCGCGATCGAGCTGGTCGGCGGTGCCGACGATCTCGCGAAGATCGCGGCAGCCGCTTTGCGCACGATCGCGCCGCGTTGTACGGGCTCCCTCGTCGACGCGCTGCTCGATACCGAGCGTGACGACAAGCTGCGGAGGCGGCTGCCGGGCATCCTCGCGGCCGGTCTGCCCGAGCTCGCGGCGTGGGGCCTGTGGCGCGGTCTCAGCGATCCGAGCTTCGAGGTCCGCTACCGCTGCGGCACCGTGCTCGCGCAGCTCGCGCTCGATGTCCACCTCGGTCATGTCGATCGCGAGGAGGTGTTCGAGTACGTCCGCAAGGAGCTCGTCATCGATCACGACGAATGGAAGGCGCGCAAGCTCGAGGCCGATCCGGTGATCGAGGCCGAAGCCGAGAGCGACGCAGGTCTCGGCCACGTGTTCCGTGTGCTCGGCCTCGTGCTTCCGGCCGAGCCGCTCCGCGTCGCGTTGCACGCCGTCCAGACCGACGACATCTCGCTCCGTGGCATGGCGCTCGAGTACCTCGAGAGCATCTTGCCGCCTGATGTTCGCGCCCAGTTGTGGCCGCTGATCGATGGAAGCGCCGAGGCCGACACCGGCATGCACCCGGCGGTCACCGCGGACTCCGCGTCGAGCTCGAACGCGTTCTTGCAGAAGATGCGCGAGGTCCACCCGCACATCTTCGACAAGGTCCACCTGCGCGGCAACCACTAGGGCGGCCGCGCCCGCGAAGGGGCCGCGTCCCTGTGTCGCTGCCTTGCGAACGCCTGGTCGTGGGCGCAGCTTCGATCTCGCGTGGGCCGCTGGACTGCTCGGTGAACTCGACCAGGCCTCACACTAAAGGCCCGCGAAAGAACGTTTCCGCCGAAATTTGTGCCTCTGTGCCTTCGTGGTAATCCGGGCATTGCGGACCTCGACGCCGACCGAGGTACGTGGACCACAGCAGGGTCGGCGTCTCTTCCCGGATTACCACAGAGACACAGAGGCACAAATTTCGGCGGAACATTCGTTCGCGGGCCTTTCGTTCTAAGGCCTGGTCAAGTTCACCGAGCAGTCCAGCGGCCCACGCGTGATCCAAGCTGCGCACAGCGCCGTCGTAACTCCGAGTGCCAATCGATCGGCGTCGCCTCGCGTTGAGGTTTGTTTTTGGTCGGCGCCCGCGGATTACGCGCCGCGCTCTTAGCATCGACGCCGCAGCTCGCGGCAGCCACTAGGCTACTGCAGCAGTGGCATCAGGCTCGGCGCAGCCGTCACGGTCGTGAGGCGCGGCAGGCCGAACAGATCTTCCATCGTCGCCAGGTAGCTGCTGTGCGTGAACGCGGTCGCGACCTGCGAGCCGGGGTGCGGCATCTGCTTCGCCAGCACGATCATCGGAACCAGGTCCGTGCTGTCGCCGTTGCGGCCCTCCGCTTCATCCCACGTGATGAACAGAATGCCGCCGTGCTGATACGCGTCGCTCGCGAGGATCTTCGGAACCTCGGTCGCCATCCACTGATCGCACGCGACGAGCGCGGCGACCGGATCCGTCGACGGGTCGTGGCCGTCGTGGATCAAGTTCGGCGTGATCCACATGTACCGATACGTGCCGGCCGCGAGATCGGTCGCGAAGTTCGCCGCGTAGTCGACGTTCGTTGCCGCACAGAGTGCCGCATCGGTCTGCTGGTCGGTGAAGTACAGGAACGGGTCGTGCTTCGTCGCCCAGTTCCCGCTGTCGGTCATCGAGCACGGCGCCGGTATGCCTTCTTGATACGAGCGCCACGGAACGTTCGCCGCTTCGAGTTGCGTGCCGAGGTTCGGCTGCGCCGCGGGGAAGTATGGAATCTGCTGCGGACCGACATCGAGGAAGCCCGGATACTGATCGGCGCCGCTGATCAGGTGTAGGTAGTTTGGCAGCGACGGATGGTTCGTGTCCTTGTAGTTCGTCGCGAGCGCGCTCTGCGCGAGGAGCGAGTTGATATACGGCGCGTTGCTCGAGCCGATGATCTCTTTGTAGTCGTGGTTCTCGAGGACGATCGTGAACACGGTGACATGACTGTCGCCCGAGCCCGAGCCCGAGCCCGAGCCCGAGCCCGAGCCCGAGCCCGAGCCCGAGCCCGATCCCTGGTGCGCGTCGGGTGTCATCCCATCGTCACCACCGCCCCCATTGTTCGGGCTCGATCCACAGGCGGCGATCAACGCGAGTGCGAGCGCGTGCTTCGACATGTGCATGTCGTACAACTCGCTGCCCGTCGAGTTATGGCAATTGTGTTAGCTCTGGTTGTCAGGCTCTGACTTTGCTGTTCGTCGGATCGAACAGCGGCTTCAACGAGACTGTGATCGGATACCGGGTGTTCGCGATTTGCACATCCCACGATCCGGACTCGAGGAACTTGGCGTCGATCGGCTGGTCTGCGACGAGCATCGCGAGCCCGACGGCACCGCCGAGCGTGTGACCGTACGATGCTGCGCGCACGTAGCCGAGCTCGACACCATCGCGGCGAATGATCTCCGCGTGGAACAGCAAGGCCTCGGGATCCTTCACGAGCACCTGGACGAGCCGCTTCTTGAGCGGGCCGTCCGCTTTTTGCGCAACGACTGATGCCTTGCCGACGAAGTCCGGCTTCTTGAGATCGACGGCGAAGCCGAGCCCCGCCTCGAGCACGGTATCGGTGTTGTCGATGTCGTGGCCGT
>JBDUAS010000329.1:0-7161 GCA_040004535.1 Deltaproteobacteria bacterium
TGCATGCCCAGGTACGCGATGTTGGCCGCTTCGTCGTGGCCGTGGATGCCGAACACCCCGCACATAGGCGCATCCAATACCACGATCCCCTGACGTGAGTACCAAACTTGTGGAATCCAACCACTTGCCGTACCTTTACATAGAACCGTGCCACGGCTTCTCTGGCGTGATGCGCAGGGCATCGAGGGCTCTCTCGACCTGACCTCGGCCGAGATCAGAGTCGGACGAGCGATGGATTGCGCCATCCGCACGGACGACGCGATGGTCTCGCGCCACCACTCACGGATCTTCTGGGGCGGCGGCGGCTACGTGCTCGAGGATCTGTCCTCGGCGAACGGCGTGTACTTCCAGGAGCAGCGGGTCCAGAGCCACCTGTTCAAGCACGGTGACGCGGTCCGCTGCGGCAGCCTGTGGCTGCGCTACGTCGACACCAACCAGATCTCGTCCAGCGGCGGCGGCGCTCCGGTGCCCTCCGCCGGCCAGCCGATGATGCAGCACCCCGGCATGGGTGCGGTCTCGAACTCGGGGCCGACTGGCCACGCGGCCGTGGTCTCGCCGTCGTCGTCGGGCGCACCGCAGTCGGGCAACGCGATGGCAGCGCTCGGCATCACGACGCCGTCGGAATCCGATGCCGAGATCCGTGTGCTCCGGCGCCGCCTCGAGCAGCTCCAGACCGAGCTCCGCGTTCACCGCGCCCAGAAGTTCAATCCCGAGACCGCGCGCCGCATGGAAGACCTCGAGAACGATCTCTCGATGATGGAGATCGAGCGCGACAACCTCAAGAATCGCCTCGACAAGGCCGACCGCGAGCTCGCGCAGGACGCCGGCAGCGTCAAGGTGAAGCGCGCGCTCGAGATCGCGGCACTCACCGCCGAGACCTCGGCGTCGTTGAACGACCTGTTGTCGTCGCTGCGCATCGAGGTGATGGCGGCCGAAGGCGAGTTCGAGCAGTACGCGCACAACCTCCCACGCGCGAGCTTCGAGCTGATCCGGCAGTCGATGAAGGATGCCGCGACCCACTGCGACGAGGCGCGTGACCTACTTCGCAAGCTGCGCGAGATCGCCGAATAGCGACAATTCGCTTAATACAGGCTGAAACCATAATGATTCTGGTTAGTTGACCAATCTCAATTGTCGCGAGTTGAATACAACTTATCGACAATTGTCTTTGGCCGATTACAATTAGTGACATGGGTGAAGCAGTTCGAGCCGAGCGCCGTACGCTGGCTCGAGTGCGTCGTCGCCGCGACGACCTCGCGATCGGCGTGTCCGCACTGATCGGATCGATGCTCGCGTTGCCACTCGCGCCGTCGTCGTGGAACGGACCCGAGGTCGCCGCGACGCTCGCGGTCGCCGCGACGTGCCTCCTCGCCGGCCAGCGCTGGGCGATCGCGCTGATCGCGTTCGCCGAGCTGCTGCTCGCACCGACGCTCGCGACCGCCGCATTTCAAGGCGGTCTCGCACTGTGGCCGGGCCGGATCTGCGCGCTCGTCGCACTCCTCGCGATCGTGCCGGGCTTGCTCGCCATGCGGCGGGCGGCCGCCGCGCTCGTGTTGATCACGGGTCTCGAGCGGACGAGCAAGATGTGCCGCCGCGTTCACGCGTCGCTACTCGTGCTCGCCGCGCTGGCGCTCGCGCTGCCGCTGGTCTAAGCGTCCAGCCCGACGTGAAGGGCGAGGGAGCTTCCCTCGTGGATCAGCACGCCGTGCTTCGCGAAGCGGTATTCGACGACCCCGTCATCTTCCGTGGTCTTCTCCCTAGGGACGGCAACCACCCGCCGTTTGCACGAACTCAATCGACCCAGACGCGCGCGTTGCGGAACATCCGCATCCACGGGCTGTCCTCGCCCCACTCGCGAGGATGCCAGGACAGCTGGACCGTACGGAACACGCGCTCCGGATGCGGCATGATCGCCGTGATCCGGCCGTCGGGCGACGTGATCGCGGCGATCCCGCGGGGAGAGCCGTTCGGGTTGATCGGATAGCGCTCGCTGACCTGACCGCGGCCGTCGACGAACCGCGCGGCGACGAGGCGCTGGCCTTCGAGCGCGGCGAGCTTCTCGGTCGTGAGCTCGGCGCGACCTTCGCCGTGCGCGTTCGCGATCGGCAGCCACGAGCCAGTCATCCCGCGGAAGAACAGCGACGGGCTGTCCTCGATCTTCACGAGCACCTCGCGCGCCTCGAACCGATCGCTGCGGTTGCGCACGAACCGCGGCCAGGCGGTAGCGAGCTCGGGGATCAATTCAGGCGCGAGGTCCGCGATCATCTGGCAACCGTTACAGACGCCGAGCACGAACGTGTCGGCGCGCGCGACGAGGCCCTGGATCGCATCGCGCGCGCGGGCGTTGTAGCGGAACGTCGAGGCCCAGCCGCGGCCCGCACCGAGCACGTCGCCGAACGAGAACCCGCCGCACGCGACCACGCCGCGGACGTCCGCGAGGTCGCTGCGGCCTTCGACCAGGTCCGTCATGTGGACATCGATCGCCTCGAACCCCGCGCGGGTGAACGCTGCGGCCATCTCGATCTGACCGTTGACGCCCTGCTCGCGCAGGATCGCGACGCGCGGCCGCGGGTTGCGAGCGATCGCGGGGGCGGCAATGTCGTCGGTCGGATCGAACGTGAGGTGCGCGGCGAGGCCGATCGCGCCGGCATCGACGCGGAGCTCGTGCTCCTCGTCTGCGCACTGCGGATCGTCGCGGCGGCGTGCGATCTCGTGGGTGACGTGCGACCAGCGATCGCGCAACGACATCCGGCTGGCATCGAGCACCCGGCGCGAGCCGTGCGTGATCCGGATCCGCTCGGAGTCGACCGCGCGACCGATCGGCGTGACGGTCGCACCGACCCGGCCGAGCACGGCTTGCACGTGCGCGAGATCCGCGGTGGCGATCTCGATCACCGCGCCGAGCTCCTCGGCGAACAACGCGGCGAACGGATCGGCATGGACTGCCGTGGTGTCGAGATCTAGTCCGAGGCCCGAGCAGAACGCCATCTCGAGCACGGTGACGACGAGGCCGCCGTCGGAGCGATCGTGATACGCCGAGAGCTTGTGCTCCGACACGAGCTGCTGGATCGCTTCGTAGAACCGGTGCAGACGCTTCGCGTCGTCGAGGTCGGCAGGCACGTCGCCGAGCTGACCGAACACCTGCGCGAGGCAGCTGCCGCCGAGCCGAGCCTGGCCGTTGCCGAGGTCGACGAGCAAGAGCTGGCGCTCGCGGTCGTCGGCGTTGCCGCGCAGCTCGGGCGTCACGGCGCGCCGGACGTCGTTGCACGGCCCGAACGCGGTGACGACGAGCGTGACCGGCGAGACGACGACGCGCACGTCGCTGTCGTCGACAGGCCACACGGTCCGCATCGACATCGAGTCCTTACCGACGGGGATCGAGATGCCGAGCGCGACCGCGGTGTCGCTGCACGCGCGCACGGCGGCGTAGAGCGCGGCGTCCTCGCCGGGGTGACCGGCCGCGGCCATCCAGTTGCACGACAGCTTGATCCGGCCGAGTGGTCCGATCGGCACGGCGGCGAGGTTCGTGATCGCTTCGCCGATCGCGAGTCGCGAGGCGGCCGCGCTGTCGAGCACGGCGACCGGCGGGCGCTCGCCGATCGCCATCACTTCACCCGCGTACGTGTCGAACCCGGCGGTCGTCAGCGCGCAATCGGCGACCGGAACCTGGAACCGGCCGATCATCGGATCGCGTGACACGAGTCCCCCGACCGTGCGGTCGCCGATCGTGACGAGGAACGACTTGTCGGCGATCGTCGGTAGGCCGAGCACGCGATCGACGGCCTCGGCGACGGTCGCGCCACCGAGATCGAGGCCGAATCGCGGCGCGAGGAGAGGCTCGGCACGCCGGGTCATCCGCGGCGGCTTGCCGAGCACGAGCTCGAGCGGGATATCGACCGCCGGCGCACCCTCGCGATCGGCGAGCAGCAGGTGACCATCGGCGGTCGCGGTGCCGAGCTGCGCCCACGGCGCACGCTCGCGGGCGCAGAGCGCCGCGAATTCGGGCACGCGGTCCGCCGCGATCGCGAGCACGTAGCGCTCCTGCGCTTCGTTGCACCACAGCTCGAGCGGCGACAACCCCGCCTCGCCGGTCGGAATCGCCCGGAGCGCGAGCGTCGCGCCGAGTCCCGCGTCGTGGACGAGCTCGGGCATCGCGTTCGACAACCCGCCCGCGCCGACGTCGTGGATCGACAGGATCGGATTCGTATCGCCCTGCGCCCAGCAGCGATCGATCACTTCCTGGCAGCGCCGCTCGATCTCGGCGTTGTCGCGCTGGACCGACGCGAAGTCGAGGTCCTCTGCGGATGCGCCCTGCGCGAGCGAGCTCGCGGCGCCACCGCCGAGGCCGATCAAGAACGCGGGACCACCGAGGACGATCAGCGCCGCACCAGCGGGCACCGGTGCCTTCACGACGTGGGCCGGGCGCACCGCGCCGATGCCACCGGCGAGCATCACTGGCTTGTGAAAACCGCGGACGACACCGTGATGCTCGGGCGAGTGCTCGAACGTGCGGAAGTAGCCGAGGATCGCCGGCCGGCCAAACTCGTTGTTGAACGCGGCGCCGCCGAGCGGACCGTCGATCATGATGTCGAGCGCGGTCGCGATTCGGGCAGGCGAACCGATCCATTCCTCGACCGGCAGTTCCCACGGCTCGAGCTGGCCGGGCAAGCGGAGGTCCGAGACGACGAACCCCGTGAGCCCCGCCTTCGGCTTCGCGCCGCGGCCCGTCGCGCCCTCGTCGCGGATCTCGCCACCCGAGCCGGTCGCCGCGCCGGGGAACGGCGAGATCGCGGTCGGGTGGTTGTGGGTCTCGACCTTGCCGAGGATGTGCGAGACCTCGGCGTGGCCGCGGTAGACGCCATCGCCGTCGGGGAAGAATCGCTCCGTCGGCTGGCCCTCGACGACCGCCGCGTTGTCCTTGTATGCCGACAGCACGCCCTCGGGCGCCATCTCGGTCGAACGCTTGATCCACGAGAACAGCGAGCGCGCTTGCTTCTCGCCGCCGACGTACCACTCCGCGTTGAAGATCTTGTGGCGGCAGTGCTCGCTGTTCGCCTGCGCGAACATCATCAGCTCGACATCCGTCGGATCGCGGCCGAGCTGGCCGTAGCGCGCGACCAGGTAGTCGATCTCGTCGTCGGCGAGCGCGAGACCGAGCTCGCGCGATGCGGTACGCAGCGTCTCGGCGTCCGCGTGGATCGTCGCGAGCGGACGCGCTGCGGTGGTGTGGTCGAGCAGGAGATCGAGGTCCGCTTCACGCTGGATCACGCTCTCGGTCATCCGGTCCGACAGCGCCGCGCCGATCTGCGCGCCGTCGATGCCCTGCCCCGTCACGGTCCACTCGGTCGCACGCTCGATCCGCGTGATCGCCGAGAGTCCACACACGCGCGCGATGTCAGTCGCCTTCGACGACCACGGCGACGTCGTGCCGACGCGCGGCGTGATGAAGAACGAGTCGGTCTCGATCGTCTCGACCTTGAACTGGGTGCCCGGCGGCGTGGTCGAGATCACCGCGCTCGGCCCGTAGCTCAGCATCGCGCCGAGCTGATCGAGCTCCGGCCCGGTGAGCTCGCGCGTGCACGCGACGACGTGGACCCAGCGCGCGTCGATCACGGTCGCGTGCGGGCATACCGTCCGCGCCTTCGCGAGTGCGCTCTGCCGCTTGGCCGCGCTGAGAGCTGCGCGACCGGGGAGGACTAGCACGTCGCTCCGAGGGCAGCGGCGATCCGCGCGACCGGCTCGCGCGTGTCGGGCACGAACGGCGTGCCGGTGACGAGCTCGTAGCTCGCGATGTAGCGGCGCGCCGCTTCGATCCGGATCTCCGCCGGCATCACCGGTGGCGGGCCGTCGCCGGTCCACTTCGCTTCGCCGGCGAGCCAGCGCCGCACGAATTCTTTATCGAGGCTGCGCGGCTCCTCACCGCGAGCGAGCCGCGCCTCGTAATCATCGGCGTGCCAGTAGCGCGACGAGTCTGGCGTGTGGATCTCGTCGATCACGGTCAGCGTGCCGGCCTTGTCGAGGCCCATCTCGTACTTGGTGTCGGCGAGGATCAGGCCCTGCTTCGCGGCGTGCGCTTGGCCCGCCGCGAACAGCGTCTCGGCGAGCGCCGCGGCGCGCTCGAACAGCTCCGGCGAGATCCGGCCCATCGCGAGCAGGTCGTCCTTGGACACCGAGACGTCGTGATCGCCCTTCGCCGCCTTCGTCGATGGCGTCAGGATCGGTTTCGCGAGCGGCTGATTCTTCTTCATGCCCTCGGGCAATGCGTGGCCGCAGAACGTCCGCGCACCGCGCTCGTACGCGTACCAGATCGACGTCGACGTCACGCCCGTCAGGTACGCGCGCATCACGAGCTCGACCGGCAACGGCTCGCATTCGCGCGCGATCATCACGTTCGGATCGGGCACGCGGACCATGTGGTTCGGCGCGAGATCCTGCGTGTGATCGAACCAGAACTTCGCGAGCTGGTTGAGGACCTGGCCCTTGAACGGGATCGTGCCGACGACCGCGTCGAACGCGCTCAACCGATCGGTCACGACGATCACGCGCTCGCCCCGCTCCTTGTCGATGTAGCAGTCGCGAACCTTGCCGTCGTAGCGCGGCAACGCGCGACCGCCGAGCGCGGTCCACGGCGTGCTGTCGAGCGTCTGGTTCAACTGCGCGTGAAACGTCGCGTCGGTAATCATGTGGCTCTCCCCAGCGCGCGCTCGAGGATCGCGGGCGCAAACCGAAGGTGGTGTTCGAGGTCGAAGCACGCGTCGAGCTGTTGCGGGTTGAGCCGCGACGCGACGTCGGCGTCCTTGCCGAGCAGCTCGCGGAACCGGCCCGGCTTCGCACCCGCGAGACCTTCTTGCGCGGCCTCCGCGATCGCGGCGAGCGCCGAGCGCTGGACCATCTCGTACGCCTTCTGGCGCGGCAGCCCGGTCTTGACAAGCGCGAGTAGCACGGCTTCCGAGAAGTACAGGCCGCCGAACCGCTCGAGGTTCGCGCGCATCCGCGCGGGATGAACGACCAGTCCCTGCACGAGTGACGTCGCACGCGCGAGCATGAAGTCGGCGAGGATCGTCGCGTCCGGCATCGCGACGCGCTCGACGCTCGAGTGCGAGATATCGCGCTCGTGCCACAGCGCGACGTCCTCCATGCCGGCCTGCGCGTAGCCGCGCA
>JBDUAS010000330.1:0-7140 GCA_040004535.1 Deltaproteobacteria bacterium
TGCTCGAGCCACGTCTTCTGCCAGTCGGCGACCTCGGTCGCGGTTGGATCGACGGTGCGGAGCTGGCGCAACAGCTCGGCGTAGTCTTGCTCGGCGCGCGGCGCCGCGAGCTTCCAGACCTTCGCGATGAACTCTGCCGCGTTGTCGCCGCTGCCGATCATCTTGTCGGCGGTGACGTAGTCGGCCCAGTTCGGGAAGCCGAGCAGCCCCGCCTTCTCGGCGCGAAGCGCGAGGATCGCCTGGAGCACGCGCTCGTTGTCCTGATCGCCGCGGCTGCGGAACTTGATATAGAGCTCCCTGCGAAGCTCGTCATCGACCGCATACGTCATGAATGGGTTGTAATCGGGGTAGTCGGTCGTGATCCGGATGACCCCGGCCTTGTCGGGCTTGTGTGCCGCGATGAAATCTTCGGGCAAGCCGGCGAGCCGCTTCGGATCCGGGACCTCGATCGCGCGGACGTCCTCGGAGATGTGCTTCGAGAACGCCTGGCCGAGCTTGGTCAGCTCCTCGTCGATCTGCTTGAGGCGCTCTCGAATCTCGGGCGGCTTGTCGACACCGGCGCGGCGGTAGTCGCGCAGCGTGTGCGCGTGGAACCGCTGGGTATCGGCATCCGCGCCGCTGACGTCGACGGCGGCGAGCGCGTCGTAGATCTCGCGATCGAGCGCGAGGTCCGAATAGAACCGCGAGACATCCTGCTCGCACTCGCGCGCGGTATCGCGGATCGCCTCCTCGGGATGGACCTCGGACATCAGGCCCGCCATCGCGTTCGACGCGCTCGCGCTCATCAACAACTCGTTGTAGATGGCGAGCGTTCCGTCGATCGAGCGATCGGAGGCCGCGATGATCTGCGGGCGCAGCTCTTTCGCGCGTTCGAGCCCGGTGAGGCACGTGGCGGCGAAGCCCTTCTTCGACTCCTTCTTCACCGCCCGCGATGGTACATCACGTTCCGTGACGACGGACGTGATCGAGCAACTCGGAGATGCGTTACCGCTGGTGGCCAGCGATCCGCGCTGGCTCGGTGTCGCGCTCGGCGATCTCGATGCGGTCCACGCCGATCACCTGCACTGCGAGCGCAAGGCCGCACAGTCGGCGCTGTCATTGATCCGCAGCTATCCCGAGCGCACGGATCTCGTGCGCGAGATGGCGCGGCTGGCGCACGACGAGACCCGTCACGTCGTCCAGGTCTCGCAGTTGATGGCGCGCCGCGAGCAACCCGCCGCATACGACTTTGGCGACGACTACGCGGTCGCGCTCCGCGATCAGATCCGCAAGCCCGAGCCGCTGCGCTTGCTCGATCGCCTGCTCGTGTTCGCGGTGATCGAAGGCCGCAGCGCCGAGCGCCTGCAATTACTCGCGGATGCTCTACCTGATCCGAAATCCGCCGACCTCTACGCGAGCCTCGCGGCCGCCGAGGTCCGCCACCGCGACACCTTCTTGGCACTCGCGCGCGACGTCGACCCCACGGGCTGGCGCGCGCGCTGCGGCGAGCTCGCGGCGATCGAGGCCAAGGTCTTCATCGACCGCGCGATCACGGCGCGGATCCACGGTTAGCCTGCCGCCTGGACCGCGGCCCATTCGGCCGCAAGTCCACGCGTCGAGATGAAACGCTCCAGCGCGTCACGATCGATCGCATCGGAGACTGCGAGCATGGAGCGAATGTCCCGAACATGCTTCTGCGAGCCTCCCTCACGGAAGTATTCGAGCTTGCGTACGATCACGTACTCGATCGGCGCGACGCTCATCTGCAGCGTATCGAGCGCGATCGTGCGTCGGTGCGCGAGCCCCCAGCGGTGCAGCTCGTCGAACGCGATGTAGATATCCGCTTTGAATCCGCTCGCGTGATGGATCAGATTTGCGTGGCCGCGCTGGCCGCGGCGGACCTCGATCGCGAGCACGTCATCCGGTGGGCAATAGAACTCTTCGAGCGGGAACGCCGCAACGAAGCGAGCGATATCGCGATCGGCGAGAGCGATCACGATATCGACGTCGTGAGTCATGCGCGGCTCACCGTAGAGAATGCCGGCGGTACTTCCCGTCACCATGTAGGGAATTGCCAGCGCCTCGAGGCGCTGCACGAACGGCTCGATCAGCTCAGGTAGCTGCACGGAGAAATACTCGCCGGACGTGACGCTCGACCTCTTGCTCGGTCCAATCTGGATGGAGCGAACGCTCTTGAGCGGCCCGCAGCCTCCGCGCGGTCCAGTACAGCGCCGCAGCCTGTCGCCAGCGTTCTGCCGGGGTCATCGCGCGATAGCGCGCGACTTGCTCGGGTGACGGCGCGTCCACCACATCAGTGTACCACTCCGCCCGCACCCACGAGAGCTGGCGCGGGGGGCGCGGGGTACTGGCCGACGAGCGTGTTCGCGCTCGCGATCTGGACGATCGTGTCGAGCGGGATCGGGTGAACGCCCGCGAGCGTTTCGCGGAGCCAGCGATCGAATGGTTCCGTTGATCCGGCGAGCGCGTGCAGGCTCGCAACCGGATCGTCGGCGAGCCAGTAGACCACCACGGCGGTGCCTTGCGCGGTGGTCTCGAGGAACACGGCTTCGCGATGGATCCCGAGTGCGCGGCGGGCGCGTTCGTAGTCGGCGCGGCGGCTCGTGGTGAGCTCGGTCGCGAGCGTTCGAAGCTTCGCGGCGCCACCCTCGGCGAGCGGGGCGAGGAACATGAACGGCGTACCGGCGGAGTCGGCCGCGTCCATCGCGTAGAGTGGCTCGATCACCGGCGTCACCCGCTCGCCCTTTGCGAAGTCGACGCCGTGGAGATTCTGGGTGAGCTCGCGCCACTTCACGTCCCATGGATCCTGGCTCGTCGACATCGCGTGAAACGACGCGTGGACGTCCGCGCCGGTCATGTGGATCAGCGCGAAGTCGCCCATCGGCGTGCGCTGCAAGAACGTCGTCTGAGAGGTGAGCCCGAACCGCCGGCGCGACGTGTCGTACTCGCTGTAACGCGGTCCGGTCAGCTCGTGCAGCGCGGCCTCCCACGCTGCGGTCTTGCCCGGCGCGATCGGGATCGCGATTCCGGCCTCGGTCAGCGGCGCCGCCGCGGCGGCTTCGGGCGCTGGCGGGGAAACATGGTGATGATCGTGGTGGCAACCCGCGGCGACGAGCGCGAATGCGGATGCGTGGACAAGAGCGACGAGCTTGGTCATGCTGTTTCGGATAACGGCACGCGCCTTCGCCGGCAATCAGCGTGACGACGGCGAGGCTACTTCCGGGACACTCGGCTGCCACTGTCCCGCACCGCAGTGACGACCGGCGCAGCGAGCTCGAGAAAGCGCTGCTCGACCTCGTGCGCGGTGGCGAGCTCCTTCGCATCGACCCACGCGAGCAACAGCTCCACGAGCGCGCCACCGAGGAACCGGCTGGTCACCGCGACGTCGCGCTCCGCCACGCGCTGCGCGCGCAGATCTTCGGTCATCAGCTCGCCGACGATCTCGCGAAACCGCCGCTGCACCGCGAGCCCGCTGCGCTTGCCGATCACGGCGCGAAACAACCGGCGCGACGCGTCGGCGTGGGCAACGAGGCCACGCACGAACCCGAACGCCTCGGTCCGGCGTTGCGCGCGCAGGTCATCGCGCACGTGCTCGAGCCCGCCGATCAAGAGGTCTTCCTTGTCGGCGAAGTGAACGTAGAACGTCGACCGCCCGACACCCGAGCGGGCGCACACGCTCTGCACGCTGACTCGATCCCAGCCACGCTCGAGGATCAGCGCGACGAGCGCCTGATGAAGCCGCTCGCGCGAGCGGCGCACACGCGGATCCGGCATCCGCGAACGGTACGTCACTCCGCGGCGGGCTGCAGCTGATCGAGCGGCGGCATCGCGGAGAGCTCGCGCCATTTCGCGGTGACGACGCCGACGACGAGGATCGCGACGACACCACCGCCGACGATCGCTGGCACGGTGCCGACCAGATATGCGGCGAGACCGGACTCGGCGCCGCCGAGCTCGTTCGACATGCCGATGAACACGTAGTGGACGGCGCTGACCCGGCCGCGGATCCGGTCGGGTACGACCATCTGCTCGAGCGTGAGCCGGATGACGACGCTGATGTTGTCGAGCGCGCCCATCACGACGAGCAGCACGACAGACAACGCGAACGAGTGCGAGAGGCCGAACGCAGCGGTCGCGGCGCCGAACAGCGCGACGACGATCAGCAGCACCTGACCGGGGCGCTTCCACGCCGGTAACCGGCCACCGAAGTAGGCCATCCCGACCGCACCGACCGACTGCGCGGCGCGCAGCACGCCGAATCCGAATGGACCGACGATCAGGATGTCCTTCGCGACGACGGGCAGCAGCTGAGTGACGCCGGCAAACAGCACCGCGAACATGTCGAGCGTGAGCGCGGGCAACAGCAGCGGCGAGCGAAAGATGAAACGGAGGCCGACGCGCCAGTCCTTGCGCGCATTCGCGCCGGTCGGCTCGACGATGAACGCGCGGGGCGGTGGCAACGAGCGATAGAGGATGCCGGCTGCGATGCCGGTGAACGCGACGACCGCGTAGACGACCCAGTACTGGAACAACATCAGGCCGAGCCCGGCGAGCGCGGGGCCGCCGATCTGCGCGGTCTCCTGGAGCGACGAGTTGATCCGGTTCGCGCGGACGAGCGAGTCGCGCGGGATCACGAGCGGGATCAGCGACGAGCTCGCCGGGGCGTGAATCACGGTGATGCAGCCCTGGGCGAAGAGCAGGCCCAGGTACACCGGGACCGGCGCCTCGAGGTACGACGCGAGCGCGAGCCCGAGACCGATGGCTCCGGTGCCAGCGGCGGCGGTGGCGCTGAGCTTGCGACGATCGCTGCGATCGGCGAGCGCGCCGGCCGGCACGAACAGCATCATCACCGGCAACACCATCACGGCGCCGACCGCGGCGAGCACGAGCTTGGAGTCGGTGCGATCGTACAGCTCGTAGCCAACGGTCGCGCTGATCATCGCGCGGCCGATGCTGTTGAGGGAGCGCGCGCCGACCAGGCGCAAGATCAGGCGCAACACATCCGGCACAGCGGTTGTGATGCTACACGAGCGCGTTCAGTTGCAGTTTGCGGCGCGCCACGCGTCGTTCGGATAGTCGACGAAGTTGCCACCGAACGCGGCGCCGGGCTCGGGGCGGTACTCGCCGCCGTTGACGGTGATGTAGTACTCGACCTGGGTCTGCACGTACATCCCGTCCGAAGTCGGCGTCACCGGCAGCTGCGGACAGTTATACGGGCGGAACGGATCGACGTTGCGCCAGTCGAACGCGAACCGCGCGTTGTTGCCGACGCGGCTCTCGAACGCGATCGGGAATGACTGGAACGTCTGCGGCGCGACCTGAACGTGGATCTCGGCGTCGAGCTTCTGCCACAAGTTCGGATCTTCGTGGTCGGTCATCCCTGGCTGATAGACCTCGACGCAGGTGTTCGTGATCGTGGCGCGCTGGCGGACCCAGGTGTCGTACGCGAAGCCGCTCGTCACCGAGCCACCGCCGCACTTCGCGGAAGAGTCGCGCGTGAGCAGTGTCGTGCCGTTGCCGATCCACTGCGGCGCGAGCATCGCGTCGAACGTGTAGTTGTTACCGTAGTTCGAATCGAACGCGTGACAGCCGTAGACGCTCGTCGTCTCGAACCAGACCTGGGCCTGGCGCGCGTCGCTCGGCACCGCGATCGTCGGTGCGCTGTCGCGGACGCTGATCCCGACGAGCTGATTGCCGGGCAGGAACTTCACCCACGCGGTGATGTCGTACTGCGGCAGGCCGCCCTGGGTGGACTTGCACTGGGCAAGCCGCGACGTCGCGTAGACGATCGAGACCTGGCCTCCCGGCGCGAACACGCCGTCGCGGTGCTGGGTGAAGTCGGCGGCGAACACGAAGTTTGCGTGGGTGGGACCGACCGCGGGCGCGCAGACGGTCGGGTCTTGCCAGATCGCGAGGTCGGGATACGTCATCACGTAGTTCGCGGTGTCGCCGGCGTTGCGGTTGTGATCGAATAGCCGGCCGCCTTGGGCGAGGTGGATGAACGGCACGACCTGGATCTTCGCGCTCGTGATCGCGGTGCTGCTCATGCCGGGGCCCGGCAGGTGTTGATCGAGCTTGACGTCGAACCGCGTGAAGCCAGGTGTTGCGGGTTGGCTCGACGCAAGCGTGGTGGCCTCGTGCCACGTGGTGTCGGAGCCCGCTTGATACAGCGCCGACGGGGCGAGGCCTTCGGTCGCGGCGGCGTTCGAGATCTCGATCGAGCCGGTCCAGATCCAGCTCTCGCCGTTCGTGGCGTAGCCGCCGGTGCCGTTGCCGGAGCGCTCGAGACCGCGCAGCACGACGTTGCAGCCGTGATCGGCCTGGTCGCTGCTGCCGTTCACGCCGACGAGCGGGGCCTGTGACGTCGAGTCAGTGTCCGTGGCCGGAGAAGCGACGCAACCGGCGAGCCCGGCGACAGAGATCGACAACACCAATGCGAGGCGCATACGCGCGCGGGCGATCGCAGGGCGCGTGCCAGGGGTGGCGCGAGTGCGATCGAGGAGTTGGACCGCTGGCCGCGAATCGGACGATGCCAATCGCAACGCGCTGGCTGCTCGAGTCGCTAAAGTTGTAACCGTCCCTTTTCGGTCGAGCGATCGCGCGGGGTTGCACGCGACAAGTTGAGTATGTGGTTACCGTCCCCTACTGCTTCACGAGCACGCGGCCGGACCGCGCAGGGACGCTCACGTCGATGCTGCCGTCGGACTTCACGGTGAACGTCTGGCCATCGGTTCCGTACATGATGTCCTTCAACGTCGAACCGGCCGGTAGCGTCGTGTGGAGGCATGCACCGCCTTCGGCGGCCGGCGCGCACGATTCGCTCGCGGTATCGCCGGCGTTCAACACGACGAGCGCGGTCTCGTCGGGGGCGACCCGCTCGAACGCGAAGATGCCGGCGTCGCGGCGCGGGCCAGTCATCGTCGTCGACCACACGGGCGTGACCGTGCCGCGGCGAAGCGCCGAGTGATCCTTGCGCATCTGGATCAGGCCCTGAACGAGCTTGTACTTGTCGTGATCCGTCGCCCACGGCGCGTACCCGAGCGTGGGATTGCCAGCGAACATATCCTCGCGGTTCTTCGGATCGACGCCGCCGGCGAAGCCCTGCTCGGTGCCGTAGTAGACGCACGGGATGCCGTCCCACGT
>JBDUAS010000579.1:0-2147 GCA_040004535.1 Deltaproteobacteria bacterium
CGTACTCGAAGAAGGCGATCCTCGCGGTCTACCTCAACCAGATCTATCTCGGCGATGGCGCGTTCGGCGTGCGCGCCGCGGCCCGGCGCTACTTCCAGAAAGATCTCGATCAGCTCACGCTCGCCGAGTGCGCGCTGATCGCCGGGCTCGCGAAGGCGCCGACCGCATACTCGCCGATCCACAACAAGCCGCACGCGATCGAGCGCCGCAATCTGGTTCTCGACCGGATGGCGCAGTACGGCTTCGCGAAGCAAGCCGACGTCGAGGCCGCGAAGAAGGAAGACATCACGCTCGACCTCTATCGCGACATCTTTCCCGACCGCATGCCGTACTACGCCGAGCAGGTCCGGCGCTACATCACCGATCACTACGGCAACGACGCGCTGTTCGAGAAGGGCTGGACGATCGAGACCGCGGCCGAGCCGACGTGGGAAGCCGCCGCGTACGAGAACGCCGATTTCGGCGCGCGTCACCAGGACAAGCGCCAGGGCTGGCGCGGCCCCGAGTGGCGGATCGACGGCGAAGCACGCGCGAAGTTTGTCGAGCGTCAGAAGCAGCTCTACGGCACGGCGCCGCTCGTCCCCGACAAGCGCTACCTCGCCGTCGTCGACAAGGTGGATAGCGAGCATGCCGAGGTGATCGTCGGCGATCGCCGGCTCCAGCTGCCGCTCAAGAACATGAGCTGGGCCGCGAAGTGGCAAAGCGGCAACGCCGACAACGATCAAAGGATCGAGAGCGTCACCGAGGCGTTGAAGCCCGGCTACGTGATCTGGGTGTCGCGCGAGGTCCGGACGCTGCCGAAATATCGCGACTGGGATCTCGGCGAGGGCGGCAAGAACCCGATGTGGATCCCGCACGACGACCAGCACGAGTGGGATGCGGCGCACGACAGTGTCGTGAAGCTCGAGCAGGTCCCGCACCCGCAGACCACGATCTTCACCGCGGATCACCACACCGGCTACGTCGCCGCGATGGTCGGCGGCTTCGACTACGACCGCTCGGTGTTCAACCGCGCGGTCCAGGCGTGCCGCCAGCCGGGCTCGACCTACAAGCCGATCTACTACTCGCTCGGCCTCGATCAGGGTTACGGGTTCGACACCGTGCTCGACGACGTGCCGGTCGAGATCACCGATCCGGACACCGGCGAGACGTGGACGCCAACGAACCTCGGCGGCAACGACCCGACGCAGGCAGACGTCACGCTCGAGTACGCGCTCGTGTTCTCGAAGAACGTGCCGTCGGTCGATCTGTTCCGCCGACTGCGCAAGGAGGGCTGCGAGCTGCGCGGCGCCCAGTGCCCCAGCGGCCACACGCCGGGATCGCTGCCCGGCGACAAGGCGATCGAGAGCTGGATCCGCAGCCTCGGCATCACCACGCCGGTCTCGGTGGATGATGCGCTCGCACTCGGCGCGTCGTGCAGCAAGCTGAACGAGATGGCGCGCGCGTTCACGCTGTTCGCTCGGCTCGGCCAATGGTGGCCGCGTCCGCCCGGTCACGAGAAGGACTGGATCTACGTCCGGCGGATCGTCGATCGCACCGGGGCGACCGTCGAGGACAACACGGTGCCGGAGGATCCCGAGCTCGCGGCCACGGATCGGTTGGATCGCGTCGCTGCGACGACCGGCCTCGCGGCGCCGCGCGCGATCCCGCAGCGCACCGCTTACTTGATGCAGCGCTTGCTCGAGCACGAGGTCCACTTCGGGTTCGCGAACGTCGTCCGCGCGACGCAGATGATCGCGGCGGGCAAGACCGGCACGTCGAGCGCGACGTCCGACAACCTGTTCATCGCGTTCACGTCGAAGTTCACGACGCTCGTGTGGATGGGCGACGACAAGAAGGAGCGCGCCCTCGGCAAAGGCGACGCCGCGTACATGACGGTCGTGCCGCTGTGGGCGCGCTACATGTACGAGGCCGCGCATGACTTCCCGAATCGCGAGATCCCCTGGTTCACGCCGCAGGGGCAGAGCAAAGAGGATCGCGGCGACCACTCCAAGGGCACGCACGGCCCCCAGATGGATCTGATCTTCCGACCACCGCCGAAGAAGGACGGCGCCGACGCGAAGATCGAGCACCCTCCCGTCTAAGCAGGGCGGTCTAGGCCGGAACGTTCGGCTGGATCCCCAGCATCTCGAACAGCGACTCGAGGC
>JBDUAS010000580.1:0-2142 GCA_040004535.1 Deltaproteobacteria bacterium
GATCGGTGACCGCGACGCGGTGCAGCCGCACGTTCTCGATATCGAGCGCGATCGTCGTCGAGATGAACCGCACGATCTCGAGATCGTCGGGATGGAACGCGTTCGCATCTTCCGAGGTCGCCGTCACCACGCCGACCCGCTCGCCGCGGGCGACCAGCGGCACGCAGATCATCGACAGGATCGGGGTCTGGTTCGCGGACAGCGTCACGAACCGCGAGTCCTTCGACACGTCGTTGATCAGCGCCGGCTCGCCGCGCTCGACGACCCAGCCCGCCACGCCTTCGCCGATCGCGAACGACAGGGTGTGCATGCGCTCGGTGCGCAAGCCGTACGCCGCCTTCGCGAGCAGCCGCTTGCGGTCGGCATCGAGCAACATCACCGAGCACGCCTTCGCGCCGATCATCTGGCAGATCAGCTCCGCGATCCGGGACAACAGGATCCCCGGGTCGAGATCGGAGCCGACCAGCTTACCGATCTCGAACAGCACCGCCGGTAGCTTGGCGAGTTGCTCTGGTTTCATGGAGCGCTCAGGCCCCAGTCACGTAACCGATGAACGGCAAGTTCCGGTACTGCTGCGCGATGTCGAGGCCGTAGCCGACGACGAACTTGTTCGGGATCGTGAAGCCGAGGTAGTCGATCTTGACCTCGCGCTCCTGGCGCTCGGGCTTGTGGAGCAGCGACGCGAGCGCGATCGAGGCAGGCCGCCGCGTCGCCAGGTTCTCGAGTAAGTACGACACGGTGTGGCCAGTATCGACGATGTCCTCGACGACGATCACGTGCCTGCCCTCGAGCGGCCGCGACACGTCCTGGGTAATCTGGACTACACCCGACGACACGGTCGCGTCGCCATACGACGAGATACCGATGAACTCGAGCTTGATGGGCAGCGCGATATGACGCGCGAGGTCGGCGAGGAAGATCACCGACCCCTTCAACACCCCGACGACGACCACGTCCTCTTTGTCCTGGTAGTCGGCGGTGATCTTGGCACCCAGCTCTGCTACCCGAGCGGCGATGGCCTCGGCCGAAATCAGCTCGGCAAACGGCTCGTGCGAGCGATTCCAGGGTTTGGGCGTGGACGCCATATGCCCACTGTATACGGGAAAACGCAGCACGATCACGCTACAATGGTAACGAGATGGTCGCGCACGTAGGCCTCGATCTCGATCCGGCCTTGAGCGCGCTTCTGGGCGACACGACCACCGAGATCGACGTCGCCCGTAAGAATCGAGTGTTCTGTAACCGGAACCTCCGCATGGACTCGATCGAGATGATCGGGTTCGACATGGATTACACGCTGGCCCTGTACCACCAGGACCGGCTCGAGCAGCTGTCGATCCAGCTCACGCTCGACAAGCTGTGCGCCAAGCACGGCTATCCCGATGCGATTCGCCACCTCGCGTACGACCCGCGCTGGGCGATTCGCGGCGTGATGGTCGACCGCCAGCTCGGCAACGTGTTCAAGCTCGACCGCCACGCGCACGTCGGCCGCTGCTACCACGGCTTCCGCGAGCTCGATCACGACCAGCGCAAGGCGACCTACCGCAACGAGAAGATCAACCTGTCGGCGGACCGGTTCGAGTGGATCGATACGCTGTTCGGTCTGCCCGAGGCCGTCATGTACTCGACACTCGTCGAGTGGTACCTCCGCGAGAAGATCACGGTCGACTTCGACAAGCTGTTCGGCGACATCCGCATGGCGATCGACGAGGCCCATCGCGACGACACGCTGAAGTCTGTGATCAAGGCGGACCTCGCGGCGTTCATCGTCAAGGATCCGCTGCTCGGCGAGACACTCCACAAGTTCCGGTCGAGCGGCAAGAAGCTGTTCCTCCTGACGAACTCGCTCTACGACTACACCCAGGTCGTGATGAGCTACTTGCTCGACGGTGAACGCAAGGCCTATCCGTCGTGGCGCAACTACTTCGACATCGTGATCGTCGGCGGTGCGAAGCCAGCGTTCTTCAACGAGCTGCGCCCGTTCGTCCAGATCGATCCGGATCGCAACGCGCCCGTGATGGCCGGCGACACCCCGCTCGAGGTCAAGCACCTCAGCCGCGACAAGATCTATCAGGGCGGCAACGTGATCGCGTTCGAGCAGATGACCGGCATCAAGGGCGAGCAGGTCCTCTACATCGGCGA
>JBDUAS010000095.1:0-23555 GCA_040004535.1 Deltaproteobacteria bacterium
GCCTCGCCCCGCGCCGGTTTTCGCTGACCGAATTTCCGGGCAAGCTCTAGCTAGCGAACTTCGACGCCGCCTTCACTCTCGTGATGATCGCGGTCATGATCGCGGTCCTGATCGCGGTCATGATCGCGGTCATGATCGCGGTCATGGTCGCCATGATCGCGCGCACGATCGACCATGCAGTGGTGACCATCCCAACGCTCGCTACGCGCGCAATTGCGATGCTGGTCTTCGACCACGCATCCCGTCATCAAGCTCAGGGTCGCAAAGGCGATGAGTAGTTTCATAGGATCACTATTCCACGTATTGCCCTGCGACGCCGCGTACCAAGCTGCAGGTTCACGATGCGAATTTATTCGAGACCACCGCCGAGCACGCGATAGAGCGTGACGCGGTTGCCGAGGGCGGAGAGTTGCGTCGCGACGAGCGAGCTCTTCGCGGCGTACAGGGTGCGCTGCGTGACGAGCGTCGTGAGGAAGGTATCGATGCCGGCCTTGTAACGCGCCTCCGACAGCTCGAAGGCCTTCTGCGCCGCATCGACGAGCGCGGTCTGGGCCGCGAGCGCCTCGTCGATCGTCGCGCGCGTCGCGAGCGCATCGGACACCTCCCGAAACGCGGTCTGGATCGAGAGCTCGTAGGCAGCGACGAAGCTCTGCTTCTGCGCCTCGGTGTACGCGAGGTTCGCGCGATTCGCACCGCCGCGGAACAACGGCACCGCGAGCGCTGGGGCAAGCGTGAACACCGCGGCCGGCCCCGTGAACAACGTGGCAAGCGCGACGCTCGCGAGTCCGCCACTCGCGGTCAACGTCAGCGACGGGAAAAACTGTGCGCGAGCCGCACCGATGTTCGCGTTCGCTGCCATCAAGTCGTGCTCCGCCGCGACGACATCGGGGCGATCGAGCAGCACTTCGGAGCCGAGCCCGACCGGGACGTCGGCGAACCAGTCGAGCTGTGCAGGCAACTCGGCCGGCAACAGCGCGTCGTCGAGCGGGCCACCGGCGAGGAGCTCGAGCGCGTTGCGATCCTGGGCGATCGCGGCCGTGATCGTCGCGACGTCGCCGCGCGCCTGCTGGAACACCGTCGAGGCCTGCCAGAAGTCGCCGCGATTCGACGTGCCGCCACCGACGAGCTGCTCCGTCAGATCCATCGCCTTCTGCGACGTCGCCATCGTCTCCTTCGCGATCGCGAGCCGGCTGCGATCCGCGGCGAGCGTGACCCACGCGGTCGCGGTCTCCGCGATCAGGCTGATCCGCGCGGCCTTCGCGCTCTCGACCGCGGACAGGTACTGCTGCAGCTTCGCGTCCGACAAGCTCTTCAGCCGGCCGAACAGATCGATCTCCCAGGCTGCGAGCCCGACCGACGCACCGTACGACGTGAACTGCACGGTCGCGTTGTCGGGAGTCCCCGCGAGCGAGCGCGCCGACGTGACGTTCACCCCGGCGTCGACTGACGGTAAGAACTGCGCCCGCTGCACGCGATAGAGCTGGCGCGCCGACTCGATATCGAGCGCGGTCCGCCGCAGCGTTCGGTTCTGGCCGACGACGTGCGCGAGCACCTCACGCAGCTTCGGCTCCTTGACGAACTGCGCGAGCGTGAGGTGCGCCGCGTGCCCCTGCCCGCCCGGCAGCTGCTTCGGGATCGGAGCGGCCGGGCGCTCGTAGGTCGGCGCCATCGAGTAACAGCTGGCGAGTGCGAGTGCGAGTGCGAGTGTCGCGCGCTTCACGACAGCGTGCGCTTTCCCGTGACGATCTTGCGCACGATCACGAAGAACACCGGCACGAGAAAAATCGCGAGCAGCGTGCCGGTCACCGTGCCGCCCACGATGCCGGAACCGATCGACACGCGGCTGTTCGCGCCGGCACCGGTCGACAGCGCGAGCGGCATCACGCCGGCGACGAACGCGAGCGAGGTCATGATGATCGGCCGCAACCGCAGCCGTGCGCCGGTGACCGCCGCGTCGATCGCAGACGCGCCCCGGTGATACGCCTCCTCGGCGAACTCGACGATCAAGATCGCGTTCTTCGAAGCCAAGCCGATCGTCGTCAGCAGCGCGACGCGGAAGTAGACGTCGTTCTCGAGGCCGCGGAACTTCGCAGCAAGCACCGCGCCGACGACACCGAGCGGGATCACGAGCAAGACCGAGAACGGCACCGACCAGCTCTCGTACAGCGCCGCGAGGCACAAGAAGATCACGAGGATCGAGATCGCGTACAGCGAGGTCGTCTGGCCGCTCGCGACACGCTCCTGATACGACAGACCGCTCCACGCGTGCGTCGTGCCCGGAATCTGCGCCGCGACCTTCTCGATCTCGTCCATCGCGGTGCCCGAGCTGACGCCCGGCTTGCCCATGCCTTGGATGTCGTACGCCGCGAGACCGTTGTAGCGCGACAGCGATTCCGCGCCGTAGAACCAGTGGGTCTTCGCGAACGCGGAGAACGGCGTCATCGCACCAGCGGTGCCGCGCACGTACCACGCGCCGAGATCCTCGGGCTTGGAGCGATACTCGCCTTCGCCCTGCACGAACACGCGCTTGACGCGGCCGCGATCGATGAAGTCGCCGAGGTACACACCGCCCCACGCCGCGGTCAGCGTGTTCGTGATGTCGTCGGGGCGCAGCCCGAATGCGACCGCCTTGGCCTGATCGATGTCGATCTTGAGCTGCGGTGTCTCCGGCAGATCGCCGCGCCGCACCGCCATCAGCAGCGGATCGGCGTTCGCCATCCCGATCAGTTGATCGCGCGCCTTCGCGAGCGTGTCGCGGTCGGTGCCCGGAGTGGCCTGGAGCTCGAAGTCGAAGCCCTGGGATTGACCGAGCCCTTGAATCGCCGGCGGCGTCAGCGCGAAGATGAACGCGTCGCGCACCGACGACAGCATCCCGGTCGCGCGGTTCGTGATCGCCGCCGCCGAGTTCTCCTTGCCCGGCCGCTGCGACCAATCCTTGAGCTCGATGAACGCCATGCCCGCGTTCTGGCCCGAGCCGATGAACGAGAATCCGGCGACCGTGAACAGCGCCTCGACGTTCTTGGCCTCGACGCCGAGGAAGTGGTTCTCGACGGACTTCGCCACCGCGAGCGTCCGCGGCAGCGTCGCGCCGGCCGGTAGCGTCCAGATCACCATGGCCGTGCCTTGGTCCTCTTGCGGCAGAAAGCCGGTCGGCAGCTTCACCAGGAACACGTACAGCAGCGCGCAGATCCCGGCGTACGGCACGAGCCATTTGACCGGCCCGCGCAGCATCCAACCGATCGTGCGTCGATAGGCGTTCGTCATCCGGTCGAAGCCGCGGTTGAACACCCCGAACGGCCCACGCCGCGGCCCCGAGTGCTTGCGCAACAGCGACGCGCACAACGCCGGCGTCACGGTCAACGCGACGAACACCGACAGCAGCATCGACACGGCGATCGTCACCGAGAACTGGCGATAGATCACGCCGGTCGAACCGCTGAAGAACGCCATCGGCAGGAACACCGCGGCCAGCACCGTCGCGACGCCGATCAACGCACCCGTGATCTCCTTCATCGATCGGATCGTCGCGTCGATCGGTGAGAGATCTTCGACCGCCATCAGCCGCTCGACGTTCTCGACGACGACGATCGCGTCATCCACGAGCAGGCCGATCGACAAGACCAACCCGAACATCGTCAACGTGTTGATCGAATATCCGAGGATTCGCAAGACACAGAACGTGCCGAGCAACACCACCGGCACCGCGATCACGGGAATCAACGTCGCGCGCCAACTCTGCAGGAAGATGAACATCACGAGCACGACGAGCCCGATCGCCTCGAGCAATGTCTTCACGACCTCTTCGATCGACAGCCGGATGAACTTCGTCGAATCGAACGGGTACGACACTTCCCACCCGCGTGGCATCGAGCTCTTGAGCGAATTGACCTTGGCCTTCACCTGATCCGCGACGTCGAGCGCATTCGCATTCGGCGCGAGCAGCACCGCGAGGCCCGACGCCGGGTGGCCGTTGAGCCGGGTCGCGAAGTCGTACGCCTCGGTGCCGAGCTCGACACGCGCGACATCGGAGAGGTGAACGATCGCGCCTTCGAGACTGTTCTTGACGATGATGTTCTTGAACTCGTCGGCGGTGCGGAGCTTGCTCTGAGCGGTCACGGTCGCGTTGAGCTGCTGGCCGGGTGGCGACGGTTGCGCACCGATCTTGCCCGCCGAGATCTGGACGTTCTGCGCAGCAACCGCGGCCTCGATATCCGAGGGCATCAGGCCGTACGAGAGCAGCTTCTGTGGATCGAGCCAGATCCGCATCGCGTACGCGCCGCCGAAGATCTGGATAGCGCCGACGCCATTCACGCGCGCGATCGGATCCTGGAGCGTCGAGACCAGGTAGTCCGCGATGTCGAAGCCGGTCGCCTTGTCGGTCGAGTCGTAGATCCCGACGATGGTCAGGAAGTTCGTCTGCGCCTTCGTGACGACGATGCCTTGCTGCTGGACGGCGCTCGGCAAGCGCGGGATTGCCTGCTGGACCTTGTTCTGGACCTGAACCTGCGCGACGTCGGGGTTCGTGCCCTGCGTGAACGTCACGTTGATGTTCGCGCCGCCCGACGAGGTCGACGAGCTCGAGAAGTACAACAGGCCATCGATGCCCGTGAGCTGCTGCTCGAGCACCTGGGTGACGCTGTTCTCGACCGTCTCCGCCGACGCGCCGGCGTACGACGCCGAGATGTTCACGCTCGGTGGCGCGACGTCGGGATACTGCGCGATCGGGAGCACCCTGATCGACGCCACGCCGGCGAGCATGATGACGATCGAGATCACCCACGCGAAGACCGGGCGATTCGCAAAGAACCTCGCGAGCATGATCTACTTCTTCGCCGGCGTTGAAGGTGCGGCGCCCGAACCGCTGGGCGCACCAGCGGCCGAGCCGGCCGGTGCATCGGATCTCTCGGTCGCATGCACCGGCATGCCCGGACCGATCTTGTTCGTGCCTTCGACGATCAACTTGTCGCCGGCCTTGAGGCCACTCTCGACGAGCCAGCGATCACCGACCGCGCGATCGGCGACGAGCACGCGCGGCTCGACCTTGCCGTCGGCGCCGACCACCATCGCCGTCGCGTTGCCCTTCGCATCGCGGGTGACGCCTTGTTGCGGCGCGAGGATCGCATCCTGCGCGATCGCCTCGTTGAGCTGCGCGCGCACGTACATGCCGGGCAGCAGCGTCTCGTCGGGGTTCGGGAACTTCGCGCGCAGCGTCACGGTGCCGGTCGCTTCGTCGACGGCAACCTCGGCAAACTCGAGCGTGCCGTCGTACTTGTATGTCGAGCCATCGCCGAGGATCAGCTTGACCGCCGTCGTGCCCGCCGACAGCTTGCCTTCGCCCATCGCCGCGCGCAGGCGGAGCCGCGCTTCGCTCGACTCCGTGAGGTCGACATAGATCGGATCGAGCGAGCGAATCGTCGCGAGTGGCGTCGGCTGGTTCGCGGTGACGAGTGCCCCCGCGGTGATCGACGAGGTGCCGATCCGGCCGGTGATCGGCGCCTTGATCGCGGTGTAGTCGAGGTTGATGCGCGCGAGATCGACCGCCGCTTGTTTCTGCGCGACGCTGGCGACCGCCGCCGTGTGCGAGAGCCGCGCGTCGTCCGCTTCTTGCTTCGACACGCCTTCGATCTTCACGAGACTCGCGAACCGGTCGTCGCGAATCTTCGCCGACTCGAGCATCGCCCTGGCATTCGCGAGATCCGCCTCGGCGCCGGCAAGCGTGGCCCGATACTGCGCCGGATCGATCTGATAGAGCACCTGGCCGGCTTTGACCAGCGCACCCTCCTGGAACGTGCGCGCCTTGACGATGCCGCTGATCTGCGGCCGGACCTCCGACGAGAGCGACGCCGTCGTCCGACCAGGCAACTCGGTCTGCAACGCGATCTTCTCGGTCTTCAACGTGACGACCGTGACCTCCGCCGGCGGCATCTGGCCGCCGCCAGGACCGCCGGGACCGCCGCCTTCTGGTGCGCTCTTGCTGCAGGCCGCGAGCAAGATCAGGGAAACTAACGTCGCTCGCATGGTGCGGCCATTACCTAGCACCTTCTTCCTTGGTGCAACACGGCGATCTCGACCGGTACATGCCGGTCGCAGCCGTCGCAGGTCGTCGCACCGCTTCAGGTTTTCGTCTTTCGTGGTTGTCACGCAGGGCTCCGTGAACACGACGAATGAAACACCGCGCGTTCGACACGCTGCGCGATTTAATTTTCAAAATCGACCGCTATGCTGCGGCCCATGCGGTTGCTCCTGGACGGCCACCTGACCGCGGCCGAGAACATGCGTCGCGACGAGGCGCTCCACGCAGCCGTGGTGCCGACCGTGAGGCTGTATGGATGGACGCCGGAGGCCGTGAGTCTCGGCAACTCGCAATCGGAAGCCGACATCGATCTCGACATCGTCAAGGAGTACGGCCTCGACGTCGTCCAGCGCGGCACCGGCGGCGGCGGCATCCTTCACAACGCGACGGAGGTGACCTACGCGGTCGTGTTGCCGATCGACCACCCCGGCCTCAACACGAACATCACGGAGAGCTTCGGCCTGATGTCTCGCGGCGTCGTTCACGCGCTGCGCAGCCTCGGTCTGCCCGCTGAGCTCGAGAGCATGCCGGACCGCACGCGCGATGCGCTGTGCTACGTGCGCGTGCAAGGCACGAACGTGATGGTCCGCGGCCGCAAGATCTCCGGCGGTGCGCAACGCCGTACGAAGTGGGGGGTACTCCAGCACGGCACCGTGATCGTCGATCGCGACGAAGCCCGCCTCGCGCGCGTATTCCGCGCCGATCCGGCAATGATCGACGCGAAGGTCACGAGCCTCGGGATCGAAGGCATCACGCCCGAGCGCGGCGATCTGATCGCCGCGCTCGTCGCCGGCTTCACCGAGACCTTCGGCCCGCTCGACCACGTGGCCTGGGATGCGTCGTTCGATCAGTCTGTCGAGCGCGTGCCGAGTAGCCCGTAGGCCCACGCGACCGCGGCGACGAACGACGGAATCACGACGAGCGCGCTCAGTGCCCCGAACACGACGTCGTTTGCGTGGTCGCCGGTCAGGCCGACCCCGGCGACGTGGAAGAACGACTTGACGGTCGTCACGCCCCAGTTGCCATACGCCGGAATGGCAGTCACCAGCACCAAGCGCCCCCGTCCGACCTCGCCGTACCGAAGCATCGGCAGCGTCAGCGCGAGCGCGACGAGCCACAAACAGCCAAGCACCGCGATGAAGTGAGCCGCGAGGATCTGGTGGAGATCCGCATCGATGTGGTGCGTCATCGCCTGCGCGAGCAACACCCCGGTGAGAAAACTCAGCACCAACAACGCCGCGCCTGCGGCTGCGGTCCTACGCTGCAGCGCGGCCACCATCATCCCAGTTCCAGCGTCTCACACTTCGATAAGTCGAATCGGACGCTCGGGCTCTAATCCCCACGAAATGCACCTTTTTCCTCGGCGGGCTGTGGCAGAATTCGTGTGAGGCCCTGGAGTTTTCGGTGAGCCACACTCCCAATCCAGACGACGACACGGTGATCGAGGTGGTGCCAGCGCCGCCAGCTCCACGCCGTCCGCGCGCCCAAAATCCGGCGATCGACGAGGTCATCCACTCGGGCGAGATCCAGCTGCCGCGCTCGCACATCGTGCGCTCGAGCCAGACGAACCCGGGCATGCCGGCCATCGAGCGCGAAGAAGATCGCACCGAGCCGACGGTGCATCGCCCGGCGCTGCCGCCTCTTGTCCCGGCCCGGCGTTTCGGTCGCCTCGCATTCCTCGTCGCGGCGATCGCACCCGCGATTGCCGCGCTCGTGTTGCGAGTCAGCGAGCCGACACCGGTCTCGCCGACGGCACAGACCAAGTCGGCCGAGGCCGAGGCGGTAGCTCAGCTCGTCGGCACGACGCTCGACGGCGAGGCGCACGCCGCGCAAGTCCGCGCCGACGCGATCGCATCTTCGACGATGTTGCGCGCCGCGATCCAGACCGACGCCGCGACGGTCGCCGACATGTTCAAGGACCAGGACGTCGCGGTCACGCTCGCGAAAGGCGAGCGCATGGAAATCTTCCAGACCCGCGACGCGAGCACGACATCGCTGTTTCGTTATCCGACCGGCAGCGCGCCGATCTCACCGGTGGCGCCGGGGACCGCGCGGCTCGAGCTCGATGGCAATGCCGTCACGGTCGTGGTGACGACGTTGATCGCGAAGCAAGGCGGCGGGACACTCGGCTCGATCGCACTCGCGTCGCCGATCGATCTGTCGCGTGCGCAAGCGCGCAAGTACGACCAGCTCAGCGGCGTCGCGCTGACCGGGTTCACCAAGCCGCTGCCGCTCGGCGGTGGTGCGGCGGCGGCGACCGGCACCAAGATCACGGCACCGATCGCCACGACGGCCGCGAAGGGCCCTCCACTTTCGGTCACCGCGACGCTCGCCGCCGCACAGCTCGCATCGAACGGCAAAGGCGTGATGTACGCGAGCTACATCTGCGGCGTGCTCGCGACGCTATTCCTGTTGTTGTATGTGGGTAGCTTGATCCTCAAGCGGTAACGATGACTCTCAAGGTGGGCGACTCCGTCGAGGGACGGTACAAGATCCTCAAGGAGCTCGACCGGGGCGGGATGGGGAGCGTGTTCCTCGCGGAGCACCAGCTGATCAAGCGCCGGGTCGCGCTGAAGTTACTCCGCGCCGACCTCGCCGAGGACGCCGACGTGCTCGAGCGTTTCATGAACGAGGCCCGAGCCGCGGGCACGCTCGGTCATCCGAACATCGTCGAGTCGACGGACATGGGCTTCACGCGCGAGGGCGTGCCCTACATCGTGTTCGAGTTTCTCGAGGGCACGCTGCTCACCGACGAGATCTACCGTGTACGCGGCCTGCCGCCGCGGCGGGTGTTCCGGATCGCGCGTCAGATCGCGTCGGCATTGCACGCCGCCCATCAAGCCGGCATCGTGCATCGCGATCTCAAGAGCGACAACGTGTTCCTCACCGATCGCGACGAATCGAACGATCACGTCAAGGTCTTGGACTTCGGCATCTCGCGCTTCCTCGATGCCGAGGACTCGCCGCGCGACCGCGCGATGGTGGTCGGGACGCCGCAGTTCATGGCGCCCGAGCAGATCACGAATCCCGAGGCCGTCGATCGCCGCACCGACGTCTATGCACTCGGCGTGATCATCTACGAGATGCTCGCCGCCGCGCGCCCGTTCGACAATGCCGGCGATCCGGACGCGCTGTTCAAACAGATCGTGTCGGATGCGCCTCCCCCGTTCGACCTCCCTGATATTCCGCCCGGCTTCGAAGCGATGCTGTGCGATCGGTTTCTCGCGAAGAACCCCGACGAGCGGTTCAACACGATGGCCGATGTCGAGGCTGCGCTGTCGGCGTTCGCCGGCATCGTCCGACCGGCCGGGCGCGATAGCGCGCCGATGCCGTACGCGGTCCCGATCGGCGACGCGGCCGAGCGCGCGACCCCCGAAGGCTCTGTTCCAGCGAAGGTCGTGGCGCTGCCGAGCCCGCCGCCCCGGCGCGCGAGCATCGCTTGGTTGGTCGCCGCGATCGTCGCCGCAGCCGCCGGTGCCGCGCTGCTCGTCGCCGATCCGAAGCAGACCGCCGGCCCGGATCCGAATCTCGCGCTGGTCAAGGGCGACGGCGAGAGGCTCGCCTCCGCGATCGAATCGGCGACCCACGCGGCGCAGCTCCGCGTCGACGGCCTGGCCCAGACGCCGATGTTGCGCGCCGGCGTCGAGACCGACGTCGCGACGGTCAACGACATGTTCAAGAACGAGTTCTCGCTCAAGCTCGACCCGGGCGAGACGTTCGAGCTCCTCCAGAAGCGCGACGGCGAGCTGGCGGCGATGCTACGCGTGCCGAAAACCGCCGCACTCTCCGTGCGTGCCGATCACCAGCCGCGCCTCCACGTCGTAAAACCGAGGGGCCTCGAGGTCGTGGTGTCGACCCCGGTCAGCTCCCAGCGCGGCGAAGAGGCCGGAGCCGTGGCGATCGCCACCACGATCGACCTCGCCCCGGTGATCTCCCAGCTCGCGGAGCACGTCCAGGGCGCCGAGCTGCGCGGGCTCGAGGCCCCCATCGTCCTGGTGGCCCCTGGCAGTGCCCCGGCCGGCAGCCCGGGAGCGTCGAAAAAGCCCGGGGCTGCGACGGAGATTCCGGTCGCGCTGCCGAAGGAGCTGGCCGCGGTCGCGACCCTCGTGGCGACCCTTCCGCCCCCTCCAGCCCCCACCCCCACCTTCGGCTGGGTGAGGACGGGGTGCTGGGCCCTCGCCGGAATCCTTGGCATTCTGTACTTCGTGAACTTGCTCCGGGCTCGCCGAACGGCTTAGCTCGGGTCCATGAAATCTCGTGGATTGTTCGTGGTCGCGCTGCTCGCAGCGTGCGGTGGTTCTTCCAAGAAAACGGCGCCAACAGGGCCGGATATGACCGCGCCGCCGCCGGGCGGTGGTGAGGACTCGAAGGCCGAGCCGGCGAAGCCCACGCCCGCCGGCGCCAAGTCGCTCTACGACCGCCTCGGTGGCCAGCCCGCGATCACCGCGGTCGTCGCTGACTTCGTCGGCAACACGACGACCGATCCGCGGATCCAGGATCGATTCTTCAACGTCGACGCCGAGAACCTCAAGGCCAAGCTGGTCGAGTTCGTGTGCGTAGCCGCGGGCGGCCCGTGCAAGTACACCGGCAAGTCGATGGAAGACGTCCACGCCGGCATGGACCTCGTCGACGACGACTTCAACGCGCTCGTCGAGGATCTCGTCAAGTCGCTCGACAAGTTCAAGGTCCCCGAGAAGGAGAAGGGCGAAGTCCTCGGCGCGCTCGGCCCGCTCAAGCCGACGATGGTCGTGTCGGCCGACAAGCTCCACCCGATCGACGACGCGAAGCTCGCGAAGGTCACCAAGCTCGCCGCGTCGGTCAAGGATCCCGAGGCGCAGCGCCTGCTGGGCGTCGCGGTGATCGCCGGCAAGCGCGGTCAGCTGTCGTACGCCGAGCAGCTCTACACCCGCGCCGAGATGAAGGACGCGAAGGAAGTCGGCCCGGTCGCCTCGGTGTTCCGCGCCGGCGCGCCGACCCGGATCACGACCGCGACGACGAAGATCGCCGACGCGGGCGCGCAGCCCAAGGTGGTCGGTGGCTCGGAGTCCGACGAGCCGATCAAGAAGCCGCTCGCCGGCTCGCTCAAGGGCGTGATGACCGTCGACGGCAAGGCGCCGGACGGCTTCGGCGTGATCATGATGTGGCCGAAGAGCGGCAAGGTCGCGAAGCGGACCCCGAAGAAGCGGATCATCGAGCAGCGCGACAAGGCGTTCGCGCCGCACGTGATGGCGGTGCCGGTCGGCTCGACGGTGTCGTTCCCGAACTACGACTCCATCTTCCACAACGTATTCTCGCTGTCGAAGTCCAAGTCGTTCGACCTCGGTATGTTCAAGAACGGCGAGAGCCGTGACATCAAGGTCGACAAGGCCGGCATCATCCGCCTCGGCTGCAACCTCCACGCGTCGATGTCGGCGTACCTGATCGTCGTCGATGCGCCGGCATACGTCGCGACCGAGCCGGACGGCAGCTTCTCGTTCAAGAGCCTCGCCCCGGGCAAGTACCGCGTCCAAGCGTGGAACGAGCGGAGCGGTGAGCCGCTCGAGACCGAGGTCGACATCAAGGAAGGCGTGAACGATACGAAGCTCGACCTCAAGTCGGGTGGCCAGCAGATCAGCCCCGACAAGTTCGGCACCGCGCGCGATATCAAGAAGTAGTCGCTCCCCGATTGCTTCCGGAATGACGAAGGGCACCCCGCGGGGTGCCCTTTTTGCGTCGCTACGTTGGCGCTTACAGCGTCTTGAGGAACGCGACGAAGTCGCTGTGCTGCTGAGCGGTCAGGTTCATGCTGAAGCGGTCGTTGTAGAAGTCGATGACCGCGTCGAGGTCAGCCGCGAAGCCGTTGTGGAAGTACGGTGCGCGCGCCGCGAGGCCGCGGAGCACCGGGCCCTTGAAGCGGCCAACGTGGGCCCACTTGCCGCTGATCAGCGCGCGACCCGGGTCGGTGGTCTTCTTGATCTCGCCGGTGGTCTTGTTGCGCAGCGTATAGAGCGGCATGTCCGCGGTGCGGCGCGATTCATCGGTCAGGCCGATGTCGAGTGGCGCGACGACCGAGTGGTCACCGACGTTCGGCGAGCTGTGACACGTGCCGCACGTCCCCACGAGGCTCGGTGGCGCTCCGAACCCGGGCTCGTCGTTGAGGCCGCCCACGCCGGTGATCGTGATGGGGAACGAGTTGAAGAGCGCCTCGCCGCGCGCGACGGCACGGCGATTCGCCGCGGTCTTGCTGCCGCCGCTGTTCGTATTCGTCCACGAGTTGAACGTGTCGAAGATGACCGACGTGAACGGCGCGCCACGCGTGCCGCTGCCGAGCGGTGCACCGATCACGCGGCAACCGGTGTTGTCGGCGTCGACGCAATCGCCGAAGTTGTCGTTGATGCCGATATGGAACGGCTGCGTGACGAGTGCACGCGGGCCACCGTTGGCACCGCTCGCGGCGAGGTCACCGGCGCCGTTGTCGTAGATCTGCGCGAAGTAGTTCGCGTCCTCGAAGTCGAGGATCGCCGAGCGCTGGGTCTCGGTGAGGCCGGTGATGCCCTGCGCGTGACCGAGCGTCGCGTCGTTCGCCTGGGTCTCGAGGTCCGAACCGATCGTCGCGCCAGCCACGGTCTCGCGACCGTCCCACATGACCGTGGTGAGGAAGCTGTCGTTGCCGGCCGGCAGCGGACGGCGGAACAGCGAGAGCTCCGACGCACTGGCGTAGTGATATGGATCGTCGACGGCGATCAGCTCGAACTCGGCATTCGCCGGAATCCCGATGCCGACGCGGATCAGGCCGCGGTCGAGCAACATCGAATATGCGGTCTTGCGCTTCGCGAGCGTCGACACGTCCGCGGTCGGCGAGTTCGCGCCGTCGACGGTGCGAAAGATCGCGCCGAGACCGGCGCCATCGTCGAGCTTGCCGCCCTGGGTGAGCGCGAAGATCTCCTGAATCTGCGGCGGGGTGATGCCCCACCCCGCGGTCGGCAAGTGACACGACACGCAACGACGACCGTTCGTGCCGAAATCGCCGAAGAACGGATTCGCGAAGTCGATGCCGCCCTGCGTGTTGAACGTCGTCGCCCAGCCCGAGTGATTCGGGATCGGCACGTTGTTCGGGAACAATTGATTTTGATGACCCGTGATCGCCTCGACCGACGACCCCGTCATGTCCACACTGTCATCCTGGTCCACACACGCCGCAGACAGCGACAGTGCGGCAACTCCACCGAGTGCCATCAACTTCATGACAGTTGTTAGTGCACGGTCAGGTCCAACCTATTCGTAGTGCTTTAACGCTCGATTTATCTCGATAATGGTCGATGATGACGCTGGGGACCTGTTCCGAATTGCATCCAGTAGCATCCAAGTCTCGATATTTACTGGAACCCGAAACAACCGATTGTATGCTTTTCCATCCACGGGGTTAGATGGATCGCGAAACCCTCACCGTTGCCATATGTGGGACGAATGCCCCGAATCTCGATCGGTTGGCCGAGATCGTCGCGAAGGCCGGACGCTGGGGAGTGGTGCCGATCCACTGGCCGAATGTGGTCGCGTGGGAGGCGGCGCGGGGGGCACACCTGTATGTCGTCGATACCGGCGCGCTGTGCGACGAGCTCGTCGAGAACCTGCGAACACGTGCCGCGCGCGTCCCGCTCGTCGCGATTGGCGCTGAACCGATCGCCCAGATCGCGCCGGATATCTGGCTGCCGAGCGCGCCGCCCGCGACGTTGCTCGGGTCGCTGCTCGGTCACTTGCTCGAAGGCCGTGAAGAAGACGTCACGATGCCGATTCCGTCATGGCGCCGCAAGAGCGACATGATCATCGGCAACAGCGCGCAGCTCCGCCGGCTGCGCGGCCAGCTCGATCAGCTCGCGGCCGCACAGACGCCGGTGTTGATCACGGGCGAGAGCGGCGTCGGCAAGGAGCTGGTGGCGCGCTCGCTCCACTTCTGTGGGCCCCGCGCGAAGCATCAGTTCGTCGCGATCAACTGTGCCGCGATCCCGGAGAACCTGTTCGAGTCGGAGCTGTTCGGCTACACCCGCGGCGCGTTCACCGGCGCGATCAACGCGAAGCCCGGCGCGTTCGAGCTCGCCGACAACGGCACGCTGTTCCTCGACGAGATCGGCGAGCTCCCGCTCGCGCTCCAGGCCAAGCTCCTGCGCGTGCTCGAGACGAGCGAGGTCCAGCGCGTCGGCGCGACCGAGCCGAAGAAGGTGAAGCTACGCCTGGTCTCGGCGACGAACCGCGAGCTCGAGAAGGAGATCGAGGCCGGTCGGTTCCGCGAGGACCTCTACTACCGGATCCACGTCTATCCGGTGCACGTGCCACCGCTGCGCGAACGCGCCGAGGACATCGCACCGATCGTCACGCACCAGCTGTCGACGATCGCGCGCCGAGAGAACCGCCCTGCCCTCCGCCTGACCGCGGCGGCGCTGGAGAAGCTGGTCGGCTATCCCTGGCCCGGCAACGTGCGCGAGCTCGTGAATCTCCTGGAGCGCGCGATCTTGCTCGCGCCCGACAACACGATCGACGGCGAGCACATCGCGTTCACGAACGCGACTCCCGTCGAGCCGACCGCGATGCCGATCGCGTACCGCGAGGCGAAGACCAAGTTCGAGCTCGAGTACTTCTCGCAGCTGCTCCGGATGGCGAACGGCAACATCTCGCTCGCCGCGAAGCTCGGCCAGAAGACCCGCAAAGAGATCTACGACGCGCTCAAGCGCCTCGAGCTCGATCCCGGCACGTATCGCAGTGATCCCTAAGGTTCGGTACGTGCGAGCTCGGCGATCGCGGCCTTGATCGTGTCGACCTGCGGCACGCTCGCCATCTCGAGGTTATCGGCAAGCCCGATCCCCGGAATCGCGGCGCCGGCAAGCAGCTTCGGCGGCGCGTGGAGCTCGTAGAACAGCTCCTCGATGATCCGCCGGATCAGGTGCTCGCCGAAGTTCGTGATCTCGGTGTCCTCGTTGACGCACAGCACCTTCGCGGTCTTGCGCACGCTCGCTTCGATCTTGGGCCAGTCGTAGGGGTGCAACGACCGGAGGTCGATGACCTCGGTGTCGATGCCCTCCGCGGCGAGCTGGTCGGCCGCCGCCAGGCACATCGGCACGTTGCGGCCGTACGAGATCACGGTCACGTGCGAGCCGATGCGGGCGATGTTCGCCTCGCCGATCGGGATGTACAGCTCCTCGAGCTCGGGCCACTTCGGCCGCCACGCGCTGCGATCGCCGAGCGGCGCATCGATCATCTGCGCGAGCTTCTTGTCGTCGCCCGGCTCGCCCGGAATCTCCTCGCCCGGCTTGCTCTTCACGCGAAGCAGCGCCTTCGGCATGAGGAACATCACGGGGTTCGGATCCTGGATCGCGGATAGCAGCAGGCCGTACGCGTCGCGCGGCGTCGACGGCATCACGATCTTCCAGCCCGGGATCCGCGTCGCCTGCGCGTCGAACGAGTGCGAGTGATAGAGGCTGCCGCGAATGCCCGCGCCGACGGGCGTCATCAGGACCATCGGCACGTTCCAGTCGCCGCCGGTCGACCAGCACGTGTTGCCGGCGATCTTGAGGAGGTCGATCGTGTTGAACGCGTAATCGCAGAACTGGATCTCGGCGACCGGCTTGGCGCCCGCGAGTGCGAGTCCGATCGCGGTGCCGACGATGCCACGCTCGTCGAGCGGCGTATTCCACGCGGTCTCGAGGCCCTGGGTGCCGGTGAACACGCCGCCGAGCGGCGCGCCGACGTCCTCGCCGAAGATGTCGGTGACGCCGAGCTTGGACTCGCCGACGTGCAGCGCCATCCGGATCGCCTGGATCATCGTCGACATCTAGCGCTCCCCGCCGACGATGTTCTTGTCCGCGAACACGTGCTCCCAGATCGAATCTGGCGACGGTGGCGGTTCGTTGCGGATCTGGTGCGAGGCGTCGAGCAGCTCGGCGGTGATCGCCGCACGCCGCTTCTCGATGTCGTCGCGACCGATCAGGTTGCGGGCCTCGAGCGTCGCTTCGAACTTCTCGAGGCAGTCGACCTCGCCCTTCACGATGTTCGCGCCGCTCGCCGACGAGTGGCCGCGCAGGCGCGACACCATCGCCTCGAGCAGATAGGGCTTCTTCTCGGTCCGCACGTAGTGCAGTGCTTTCTGGAGTGCGACGTAGCTCGCTTCGGGGTCGTTGCCGTCGACGATCGCGGTGGGCATGCCGAACGCCTTGCCGCGATCCGCGATCTGGTCGTAGCCGTGCTGGCCCTGGAACGAGGTCGAGATGCCGTAACGATTGTTCGTGACGATCATGAGCAGCGGCAGCTCGTTGCCCTTGCGCGAGCTCCACACGAGCGCGGTCGCGAAGTCGCCTTCGGCCGTACCGGCATCGCCGCCTTGCACGATCGAGATGCCTTTGGCGCCGGTGGCCTTGCGCTGCCCCCGCGCCGTGCCGATCGCGATCGAGTACTGGACCTCGATCGGCGAGGTCACCGGCACGATGTTCCATTCGCGCTTCGAGTAGTGGCCCGCGAAGTTGCGGCCCTTCGAGTACGGATCGGTCGCGACGTTGCGCATCTGGCGCAACGAGTCGATCGGATTCGCCCCCATCGCGAGCAGCGTGGCGCTCGAGCGGTAGTGCAGGTGGAGATAGTCGTGATCGACGCCGGCGCCCTTGTTCGCGAGGAGGCCGAGCGGGACGTTGAATGCTTCCTCGCCGGGGCCGCCGATCCAGAAGTAGCCGTCGCCCTGCTTGTACATGCTGATCAGGCGCTCTTCGAGGATGCGAGCGCGCAGCATCAAGTCGTAGATCTGGAGGCACGTCTCGGCCGAGAGCTGGCCCGAGGGTGGCGCGACGGAGAGGCTGGGGGACGCGGGGCTCATGGAACGCCGTGTCTTACCGTAGAATGAAGGCGGGCGCACAGGGGTCGTGGCCTTCGCGTGGAGCGGGCGCATGCTGCACAGCGCCATCGCCGGGCCGCTCCGCCACAAATCCAGCACGGCGGACTCTCCGAGCGACGCGCGGGCGAAGTTTGCGCGGGGCGTGGTGTTCGAGCGCGAGGGGTCGTACGGATCGGCGCAGCCGTCAGCGCAGGCGAACACCTTCTACGACATCGCGATGATGTGGTTCGCGATCGGCTTGTACGGCGACTGCGCGGACCAGCTGAACAAGGATCTCGAGCTCGCGCCGAAGGCGGCCGCGCGGAGGTCGAGACGATCATCAACGAGCTCGAGAATCGCGTGCCGGATGTGTTCGTGGACGCGCGTGCGCACCGCCGCGCCGCATGCCGGCCCGTAGCGCTCGTGCTTCAACCCGTCCGGCTGCCCCACGAAACAATCAGGGCTTCAACTTCGCGACCGCGGCCTTGACGGCGTCGATCGCGTCCGCGCTGTTCTTGTCGAGCGTCTGGCCGCTGCACATCCGCTCGGTCCACACGACCTTGCCCTTCACGGTGTACTCGGTCGAGGTCGTCGCCATGGCCATGCAGTGATTGCGCGCGGTGGTGATCTTCCACTTCGCCTTGTCGAGCTTGGCCTGGAGCTCGCGGAGGTCGCTCGGGCCGAGGCAGCCGTGCTCCTCCTTGTCGGCCTTGCCGGATTTGTCGATGTCCGCGATGGTCCAGCCGTTGCCTTCGAACAGCTTCGTCACGTGGCCCGCGGGCTCGGAGCCGAGCTGGACGACCTTGACCTCGACGGTCGTCGGGCCTTCGGTGCGGCACATGATCTTCCTCATCGGTTCGCCGCCGGCAGGATCGGCAACCGCGGTCGAGGCGACGAGCAACAGAGCGAGCGCGAGCTTCATCCGCGCAGGATACCTGCGTCAGGGCTCGGTGACGATCGTGCCCGGACCGGCATTTCGGCCGCGCGCCTCGGCCTCATACAGGCGCAGCACGGCGAGCGCGAGCGACATCAGCACCGGACCGAGGATCAGGCCCTTCAGCCCGAACGCCTCGACGCCGCCGAACAAGGACGCGAACGTGATCAGCGCGGGTACCTTGGTCTCGCCTTGCACGAGGCGCGGGCGAATCACGTAGTCGCAGATCGCGACGACGAACACGAGCGACAGCGTGAGCTCGATCGCGGCGTGGCCGGGCATGTTGACGAGAACCAGCCCGATCGTGACGGGAATGATCACGAGTAGCGTACCGACCGCCGGCACGAACGACGCCACTGCGGTCGCGGCGCCGAAGAAGATCGGCTCGGGCACGCCCCCGATCCAGTACGCGATCGTCGCGAACAAGCCCTGCGCGATACCGGTGCCGATCGCGCCGAGCAGCGTCGTGCGGCCGACCGTACGGAACTCCTCGAACAGCGCACGCGTGTAGTCGGGGCGCAGCGGGAACGTCTCCTGTGCACGCGCCGACATCGCCTCCCAGTTGCGCAGCACGTAGAACATCGCGAGCATCGCGAAGAACAGCGCGAGCAGTGCGCTGCCGGTCGTCGATGCGATCGTCGTGGCGATGTCGGCGGTGCGATCGGCGATGTCGGAGACCAGGCCGCGCGCGCGATCCTCGAGTGCGTCCTGCGGGATGCCGAGCCGTTCGGTGAGATGGCCGACCGCGACGAGCGCGCGATCGCCGGCGGCGCCCGGCTTGAACGCATCGATCAACATTCGCGCGAGCGCCGTGCCCTTCGCGACGAACAGCCAGCCGAGCCCACCGAGCGTGAGCGCGAGCCCGACGCTGGCGCCGGCGACTGTCGCGATCGCGGCCCACCGCACGCCGAGCCATGCGCGCAGCCGATCGTGCGAGTGCTCGACCATGAACGCGAGGAAGGTGCCGAGCAGGATGCCGATGCCGATCGGGAGCAGCAGCCAGAACACGGCCAGCACCGCGAGCAGCGATGCCCAGCGCAGCGCCGAGCGTTGCTCTCGGTCGCGATCGGCGTGTTGAACCGCCGGGTTGGGCGGCACGGCGGGCAAGTCGGGCACGCCGCATGGTGATCCAGGAGCCGGGGCTGGGCCATTTTCTGGCGGCAACCGTTTCGGCGCGCGCGTGGTCTGAAGCTCGTGCGGTTGGCGGTCATCGCATTGTCGTGGGCGTTGCTCTGGGGCAACCAAGCGCGTGCGGACGACGGCATTCATCGCGGCGTCGATCGCGATTCGGATGACGAATCGTTGCACCTCGACCCCGCGTTGCGGTTCGCCCCGGTCGAAGGGCTCGCAACGCAAACGATCGACGATCAGAAGAGCAGCTTCGCGCTCGGCCCGCGAGCCCGCGCGGTTGTCGAGGCGCGCGTGTGGTCCGACGGGCTTCCGGTGCCGGGCCAGGAGCCGGGGCTCGCCGGTTGGACCGCGTCAGGTCGCTACGATGTCGAGCTCGCATGGGGCATCCACCTCGAGGTCGATGCATCGCTGATGAAGCTCGCGCCAGGGATGAACGGGATGTTCGACCAGGGTACGGTCGCCAGCTTCGGCGCCGCCCTGACCCGCTACTTGAAGTGGGGCCATGGCAACACCGCTTGGATCTCGCTCGGCGTCGAACACACCGAGCTCGTCGGTGATCACTCGGTCGGCGTTCCGCACGGCACGACCGTCGGCTTGCGCGTCGGCACGACGTTCTAGGTGCGCAGCGTCGCGTTCGGCAGATCTTTGACGTCGCGCAGCTCGATGAAGAACGTCGCGTCGCAGTGGCGGCAACGGACCTCGCCGGCGGGCACCCACAGGCTCTTGCCGCAGCGCACGCAGAAGCAGACTTCCGAGATATCGCCGGTGACCGGCGTCGCCCGCGAAGCGGCAGCGATCGCGACGATCGCGATCGTGAGGCCGCTCTCGAGCACGCACAGCACCGCGAGGAACTGCGCGCCGGCTTGATCGCCGAACTTCGCCCACAGCGCGGCGAGGCCGATCACGACGATCAAGACGTCGCACGCGAGCGCCGCCCCGCGAATCGCACCGGCACGTGGCGGGAGACGCGCACACCACAAGATGCACGCGTGCGACGACGCGATCGCGAGTAAGCCGAGCGAGCCCGCGAACTGCCAGAACTCGTCGCTGCGCGGTTCGAGCCACACGGCGGCGCACCACACGAGCAGCGCGATCGCGGTGATCGCTGCCCCACTGCGCGCGACGAGCCGCGCCGGGCGTATCTCCCACGCGCTGAACAGCGAGAGCCCGAGCAAGCTCGCGCCGCTGATCAGCAGCGACGTCAGCAGCACGTGGACCGACAACTGGCCCAGCCCGTCGGCGAGGATGCCGAAGATGCCGAGCAGCGAGCTGATCGCGATCGATGCGAGCAGCACCCGGAGCGCGAGGCGTCTGGGGGTCACCCGATCGAGTGTAGCGTGGGGGTGCACGTCGATCGAACGACCCAGCGCACCTGGGAATTTCACCTAGCGCTTCTTCGAGATATCGCGGCCGCTACGGGAGCGTCCGAACGCTCCCGAGCGCTTGCGCCCGCCGCTGCCTCGCAGCGCGAGCGCCTCGGCACGGCTTTCGATCGTGCCACCGTGCTCGATCCCGGCGGCGATCGCGGCCGAATCGACCTCGATGTCCTTGGGATTGTGACGGCGGTCGTCGAGGTTCTCCAGCGGCCTCACGACCATCGGACGACGATCGTCGCCTGACGTTTCTTCTGCTTTTTGAGGGCGATGGGCACGGTTCGTCATGCCCCGAAACGGTGCAAGTTACCCGCCAGCGGTGCGCGGCTTGCAGCAGTGCGGCCGTATGAAAGTTCGCGAACAGATCGGAGACGCGATCGGCGGCCTGTGGGCGCCGTTCATTCACTCGCTCGCGCGCCTGCGCCAGGCGCGCATGTTCCATCCCGAGGGCCAGCTGTTCTCCGGAACGCTCGAGCCGATCGCCGGCAGTCCGTATGAAGCGACCGCGCACCAGCTGGGTCGCACGGTGCTCGCGCGGTGCTCGGGTGCGTTGCGACGCGGCGGCCGCGAGAGCCTCGACGTCCTCGGCATCGCGCTGCGCATGCACCGTGGCCACAAGCTCAAGGTCCACGCGGTGCCGACCGATCAGGATCTGCTGTTCGCGACGATCCGCAGCCCGCTGACGATGCCGCTCGCGCCGTTCACGACTCACTCCCACGACTTCTTCGCGAATCGCTACTACGCGGTCTCGCCGTTCGAGCTCGACGGTCTTCACCGTGTCGAATTTCGGTTGGATCCGATCGACCGGTCGCCGCGCACGGGCTCGCGTGCGGACAAGCTCGCCGCGGCGGTCGCTGCCGACAAGGCGCACTTCGAGCTCTCCGCGCGCAAGACGCTCACCCGTACGTGGCATCCAATCGCGCTGATCTCGCTGACCGCCGAGAGTCACCTCGATCAGGACGAGCTGCGCTTCGATCCGTTCCAGTGCGGCGCCGGCATCGTCCCGGTCGGGCTCGTCCACGCGATCCGCAAGCGCGCGTACGCGGCGAGCCAGAGCGCGCGTCCTGACCACGACGCGAAAACCTCGCAGGACGCGAATGGCATGATGAGTGCTCCGGTTTCCACACATGTTGGATAGTCAAACCGCTGAGAGCCTCATCAAGCCGCACATGCCTGTCGTGTGCTCCGAAAACGGCCAATTCGCGACCGTCGATCATCTCGAGGGTCGCGACGAGATCAAGCTGACCAAGGACAAGAACGGCCAGCATCACTTCATCCCGCTGTCGTGGGTCAGCTCCGTGGACGACAAGGTCCACATCGACCGCCCCGGGGATCAGGCGATGAAGGAGTGGAAGACCGCGCCGAAGGACGGCGGCAAGCAGTAGCTCGCGGTCTAGCTCCGGCGCCGGCGGCGCAGCATCACGAGCGTGCCGAGGATCAGCAGCGCCGATGAAGCGCCGTTGCCGCCGGTCATCGCGCAGCCCGCGCACCCGTGGGCGTGGGAGGCCGAGCCGGTCGCCGTGATCGGTGCATTCTGGACTGTCTCTTCTCGCGACGGAGAGCCGGAGAAGGCGCGGCCCATCTCGGTCGGCGCAGCGTCCGAAACGCCGTCTTCGTCGGAGTCGGCTTTCGCGACGCGCTTTTGCTTGCGCGCATCGCGCGCGTCGTCGTCCTGATCCACCCGGGTCGCGTCGGCCATCTGGAAAGCGCGACCGGCCTTGGGGTTCGACAGACCGGCGACGTCGGGGTTGTTGTTCAGGATCCGCTCCTTGTCCTGGCGGGCTTGCGCGACCGTGTCGTGCATCGTCCCGAGCTCGGACTCGGGCACCGCGAGGAACGCGGTGTACGGCGTGACGAAGTTGTACGCGAGCGCGAGCTCGAGCACTTCGTTCTGGTACTCGGTCTTCGAGCCGTCGAGAGCGATCTCCTCGAGCAGGTGATCGATGCGCGACTGCGCCCACAGCGGTGCGGTCCACGGCCGCGACGCCTTGCCGACCTCGACGGTGCGCGTGAACTCGACCGGCTTGCCCGCGAGCTTGCCTGTGATCTTGAACTTCACGGTGCCGGCGCCGCGCAGCCGTCCCGACACGCGGAGCTCGTCCTCGGCGAACAGGTCGGGCAGCGTGCGCGGGTACATCCGCGTCGCGTTCGCGCCTTCGACCGTGACCGCGACGTCGACGAGCAGCGGTTTCGCGATGTTCGTCGCGAGCCGGCGCACCTCGGGCTCGATCGCACTCGCGTTCTCGATGAACACGAACCTGCCGCGGCGCTGGGCGGCCAGGCGCGACAGCAGTGGCTTGTTGACGTCGCTGCCGAGCCCGAGCGTGAACAGACGAACGTTGCCGGTCTTGACCGCGTCGGCCTGCGCCGCATCGGATTGACCGTCGGTCAGGAACACGACGACCTGCGCGTTCTCCGAGCCGGGCGTTTGATCGGCGACCGCGGTCTCGAGCGCGAGCGCGATGTCGGTGCCGCCGGTTGGATGCAGGCCCTCGATGAACGCGAGCGCCTGGTCGCGATTGTCGCGAGTCATCGCCTGGGGCGACTTGAACAGCGGATCGACCTCGTCGGAGAACGAGATCACGTTGACGTGATCCTTCGCGCCGAGCATGTTGACCATCTCGATCGCGGCGCGCTTCGCGTGCTCCATCTTGTCGTCGGTCATCATGCTGCCGGAGTGATCGATCACGATCGTCATGTCCTTCGCAGTCACCGTGGTCTCGGGCAGCTTCGGCGCCGCGAGGGCGAGCGCGAACCAACCTTCGTCCGGTCCCTTCCCTGCCTGGACAAACGCATCCGGCGTCCATGCCGCCTCGTCGATATCCCAGTCGAGCACCAGCTCGCCCGGTGCCGTCGCGCCACTGGCGCGCACGCGGACGCCGTTCGAGAGTTGCTCGAGCCGCAACTTGTGCGTCGACGACCGCACGTTCTTCACCAGCCCGTGGATCTCGGCGACCACTTCCGCATCGCGGCTCGTGATCGGTGCGTGATAGTGCACGGTCTGCGCGTGGCGCTCGAGCCACTTGGTCCAGCGGATCTCGACGCGCTTGTTCTCGTCGGCGGCGATCGGGAACACCTTGAACGAGAACTGACCCTCGCCGCTCTCCTCGAGCAGGCCCGGATCGCGGCGACGCGCGACGACCGATTCGTAGACGCGATGCGCGGTCTGCTTCTCGAACACCTCGCCGACGATCTTCTGTTCGCCGTTCCAGT
>JBDUAS010000331.1:0-7085 GCA_040004535.1 Deltaproteobacteria bacterium
TCCAGGCGGTCGTCCAGGAGCTCCGCGGCGAGAAGATCGACATCGTCCCGTACGACGACGATCCGGCGCGCTTCGTCTGCAACGCGATCGCGCCCGCCGAGGTCAAGCGCGTCATCATCGACGCCGAAGGCCATCGCATGGAGCTGATCGTCCCCGACGACAAGCTCTCGCTCGCGATCGGCAAGAAGGGCCAGAACGTCCGGCTCGCGTCGCAGCTCACGGGCTGGCGCATCGACATCCACTCGGAGTCGAAGATCTACGAGCTCGAGCGCCGCGCGAAGGAGCAGATCGCTCACGCGATCGCACCGGAGTTCGACACCGCGATCGCGGAGAACCTCTTCAAGCTCGGCTGGCGCTCGGTCGGCGAGCTCGCGCGCGCGCACATCGAAGAGCTCGCGGGTCTTCCGGGCATCGGCGGCCCCGAGAACGCGCACAAGGTGATCGACGGCGCGAAGGCGTACGTCGCGGGCGGCGGCCGGCGCAGCAAGGACGACCTCCGCAAGGAGTCCGAGCGACGCTCCGCGATGTCCGGCGACCAGCAGCTCCTGGAGCTCGACGGCGTCGACGACAGCGTGCTGGTCGTGCTCCACACGGCGAACATTCACTCGCCCGAGGACCTCATCAAAACCCCGATCGATCAGGTCGCGACCGCGACCGGCATCGACATGGGAGACCTCGCGCGGCTCCGCCAGCGCGCGATCAGCTGGCTCTCGGAGGTCTCCTCGTAGTGACGTCTATCGTCCGCCCCTACCGGGGCCCCCTCCGCACTTGCACGGGTTGTCGAGCGGTCGAACCGCAGGCGGCATTGGTGCGTGTCGCGTTCGCGCCGGGCTCGGAAGAGCTCGTCGTCGGCCGCGGCACCGGTAGGGGCGCGTACGTCCACGGGCGGGCTAGCTGTTGGGCGGGGGCGGTCCGCGGTGGGCTGGCACGCTCGTTCCGACGCGCGATCCCGCCGATGCAGCTTCGCGGACTTGCCGCGAAGCTGTCATCAACCGACGACAATCACGGGCAAACGCTCGCTGGCCAGGTGAGCGGAGAAGCTGTAAGAACTGTGGCTCGGACTTCCGGTGCCGAGGCGAAGGATTGACCAAGGTCAAAGATGCGCGTTTACGAGATTGCAAAAGAGGTCGGCATTCCGAATAAGGACCTCATCACCAAGATCCGAGCCCTCGGACTCGAAGTGAATAACCACATGTCCTCGTTGGACGCGGACGATGTGGCGCGCATCAAGCGGTCGCTCGAAAAAGAGAAGGGCACCGCGGCTCCTGCGGAGAAGCAAAAGCTCTCGTCCGGCACCGTGTTGCGGCGCCGCTCGAGTGGCGACAAGGCGTCCGATGACGACGCGCCGTCGCCGTCGACAACGCGCCATGCGGCAACGCCGCCGGCCGCGGCTGCACCGGCTCCGGTGATCCGTCGTCGCGTCGACCCCGCGCCTGCGCCCGAGGTCGAGGCGCCGACCCGTGCGTCGGCCCCATCTCGGGCAGAAGCCCGCGCTGAAGCTCCGGCGCCGGCGCCCGTCAAAGCTCCCGTCGTGCACGTGGAACCAAAAGTGGAAGCACCGCAAGAGCGTCCGAAGGCCGCGCCGGTCGCGCAAGCACCCTCGCGTCCGACACCGGTTCCCGCCGTGGCGTCGCCGCCGCCGGCCCCGGCTCCAGTCGCCGCAGCGCCCGTGAAGATCGAGCGGCCTGCGCCCGCCGACGAGTCGAGCTTGCCCCGACGAGGCAGCGCCGCCGAAGGGCAGCGCGGTGTTGTCGAGCGCCCGGCGCCACCGCCGGTCGTCACGCCGAAGCCACCGGCGCCTGCCGCGGTCGCAGCAGCCGCACCGGAAACTCCGGTCGTGCCTTCGCGCTCGCGCGTGATCGTCGCCGGTCCCCAGGTCGTCGCTCGCACGAGCGCCGAAGCCGGTTCCACGCATGGTGGTCAGCGCATCGTCGACGTGCAGCCGCCGCCGTCGACGCCGTTGCCGCCGCGAATCACCCCGGTTCGTCCGGCCGCGGGGACCGCACCGCAGCAGCACGCGGGTCCCTCCGCGGCCGCCGAACCGCGCGCGCCCGTCGATGCGCGCTCGCAGTTCGAGCGCGATCTCGAGCGCGCGCGTGCTCGCACCGCCGACAAGCCGTCGACTCGCTCGGTCGAGGTCGACATGACCGTGCCGCGCAGCAACGGCTCGAACGGCGAAGAGACCCAGTCCGTTTCTGCGCCGCGCGATCCGTCGCGGCCTGCGGTCGGCTCCGTCATCGCGCTGCCGCCGCGGATCAAGATCACCGAGCGCACGCCGATCAGCGGTCGCCCGGCGCCCGGACCGCAGCCGCCGAACCCGATCCGCGGTCGGTTCGCGCAGCAGCAGCAGCGTGGTGGTCGCCCCGGCGGCCCGCATGGCGGCCATGGCCGTCATGACATGAAGAAGCTGCCCCTCGGCAAGAAGGGCAAGCAGACCACGATCACGACGCCCGCCGAGCACAAGCGCGTCGTCCGGATCGAGGACACGATCTCCGTGTCCGAGCTCGCGCGCAGCATGGGTATCAAGGCCCCCGAGGTGCTGAAGAAGCTCTGGGGCATGGGCATGACCGGCGTGAACATCAACGCGTCGATCGACTTCGACACCGCGCAGCTCCTGTCGAGCGAGTTCGGCTACGAGGTCCAGAACGTCGCGTTCAAGGAAGAAGAGGCGTTCACCCAGAAGTCGGACGACGTCGGCGAGAGCGTGTCGCGCGCGCCGGTCGTCACGATCATGGGTCACGTCGATCATGGCAAGACCACGCTGCTCGACGCGATTCGCAAGACGCGCGTCGCGGCAGGCGAGGCCGGTGGCATCACCCAGCACGTCGCGGCCTACAAGGTCGCGGTGCCGGGCCACGGTGACATCGTGTTCCTCGACACGCCCGGCCACGAGGCGTTCACCGAGATGCGCGCCCGCGGCGCTCAGGCGACCGACATCGTCGTGCTCGTCGTCGCGGCGAACGACGGTGTGATGCCGCAGACGATCGAGGCGCTCAATCACGCCAAAGACGCGAAGGTGAAGATCATCGTCGCGGTCAACAAGATCGACATGCCGGACGCGGCCCCCGAGCGGATCAAGCAGCAGCTCGCCGAGCAGCAGTTGATCGCCGAGGATTGGGGCGGTGACACGATCTACGTCAACGTCTCGGCCATCAAGGGCGAGAACATCGACAAGCTACTCGAGTCGATCGCGGTGACCGCCGAGGTCATGGAGCTCCGGGCCGATCCGAAGAAGCCGGCGAGCGGTCTCGTGATCGAGGCCCGCCTCGATCGCAACCGCGGCCCGATGGCCACGGTGCTGATCCAGGAAGGCACGCTGCGCGCGGGTGACATCGTCGTCGCCGGCCGCACGTACGGCAAGGTCCGCGCGATGCTCGACGATCGCGGCAACACGATCGAGGAGGCCGGTCCGTCGACTCCGATCGAGCTGCTTGGCCTCGACGGCGTCCCCGACGCCGGCGATCAGGTCAACGCGGCCGAAGACGACAAGGTCGCGAAGCAAGTCGTCGAGCACCGTCGCCAGTCGTTCCGCAAGCGCGAGCTCGCGTCGACCGGCCGGGTCTCGCTCGAGAGCCTGATGGAGCGGATCTCCGAAGGCATCGATCAGAAGGAGCTGAAGATCGTCCTCAAGGCGGACGTCCAGGGCTCCGCCGAGGCGCTCAAGGCCGCGCTCGTGAAGCTCACGACCGAGAAGGTCAAGGTCACCGTGATCGGCGTCGGTGTCGGTGGCATCACCGAGAGCGACGTCAACCTCGCGAAGGCGGGCAACGCGATCATCGTCGGCTTCCACGTCCGGCCGGCCGGCAAGAGCAGCAAGCTCGCCGAGCAGGAAGAGGTCGAGATCCGGCTCTACGACATCATCTACGACGCGCTCGACGACGTGAAGAGCGCGATGGCGGGCCTGCTCGCGCCGATCAAGCGCGAGATCCCGATGGGCTCTCTGTCGGTGCGCGAGACGTTCGCGATTCCGAAGATGGGCGTCGTCGCCGGCTGCATGGTCACGAACGGCAAGATCAACCGCAAGGCTCACCTCCGGATCGTCCGCGATGCGGTGCAGGTCTACGAGGGCAAGATCGGGTCGCTCCGCCGCTTCAAGGATGACGTCAGCGAGGTCACGAACGGCTTCGAGTGTGGTGTGATGGTCGCTGGTTGGAACGAGATCAAAGTCGGCGACGTGATCGAGGCCTACGAGGTCGTCGAGGAAGCCGCGAAGCTCTAAGCCATGGGCTCCTACGCATATCTCGACAGCTTCGAGCACATCGACCGCATCCTGAGCGCGCGTGCGCATCAGGTCGAATCGAAGCAATTCATTCCGATCTACTGGCTCGCGATGTTCGAGCCGGGCGACGTTCGCACCGAGCCGCTCACGGGCGTGCGCTATGCGAAGACGACCGACACGCACTTCGTGGTCGCGCCGCCGTATCTCGTCGCGGATGCGACGATCGCGATGGGGCGCCTCAAGCGCCGTACGCCGGCGCTCGCGACGCTCGGCGGTGAAGCGCATCGCAAGATGCTCACCGAGTTCGGCGCGTTCGCGCGCCGGTTGAAGCCGTCGATCATGGTGCGGCTCGACGACCTGGCGAGCGGCAAGCCGATGCAGGGCTACGTCGAGCAGCTGCGTGGCACGCTCGAGCTGTGCAAGAAGCTCGACGACACGACCGTCCATCCCGACAGCTACTTGATCGAGCCGCTGGCGAGCTTGTGGGCGGGCCCGGACTGGAAGTCCAACGAGCTCCAGGAGAACCTCCTGTCGGGCTGGGGCTGGCGGGTCTCGCCCGAGGAGCGCGCGAAGAACTCGTCGGCGCGCAAGTGGAACAAGCTCGTCGGCGATAGCCCGGCGAACGTGATCGACTACACCGTGAATCGCGCGTTCGTCGACGGCGAGGTGCTCACTCACCCGAAGCTCGGCGCGGGCGTCGTGACGCGCGTCGTCGACGCGAACAAGATCGAAGTGCTGTTCCGCGAGGGTCTGCGAACGCTCGTGCACGGCCGCCACTGATTGCGGTAACGTGTGCTGATGTACGTCGGCATCGCCAAGATCAGCCTCGTGATCGGCGAGAGCCACTCGCTCAAACAAAAGCGCATGGTGCTGCGCCGGATCAAGGACCGCGTGCGCGAGCGCGTGGGCGTGATCGTCAATGAGGTCGGCGAGCAAGACACGTGGCAACGCGCCGAGCTCGGCTGCGCGGTCGCGTCCGGCGAGTCGCAGGTCGCGGGCGAATTGCTCGACGACGTGGTCCGCGTGATCGTCGGTGCATCCGTCGACGGCGGCGCCGAGATCGCGGCAGTCGCGCGCGATGTTTCGCCGTTCACGAAGTCCGCCGAGCCATTCGCGACCAAACCTACCAGCGACAACTGGGTGCCCGACGAGTGGCGCGAGGATCTGAAATGAAGCCGCCGAAGACCACCCGCCTCGCGAAGCCGAACCCCCGCAAGGAGCGCGTCGCGACCGCGATGCGCGAAGCGTTGACCCAGGCGATCGCCGCGGATGTCCGCGACCCGCGAGTCAAAGCGCCGGATCTCCTGACCGTCACGCGCGTCGAGATGAACGTCGACATGGCGGTCGCGAACGTCTACGTGTCGATCGTCGGCAAGGACAGCGTGATCGAAGGCGCGATCGCAGGTCTGGTGAAGGCCGCCGGCTTTCTGCGTGGACCCATCGGCCGCACCGTGGGCCTCCAGCACGCGCCCGAGCTCCGGTTCGTCCTCGATAAGTCGATCGACATGAAGGACAAGCTCGCCGAGATCCTGCGCGAGGACGAGATGAAGGCGAAGGCCGCGGGCCGGGTGACCGGCGTCGCCGAACCGTTGCCGCCCGAGCCCGAGCCCGAGCCCGAGCCCGAGCCCGAGCCCGAGCCCGAGCCCGAGCCCGATTCCTCGAAGGCCCCGTCGTGAGCGTCGCCGAGGCGCTCGAGCTCGCGTGCGACAAGCTGCGCTCCGCGAAGCGCGTGCTGCTCACCAGCCACCGCCGCCCCGATGGCGACGGCACCGGCTCGATGGCGGGCCTCGCCTCCTTGCTCCGCGCGCGCGGCACCGAGGCGGTGATCTACTCGGTCGATCCGATCGCCAGGCGCTACCGCTGGCTGCCGCTGGTCTCGACGACCGTCCACACGATGGCGTTCGATGCGCGGTTCGACTGCACGATCGTCGTCGACTGCGCGGATATCTCGCTGCTCGGCGGCGCGCTCCCACCGCCCGAGGTCTGCGGCACGCTGATCACGCTCGATCACCACGCGAGCGGCCGGCCGTTCGGCGACATCGCGGTGTGGGATCCGGCGGCGTCGGCCGTCGGCGTCCTCGTCCACCGGATCGCGGTGCACGAGTCATGGCCGGTCACGCCCGAGGCCGCGGTGCCGCTCTACGTGTCGCTGATCAGCGATACTGGCGGGTTTCGCCACGCGAACACGAATGCCGAGGCGCTCCACGTCGGCTCGGAATTGATCCGTGCCGGCGTCGTGCCCGCGACGATCGCCGCGTCGCTCGAGGAGCGGCCGAGCCCCGGCAAGTTGCGCTTGCTCGGCTCGGTCCTGTCGACGCTCGAGCTTCACTGCGCGGGGCGCGCCGGCGTGCTCAGCGTGACGACCGAGATGGTCGAGGGCGCACGCGCGTCGTGGGAAGACATCGAGGGCATGGTCAACTGGGGCCGCAACGTCGAGGGCGTCCAGGTCGGCGTGCTGCTCACCACCGCGAAGGGCGGCGGCGTACGCGTGTCGATGCGGTCGCGCAGCGAGCGAATCGACGTCGGAAGAGTTTGTATGACGATGGGCGGCGGCGGCCATCCCGGTGCCGGCGGATGTCACATGCTGGGCGACCTCGCGGCGACGAAGATCGCAGTCGTCGGCGCGCTCGACACCGCGTTCAATCGTCGGTGATACCCTCGGCACGATGCGGATCGTGCTCCTGGCTTTACTCTCGATCGGATGGGTCGGCGGCTGTGGCGATAACAAGCTGACGGCGGACGGCTCGATCGATAGTCACGACTTCAAAGACACCGGCGTCGACGCGCCCGACCCGAAGAACCCGGCGACGTTGTTCGACACCGGGCTGTGCGTCGACCGTGCGTGCACGCAGATCAGCCCCGACGT
>JBDUAS010000096.1:0-23531 GCA_040004535.1 Deltaproteobacteria bacterium
GCCCGACAAGCAGCCCGACAAGCAGCCCGACAAGCAGCCCGACAAGCAGCCCGACAAGCAGCCCGACGACGTGATCGAGCCGGCGAAAGATCCGTGGCAGACGCCGGGCAAAGACCCGTGGGCGACCGAAGGTGCGCTGCAGCGACCGCCGCCGGCACCGACGGAGCCGGCGAGCGACGACGATGTCGGCACGGCGGCGACCGCGATTCCGGCCGGGGCGCACCTCAATCCACCGAGCGGGTTCCAGAAGGTCGACAACAAGGCCGGCTGGGAGGTCTACGCGTCGAAGCAGTCGCACGTGGTGATGATCCTCGGCGCGCTGTATCCCGGAACGAACGATCCGAAGGAGCTCGCGGAGAAGTGGATCGCCGACAACGCGGATCTCGACCTCCACCTCGCCGGTATCTCGCAGGTGATGGGGCACTCGATGGCGACGTTCACCGGCAAGTACAACGACGAGTACATCACCCAGTACGCGCAGATCTACATCACCCCGCGGTATCGCATCGCGTACATCCTGCAGGCGCCGGTCGCGAAGACGACGGACTGGCAGCAGGTCTCTAACTTGATCATCAAAGGCGTCACCGTTCCATGACCGACAAACAGTGCGAACCGATCCGGCTGACCGAATACGCACGCGGCGGTGGCTGCGCCGCGAAGCTGCGGCTCGGCCAGCTGTCGCAAGTGCTCGACACGCTCGTCAAGCGCAACGCTGGCTCCGAGTCCCACGACATCGTCGTCGATCACGAGTTCTCCGACGACGCGGCCGTGGTTCACCACGCGGCGGGCCGCGATCTCGTGCTGACTGCCGACGTGATCGCACCGCTCGTCGACGACCCGTACGCGTTCGGCGCGATCGCCGCGACCAACGCGATGTCGGATGTCTACGCGATGGGCGGCGAGCCGCGGTTCGCGTTAAATCTAGTGTTCTTCTCCGACGAGCAATTGCCGATGACGGTGCTCGATCAGATCCTCGCGGGTGGCGCCGATGCATGTGCGCGCGCCGGTGTCGCGGTCGTCGGTGGCCACTCGGTCCGCGATCCGGAAGTGAAGTTCGGCCTGTCGGTCACCGGCGAGGTCGATCCTGCGAAGCTGTGGTCGAATCGCACCGCGCGTCCCGGTCAGACGCTCGTGCTGACGAAGGCGCTCGGCACCGGCATCCTCGGTCAAGCGATCAAGAAGGCCGTCGCATCGCCGGCCGCCGCGGAGGCCGCGATCAAGTCGATGACGACGCTCAACCGCGATGCCGCACGGATCGGCCACGCGCACGGCGTGACCGCGGCAACCGACATCACCGGGTTCGGGTTGCTCAACCATTTGAGAAACATCGTCCGCGGGTCGAACGTCGGCGCGACGATCGCGCTCGCCGCGCTTCCCGCGCTTCCCGATGCCCTGACGCACCTGCGCGCGAGCTTGTGCCCCGCCGGTAGCAAGGCGAACCGGGCGTTCGCGGCCGCGGATACCGCGTGGGCGAACGGAACGCCGCTCGCCAGCGATCAGGGTGACGGCGACGCGGAATTGCTCGCATCGCTCGCATGCGATGCGCAGACCAGCGGTGGCTTGTTGCTGTGCGTTCCAGCGGAGCGTGCGGCCGCGTGCGTCGAGGAATTGCGGGCGGCAGGACTGCCCGCCGCGACGATCGGTTCGCTGCGCGAGCGCGGCACGGGCGCGCCCGTCACGCTCGTCTAGCCACTAGCCCAGGAACGGCTCGTGGCAGCACGCCTCGATGTTGTGCCCGTCGGGATCTCTCACGAACGCCCCGTAGTAGTGCTCGTGATAGTGCGGCCGGTTGCCGGGTTCTCCGTTGTCGGTGCCACCGGCAGAGATCGCCGCGTTGTAGAACTCGCGCACGATCTGCCTACCGCTCGCGCGAAATGCGATGTGGATCGGATCCTTCGGTCCGCCCTTGCCGCCGTCGAGCCAGAAGTCCGGTTTGTTGTTCATGCCGAACCCTGCACCGCCGGGGAACTTCGCCAGTAGCGTGTAGCCGAGTGGCGCGAGCGCCTTCGTATAAAACGCGATGCTCTGTTCCATGTCGCTGACCCGAATGCCGGTGTGGTCGATCATGGCCCGACCATACATGGAGTAAGCTCCCCGCGTGGGTGCCCGACATCTCGCGATGGTCATGGTGGTGGCAGTTCCGGCGACCGCTCACGCGGGCCGGACGTTCTACGGTTGGCTGCAAGACACGCAGGTGATGCCGGAGCGTGGTGCGGAGATCCAGACGTTCATCTCCGAGGAGAACTATCAGGGACCCGCGAATAACCGCGACACGACGTGGTGGTTGGCGCCCGCGATCGGCATCAACGATCAGCTCGAGCTCGAGCTCCCCGTCCAGTTCGCGTGGGACCGCGCCGACGGCTCCCCTCCGCGCTCGAACTTCGTCAGCTACGGCGCGCAGCTCAAGTATCGGTTCGTCACGAGCGATCCGGTCGATGCACCGGACTTCGTTCCCGCGGTGCGCTTCTCGATCGATCGGATCGTGATCGGTCCGCGTGACGTGTGGGCGCCGGAGGTCGATCTGATCGGCACCTACCAGAGCGGCATCGTTCACTCGGCGATCAACGCCGGCGTGCTCGGCATCGTCGGGCCGAACGCGCAGAACTTCGAGGTCCACACCGGCGCCGGCGTCAGCATCGAGACGATCAGCGACATCCGGGTCGGCGCGGAGATCTTCGCCGAGCTCGCGTTGCAGAGCGATTCGAGTGGCGATTGGGTCGCGATCGGCCCGAACATCTCGTGGAGCCACGGCCGCAGCTGGTTGTCGGCGAGCTACGGCATCGGCATCTACCAGATCCGCGATGCTCCGAAGCTCAACTGGGGGATCGCATTCTAAGAGCGCTCGCGCTCTCGGTCGTCATCGTCACCGGGCTCGCGACCGCAGCGAGCGCCGGCGGCAGCGGCCGCGTCGTCGGCAGAGTCACGATCACCGACGCCGACGGCAAGCACGCGACCGCCGATGCGATCATCTACGTCGTCGGCTTCAAGGAGCCGCCGGGGGCGACCTCGACCCAGGTCGCGCAGAAGGATCGCAAGTTCGTGCCCGACCTCGTCGCGATCACGGTCGGCGAGCACATCACGTTCCCGAACGGTGATCCGTTCCTGCACAACGTGTTCTCGCAATCGACGACGCGCAAGTTCGACCTCGGCTCGTTCAAGCGCGGCGACGCGAAGGACAAGGACTTTCCGGATCCGGGCGTCGTCGATGTCTACTGCAACATCCACCCCGAGATGGCCGCGACGATCCTGGTATTACCGAATCGCCGCCACACCCGGCTCAAACCCGACGGCACCTACGTGATCGAAGGCGTGCCGGCCGGCACGTGGCAGGTGTTCGCGTACACGCGGCGTGCGACGCGGCCCGCGCAGGCACCGGTCACGGTCGTCGCGGGTCAGGACGTGACCGTCAACCTCGCGCTCAGCCGCGGCACCGATCACGACCACGTCAACAAGTACGGCGAGAAGTACAAAGACTACGCGACGACGACGTACCACTAATCCTCGTACTCGCTCAGGATTCGTCCTCAGCGAGGTACCGGATCATGCTCGCGTCGAGCTTGCTCTGGACCAACCGGATCACGCTCTCGATCTGTTCCACCGGTAGCTTCAAGCGCTCTGCTAACCGCTTGTGGGTCGCTGCCACCAACGCGGCCCGCGCCCTCGTCAACCACCGCGCCGCAGTCGCGCGATGCACACCGTACGCGACGCCGATCGCATCGATCGATAGATCGTCGACGATCGATTGCCGGAGCAACGTGCGGTCCTCCGCGCCGAGCGCCGCGATCGCCTCGCGCAATGCGATCGCGAACTCGGTGCGGTACTCGGCCTTCAGCGCCTCGAGCGCGGGATCGCGGCCACTCGTCAGCAGGCCTTCGAGCGTGCGGCCGCCACTGCGATCGAGCGAGACGTTGCGCTGCGCCTTCTTCTTGTGGCGAATCAATTCGCGCGTCGCCGTGATCCGGACCCAGCCGCGCAGCGGACCCTTGCCGCGATAGCCGGCGAGCCCGGGCGGCTTGCCTTCCTTCGCGACGAGGAGCTGCATGCGCAACACTTGCTTCACCTCGTCGATCTGATCTTTCGTCGCGCCGACCGATGCACCCGCCGCATCGACCTCGCCGAGCACCGCATCGAACGCCGCGTGCGCGGCCGGCTCCTGCGCGACACACGCACCCGCGAGCACGAGGTCTGCCGCCGGAGCGGCCGTCAGCGCCGCGGCGAGCTCGGCACCACTCAAGCGCTCGCCGACGAACGCCGCCAGCTTGTCCTCGTCGAGGCGAAGTGCCGGCCACGCCGCACGCCCGGTCGCGAGTAAAGCGTCCCACGCGCCAATCACAGCCGCTTCCGAGCCCGCGACGAGCCCGCTCGCGGAGGCCAGCTGGGTGACTCGGTCGGCGCTCACGCGTATACAATACCTCGGTGGAGTGCCTCGACGCGAACGTCGTCCAGGACCTCATGTCGGGTGCGCTCGACGAGGCCGTGCGCGCGTCCGTGCTCGGCCACCTCGACACTTGTGACGATTGTCGCGAGCTCGTCGGTGTCACCGCGAAGATCACGCTCGAAGATCACCTCGGTCACACTCAGCCGTATCCGGATCAGATCGTCGCTCCGCGCTCGGCTCGTGATATCGGCCTCGAAGAGACGATGGCGCCCGAAGATGCGGCGAGCGCGCTCGGGGAGACGCGTGACAGCGACTCGGCGATCTCGGGCACGATGCCACCGCCGGCGCGGTTGGTCCCGCCGCGCCGCTCGCGCGAGCCGGCCGAGAAAGGTCCGTTCGGGCGCTACCTCCTCGACGAGAAGCTCGGCGCCGGCGCGATGGGCGTCGTGTGGCGCGCGCACGATCCCAAGCTCGGCCGCATGGTCGCGCTCAAGCTCCTGCGCCGCTACGACCACGCGTTGATGGAGCGGCTCGTCCGCGAGGCGCGGTCGATGGCGCAGGTCAGCCATCCGAATGTCGTCGGCGTGTTCGATGTCGGCGAGTCCGAGGGCTCGGCGTTCATCGCGATGGAGCTCGTCACCGGGCGTTCGCTGAAGACGTGGCAGACCGACGAGAACCGGACGATCTCGGAGCTCGTTGCCGCGTACGTCGCGGCCGGGCGCGGGCTGTCGGCCGCGCATGGCGCCGGCATCGTCCACCGCGACTTCAAAGCTGACAACGTGCTCGTCGGCAACGACGGCCGGATCCGCGTCACCGATTTCGGCCTCGCCGCCGCGAAGCCGAGCGAGAGCGGCACGCGCCACACGATCGACGATGTCAACCTGACGACGTCGGGCTCGGTACTCGGCACGCCGGCGTACATGGCGCCGGAGCAGTTCTCCGGCGGCAACGTCGATCCGCGCACCGATCAGTTCAACTTCTGCGCCGCGCTGTACGAGGCGCTCTACGGCGAGCGACCGTTCGAGGGCAAGACCTACGACGAGCTGTCGGAGAACGTGATCGCCGGCAAGCTGCGGCCGCCGCCGCACGGCTCGCACGTCACGGGCGGGCTGCGCCAGATCGTCGCGCGCGGTCTCTCGGCGAAGCCGGCGGAGCGGTTCCCGTCGATGGATCACCTTCTCGTCGAGCTCGCCCGCGATCGCGCGCGGCCGTGGCGGCGCACCGGCTGGATCGCCCTCGCACTCGCGGCAGCACTCGCCGTCGGGCTCGTCGCCGACTGGAAGGTTCGCGATCGGATCGCCGCGCAGGTCGCGGAGTCGTTCGAGCTCACCGGCGTCCAGGTCGACAAGACGATGCATCGGGTTGGGAACGAGCTCGAGCTCGCGGCCAAGGTCGCGTACGCCGAGCCGGCGTTGCGCGAGGTCGCGGCCCATCACGATCAGGCGGATTTCGGGCTCGGCAGGCCCGAGGACGACGCCGAGGATCTCGAGAAGCTGCACGGCACCCTGGCCTCGATGCAGTGGAAGGGTCTCGCGACCGAGGCGCGCGCGATCGTCGACTACAAAGGCCGCCTGTTGTTCACGAGCTTCGCGCCGCAGGTGTGGAACACCGACATGCGGGCGATTCCGGCGGTCAAGCGCGCGCTCGATGCTGGTACGGGCTCGAGCATCCTGATCACGTCATATGCCGATCCGATGTTCGCGCCGAGCAAGGTGTTCGGTAGCGCGCCACCGCACGGGCTCGTCGTCATGCACCTCCAGACGCTCGCGCTCGGCAACGACACGACTGGCGCGAACGAGGCGCGCGCGATCTTGGTCCAGTTCGAGGATGTCGGCCACTTGCTCGAGGATCTGCGCCTCGATCCGCGGACGTTGCTCGCGATCGTCGCGCCGAACAACACGGCGGTCGCCGACGAAGGCCTCACCGATCAGCTGATCGCCGTGGCGCCGCGCGACGGCATCGCGCAAGTGCACGACCGCGATCACGACTACGAGGTGCTCCAGTTCCCGGTCAATGATCAGAATCACCACGAGATCGGCCACGTCGTGATGGCCCGCCGGGTCGACGGCATGCTGATGCTGTTCACGCACGCGCGGCTCGTGTTCGTGCTCGCGCTGCTGACCGCGCTCGGCGTCGCGGCCGGTACGCTGCTGAAAGCGCGCCAGCTCACCGGCGCCCGCGCCGCATGAGGGTGTTCGAGCGAGGCGGCCGCCGCCGCGAGATCACGCTCGATCCGCTCGCGAGCTCGCCGATCAAGGCGAAGTGGGATGCCGATCGCGAGTGCAAGCAGCTGCTCGCCGACGGCTGGACGCAGGTGGAGGCCGGCGAGGGTAGCGCCGACGAGCTCGCGCTGACGAAGTCGGAGTTGCTCGCCGCGATCGCCGAGGATCCCGACAACCTCGACGCGTACCCGATCCTCGCCGACTGGTTGATCGAGCGCGGCGATCCGTGGGGCCAGCTGATCGCGATCCAGCACGGGCTCGCGACGCTGCCGAGGTTCGGGGCCGATGCGAAGCGCGACGAGCTCTCGCGCGAAGACGCGCGCCTGATGTTCATGGCGGCCCGGCGGTTGTGGGGGGCGCTCGGCGAGACGATCGTCGACGATGCAGCGCAGCGCTACGCGAGCGGCGTGTTCGATAGCGAATGGAAGTGCGGCTTCATCCGCAGCGCACGAGGCCGTGCGCCGGCGGACCAACTCGAGCTCGTGCTCCGCGACTTCGCAGGGCTCGAGATCGCGAGGTTCGTCAATTCGCTCTACCTCGAATCGTCGAGGTGGAGCCGCACGTTCGGCGACGCGCTCGCGGCGCATCGCTGGCCAGCGTTGCGGGAGCTCGAGATCTATTCGGCGGATGGGTATCGAACGGAGTGGCTCGACGCGCGCGCGGTCGTGCCAATGCTCGCACCGGAGTGCACGCCGGTCTTGACCAAGCTGACCCTCAACAGCACCCACTCGACCGATGGCCTGTGCCTCGCGCTCGCGACGAACCCGATCGGCCGCCGGCTCGAGTCACTCACGCTGCTCGATGCGCAGCTTACCGACGAAGGCGTCGCGTACCTCCAGGGCGGCCGGTTCGACAACCTACGCCGGCTCCGGATCAGCGGCAGCGGACCGCCCAATGCACGCGACGCGCTCGCCCGACTCGCCGCGATCACCGAGATTCAACTGCGCGACGGTTTCGACGACGAGCGCGGCGACTACGGTTGAATGCCGTACTCGGCGAGCACCTGCGCGGTGTGCTCGCCCAACCGCGGCGGCAGCGTCGCGTTCGCGGGTCGACCGACCGGCGTGCGAACTTGCAGAACGGGCCCGATCCCGGCGCCGCCGTCGATCGTGAAGAACACTTCGCGCTCGCGGTGCAACGGGAGTGCTTGCAGCTCGTCGAGCTCGGTCACGATCTCGACGCAGCAGTCATGCGGTGCGAGCACGGTTGCCCACTCCGCGGCGGTCTTCGTCGCGAAGATCGCTGCCAGCTCGCCGCGCACGCGCGCCTGCACCTGAGGCGAGCCGATCAATTCGGCCGCGACTTGCGGCCGCCCGATCGCGCCGTTCAGCGCGAGCCAGAACTTCGGCTCGAGCGCGCCGACCGCGAGGTAGCGCTCGTCGCTCGTGCGGTACACGCCGTAGCACGCGAGCCCACCGTTCAACGTCTCCTTGCCGCGGGTCGGCCGTGCGCCGCAATCCATGTTCCCGATCTCGGCGGCGAGCAGCGCGAGCGCACCTTCGGTCATCGAGATGTCGAGCAACGCACCCTTGCCGGTGCGATAGCGCCCGACGAGTGCGCCGAGGATAGCGGTCGCGCCCCACAGTGCGCCGCCGGCCAGATCGGCGATCTGAACGCCCGGCAGTTGTGGCGTTGCATCCGCTTCACCCGACATCGCCAGCGCGCCGGCGAGCGCGATGTAGTTGAGGTCGTGACCTGCGCGATGCGTGTACGGCCCGGTCTGGCCATAGCCACTGATCGAGCACACCACGATGCCGGGATTGCGCGCGGCCAGCGTCGCGTAATCGAGCCCGAGCTTGGCCATCACGCCGGGTCGAAAGCTCTCGACGATGACGTCGGCCTTCTCGACCATCGCGAGGAACGTGGCGCGTTGACCCGCGTCCTTGAGATCGAGCGCGCACGAACGCTTGCCGCGATTGACCGCCAGAAACCGACTGCCCATGCCGCCCTTCGCGGGCGGAAATGCACGGAGATAATCTCCGAGCTTCGGATCTTCGATCTTGACGACGTCGGCGCCCATGTCGGCGAGCACCATCGTCAAGAACGGACCTGGTAAGAGCCGCGACAGATCGAGGACGCGGACATCTTTCAACGCGTCGGCGAGCGGGTACGAAGCCATGCGAGCAGTGTACGATCGCGTCGATGACTCAGGGGCCGCCCTGTCCCAACTGCGGCTCGCTGTTGCGCTGGTTCCCGGACCAGCAGCAGTGGGGCTGCGACCGGTGCAGGGTGATGTTCCCGCCCCAGGTCATCGTGACGCCCCAGCTGTACGCGACGAAGCGGGCCGATGCCCCGCGCGTGAAGCGGACGAGCCGCGGCAAGCCGATGCGTACGGCGCGCACGAAGCGGCCGCTGATCTACGGGATGGCGGCGGTGCTGCTCGTCGCTGGTGGCATCGCTGCAACGCTGTGGTTGATCCACCGCGGCAAGGCGCGCCTGCCGAGCTATCCGGATCGCGATACCGCGGTGACCGAGACGTTCAGCGCACTCGGCGCGGGCGATGGCGCGAAGATCATGGCGCACGCCGGCAAGGGGCTCGAGCACGCGATCATGACGTGCGACGAAGGTGCGCCGAGCGAAGAGGCCGAAGACCTCGCGACGATGCAAAAGGAGCTCGATCAAGAGCTCGCGCAGAACAAGGGCGCGACATTTCGCGTGACGAAGATCGACGAGACGGTGACGCCGTCGGTCGAGACGAAGGGCCACAAGGCGTCGCGGGGCTGCACGCTCGATACCGATCTCACGATCCATACCGTGCACGTCGCGCTCGAGCTCACGCGCAACGGCAAGGCCTCCGCGCTCGACGCGACGCTGCCGGTCATCGAGGTCGATCACCGGTTCTACGTGATGACCGCGCCGAAGCTCGGCGGCTGCGACGGTGTCGGCGCGCAGGTCGCGCTCGTCGCGGGACGCGAGACCAACGCGCCCGATGCGGCGCAGAGCCTGTCGCCCGCGATCGCGAGCGCGTGCGGCGATAGCAAATGGTCCGACAAGGTGATCGATTGTGCGGCGCACGCGTTGTCGCTCAAGGACGTGAAGTCGTGCGCCAGCGATCTCGATCCGAAGCAGCAGAAACGCCTGCGCGATGCCGTCGCTGTCGCGGTCGGCCCGAACAAGACGCCGGCCGCGGCCCAGATGCTCGCGATGGTCCCCCCGGAGCAAGCGCAGGACATCGTCGCTCCGCCGATCGATCCGAGCATCACGCTGGGCACGTCCGTGCCGGCGGGCGTCGCGGACTTCTGGCTCACGCCTCGCTCCGACGGCAGTTATCTGGTCACGACGGCGATCCTCACGGCGACGTTCCCCGCGAAGCCGACCGCGAAGGTCGCGAAGTCGACGCGGCCGAACGCCGACGGCAAGTACTTCGACATCTACACGTTCGCGGTCGAGCCCGAGCCGGGCGTGCTGTACCAGCTCGAGATCATCGCGATGGGCCGCAACATGCGCGACGAAGGCGGGTTCAAGAACCTCGAGGCCGAGCTCGCGAAGGTCGGCAAGGTCGACAAGTCCGATCGCACGCAGGACGGCCGGCCGGTCACCCGGTTCACGGCGGGCTCGATCGTGCTCGACGGCCGCATCGATCTCGAGCGCGGCTTGATCATCAATTCGACCGCGACGACGGATGCCGAGACGAAGGCGGCCGGCCAGGCATTCCTCGCGAGCGTCCACGTCCGCGGTGCCGTCGACCCGGTCGACGATCCGGATACGCTCGTCGGGGTGCGCCAGCGACCCGCGACGGGCAAGGGCAGCAAGGGCCGCCTCGAGCTTCACGACAACGACGACAGCTTCACGATCGACGTTCCGGCCGGCGTGAAGGTCGAGCGCGAGATCGATGCCGCGCAGCACGCGGTGGTCGTGACGGCGAGCTCGACGAAGCGCCGTGCCGGATTCGTGCTCACGATCAGCGAGCTCGCCGCGTGGGACGCGCTCGCGATCGGCCCGACGAAGCTCGCGGCGCTACAGGCCGCGAACAAGAAAGCACATCTGATCTGGAACGCATTCCAGCACCGGATGTACCGGGTGACGTGCACCGATACGCCATGCGACCCGATCGTGAAGTCGTTGCACTTCGCCGAGCCGCTGCCGGTGAAGTGAGTTACTTCGCGATTTCGAGGAGCTGCTGGAGCTTCATCGCGAGCATCGGATCGCCCGACACGCGCAGCTTGCCCTGGAAGTACAGCTGCATGCCTGCGTTCGGGTCCGAGAGCATCGTCTTGAAGTCGTCAGCGGCGACCTCGATCGTGCACTGGGCCTTGCCCGCATCGCCACGTGCGCAAACCGGCGGGTCGGACGTGCAGTCGACCGTCCACTCGCCGCCGCCTTCTCCCGTGACCTTGAAGCAGTAGATCGCGTTCACTTCGCGAGCCTTGTCGGGGTACTGCTTCAAACCTTGCGGGACGAGGTTGTCGAACAGATCTGCAGCGTCCTTGGGCATCTGAGCCATAGCGTTCCTCCGACGAGGTTGTTACCTCGGTCGGCAAGAAACAGTCAACTGTGACGGCGGGGCACTTTTCAGTGCGCCGGCGGCAGGTTGACGTCGGCGTACGCACAAGCCGCCGCATCCCCCTCGGTCGCCTGGAAGTTGACGTTGTCGGTGTAGTAGCTCCGGCGGAAGTCGGTGCCCCAGCACTCCGACGCGATCGCCTGCGCCGTGCCCAGGTCGCCGCCGGTCACGCGTGCATCGCCGCGGCCCGAGCCGTTCGCGGTCCACCGCGACCGGATGGTCATGTCTTCCAGGAGGGCGGTGCCACCGGCGTTGCCCTGGAAACCGAACGTCATGTCACCGGTGCCGTCGGCACCTTCCTGATACGCGTAGTCGGCGTGGACCGGCGTGTTGTTCGCATCGGTCGACTCGATGTGGAGCGCGAGCGACTTCGCCTCGAGGTCATAGCGTGCGTCGACCGAGCCCTTCGCGTTCGCGTTGTCGATCGGATCGACGCGCTTGCTCGCATCGAAGTCGATGAAGAAGTCGCCGTTGCCCTGGAGCTCGCCCGGCGTCGGATCCGCGGTGCCCGTGATCACCATCTCGAACTGCGAGCTCGCGATGGTCTTGTTGCGGCCCGACAGCGTGTACGCGTACGTGCCGTCACTGTTCGCGGTGACGTCGAGCTTGTACTCGGCCGGGTCGAGCGCGTCGCTCCACGGGCCCCACGTGTAGACATTGCCGTTCACGGTGGTGACCGGGTACTGCACGATCGCGTGGATCAGCGTGAGCACCCACGCGCTACCCCCGTTGAACGTCACCGTCGCATCGCGCGTGACGAGGTAGTAGGTCGCGAGGTCGCCGACCGTGCGGGTCTGGCCGGTCTGCGGCAGCTTGATCTTGACCTGGTCCGAGGTCGGCAGCGCGCGATCGATCTCGCCGGTCGGTGTCGCGTCCTGACGGACGCAGCCGGTCGCCGCGAGCGTCATCACACAGGAGGCGGTAAGGAGGCTCTTCATCACGTTCATCATGCCGACCCATAAAGCAGCTGGCGTGCCGACGTTTGTGGAGCTGGATCGCGGACTTACGGTGTCGGGTTTTCCGACGGGACGCGCGCCGCGCCGGGCGCCGTAGGAGGGGCCGACAATTCTGGCAAGACCGTTAACGTGTCGCCGTCGTGGAACGCAACGACCGCATCGGGAGCGACCGCGAGGCCGACCGGATCGGCGCGCTGGACACGCGGCAGGGGATACACCCACATCAAGAGTGCGTTCGCCGCGTAGCCCACGATGAAGTGATGATCGAGCGAGCGATCGAGCTGCACCGCGATCGCGACGTCACCGATCGCATCGATCGCGTGACCGACGAGGCCGATCCCCGGCACCGGCACCGCGACCTGGCCGTTCATCGAGCCGGTCGCATCGATATCCATCAGGTTCATCTCGGGCTCGCCGCCCCACCGCCCGGCGTTCGACACCCGCACCATCGGTCCCTGTTCTGGCAGGTACACCGCGCCGAGCACCGCGGTGTAGGAGCGCTCGGTGTTCCAAGCGGGCTTACCCTTCTGGGTCGCGCGAATGATGCCGTCGTCGCCGTGGCGGATCTGCCAGGCCCTTTGCTTGTACGTGACCTCGAGCGGCGGATCGAGCGCAGCGGTCGCCGTCGCGATGCCGGTCAGCTCGTCGACCGAGACCGCGCGATCGCCGCGCCGCCACAACAACGTGTGATCGGACGTCGCCCACAACCGCTGCAAGCCGGGCTCGTCGGCGAACTCGGCGACGTCCTTGCCATGCACCGGCACGTAGCTGAGATCGCCGCCGGTCGGCGTCACGACTCGCGCGCAGCCGAGCAGCTGATCGCGAACCGCGGGAGGCTGAAGGCACTCGCCGACGAGCACGAACGTACCGGCTTGCGCGAGCGGCGGCGCGACGTGGATCCCGGCGGGCTTGCTCCACACGATCTGGCCGCGGTTGTAATCGACGGCGACGAACCCGAACTGCGACGACGCGACGACCGCGATCCCGCTGCTGACCGCGGGGCCGCCGACATCGAAGCGCGGCACCGTCGATTTCGCGGGCAGTGCGACGACGTGAACCGGCGAGACTTTCGTGAACCGTTCGAGCGCGTGCCACTCGTCGACGCCGCCGTCCTTCGCGCTACCCGCGTCTTTCACCGTGCCCGCATCGTCACGATGCGTCTCGTGCTTGCCCCTGCAGGCGAGCAGCGCGAGCGCGAGCAGGCCGACCTTCACTTGCGACCGAACAGCCGGCGCCACAGGCCTCCGAAGAAGTTCCCGGTGGGCACGGGAGGCGGCTCGCCGACCCGCTCGTGCGGCGCGGTCGGGTCTTGATCCTCGGGACCGCGGACGTAACCCGCGACGCGGCCATCCGAAACGAGCAACACGGCCGGCGAGATCGAGCGACCGCCGCTCTCGTCGTAACGCGCGCGCGCGAGCTCGGCGAACCGTGCGATCGAAACCGGCTCGTCGGTGATCTTGCCGACGAGCAAGCACCCGCGGGCCGGCGCTGCGGCGGCGATCAGGTCGGCGCCGAGGTCATCGTGAAGGGAGCGCATGAATTCGCGGTCGAGAACCTTCTCCGCCGCATAGAAGCTTCCCGAGACGACGATGATACGCGCGTCGTCGTCGCCACCCGCGACGTCGTCGAGCTGGACTTCCTCGTCCGCGAGGTTCGCGTACGCCTCGGCGAGCGCGGCTTCCGGCGGCTTCGGCAGCGCTTCTTTGCGCAGCATGCCGAACGTGCTCTCGCCGTCGACGCCGCACACGATGATCGGCAGGTCCGCCGGAGCATCGTCCGACACGACCGGCCGCCACAGGATCTCGTCGAGGATCACGTCGCGGCGATCGCGCAGGCTCGGCATCAGCCGCCCTGCCGACGGCCGGACCTGGGATTCCTCGACCGCGGTCAATAACAAGAACAATGACTCGGCGCGCCCATCCTCGACGACGCGCTGCGCACGATTGGTCGGGAACATCACGGTCTCCGACGCGTCCGACGCCGTCAGCTGGAAGCCGAACGGCACGAGCGCGCGATCCGACTGGACCCAGCGCCCGGCGTACTTCATACGCAGCAGCTCGCCCGCGAGCGCCGAGAGCTCGAGCACGCGCGTCCAGTAGGCGATTTCGTCATCGCGCGAGGGCGGGTTCGCGTACGTCTGATCCTCGAGCATCCGGAGCGCCATCGCGAGGTCGCGCACGCCGACCCGGGCCGCCGCGCGCCGCGCGAGCTCCTTGAACGTGCGATCCGCGAGTGCGCCGACCGCGTACGCCGAGCCACCCTCGAGCGGCTCGAGCCGGGCGTCGCCGCGTTTCTCGTAGGGCGTCTCGCCCAACGACAGCGTCCCGCCCGCAGCCGCGAGCGCCTCGCGCAACATCGGCGGCGGCTCGCCCGCGACGACGTAGTGGACGGCCGCATCGCGGTGGCCGTCATCGGCGAGCTGTGCGCGCGCGTTGACGATCCGCGCCATCGCGAACAGGATCGACAGCTCGGGCGCATCGAGGATCTCCTCGCGCGAGCGCAGATCCGTCTGCACTGCGATCGGCTTTCCGTCGACCTTGGCGGCCAGGTCGATCTTATCGATCGAGCAGAACACCTCGGATCGAGATCTAGCACCGAAACCCGCGGAGTTCCCGGCTAAACGTGGCGGGACTATTCGCCCTTCTTGCGCTTCGCCTGGACCTCTTTGAACTTGTCGGCCCAGCCATCCTTGTTGATCTGCGCGACGCGCGAGATCGCGAGAGCGCCGCGTGGCACGTCCTTCGTGATCGTCGACCCCGCGCCGACATACGCGTCGCGGCCGACCGTGACCGGCGCGACGAGCTGGCTATCCGAGCCGATGAACACGTTCGCCTCGATCGTCGTCTTCGACTTCGACACGCCGTCGTAGTTGCACGTGATCACGCCGGCACCGATGTTCGACTTCGAGCCAACCGACGCATCGCCGAGATAGGCGAGGTGGTTCGCCTTCGCGCCCGCCATCATGTGCGTCTTCTTGGTCTCGACGAAGTTGCCGAGGTGGACGTCCTCGTCGATCCGCGAGCCCGGACGAAGATGGCTGAACGGGCCGATCTGGACCCGCTCGCCGACCTGGGACTCGGCGATCACCGAGTACGGCTTGATGTGCGTCGACGCGGCGATCGTCGCGTCGGTGATCACGGAGCCGTGATCGACGTAGACGTTGTCACCGAGCGTGGTCTTGCCACGCAGCGCGACGTTCGCGCCGAGGATGACGTCCTTGCCGAGCGGGCCGACGTCGGCGTCGATGAACGTGCTGTTCGGATCGATCATCGTGACGCCGCCGCGCATCCAGTGCTCGTTGATCCGGCGGCGCGCAGCGCTCTCGACGGCGGCGAGGTCGACGCGATCGTTGATCCCGGTGACCTCGGTGAACGGTGCATCGATCGAGGTCGCGCCACCGCGCGCGTACGCGTGTGCGACGAGGTCGGTGAGGTAGAGCTCGGCTTTCGCGTTATCCGCCTTCAGCGCGGCCAGGTCTTTGCGCAAGTGGCCGAGCCTGATCGCGTAGAACCCCGCGTTCGTATCCTTGATCGCGCGTTGCGCCGGCGTCGCGTCGGGATGCTCGACGATCTTCGCGAGCACGCCCTTGTCGTCGCGCACGAGCCGGCCGTACGGCATGTCGCGGTCGGGCACGGTCGACAACAGCGCCATGCCGCTGGGCGCCGCCGCCGCCGCGTCGACCAGCTCCGTGATTCGCTCGGCCTGGAGCAGCGGCGCATCGCCGGTGAGGATCACGACGATCCGGTCGTCGGGCTCGTTCGCGACCGCGGGCAGCGCGCACTGCACGGCGTGACCGGTGCCGCGTTGCTCGGTCTGATGCGCGATGTCGATCGCGCCGGGACCGAAGCTCGTCTCGAGCGATGCCTTCACGACATCGATCTGGTGGCCGAGGATCGCGACGACGCGCGACGCGTGCGCGGTCCGCGCGGCAGTGACCACCCAATGGAGGAGCGGACGGCCGGCGACCTTGTGGAGGACCTTCGCCATGTCGCTCTTCATCCGCGTGCCGAGTCCGGCGGCCATGATGAAGACGAGAGGGGCTTGACGACTCATGTGAGTTGAAACGTACACCGAAGTTTCTCGTCAGCGCATACGGAGGTCCGGCACAATATCGTCGTGCGCACGCTGTTCTTCCTCACGCTCGCGGTCCTCGCGGCGTGCAACGCGCACCTTGGCTCCGATGTCGGGCCGAACGTGATCGGCGCCGACGGCAACTCCGCGGATTCCGGGCCGCCGCCGGTCGATGCGGCCGGACCGGATGCGCGCGCGTGCATGGGCGGAGACGCACACCAGAGCGATGGCACGAGCTGCTTCCTGTTCTTCGCGAGCGCGAAGACGTGGACCCAGGCGAAGGCGGCGTGCGACGCGCTCCCCGGTCATCTCGCGAAGATCACGAGTGCGGCGGAGAACACGATCGTCGCTCAGCTGTCGCTGAATACCGATTCGTTCATCGGCGCGACCGACGCGGTCACGGAAGGGACGTTCCTGTGGGAGGACGGCATGCCGCTCACCTACCTGAACTTTCGCGCCGGCGAGCCAAACAACGGGGCGGGCCAGTACCAGGAGGACTGCCTGGTGCTCGCCGGCAAGAAGTCGCCCGATGGCTGGGACGACCGGCCGTGCACGACCGGGATTGTCGTCGGCGCCGGCGCGTATCCCTACGTCTGCGAGTACTAGTCGCTCGTGCGATCCGCGGCGCGATGTTTCCGTGCGATAGACGTAGCGTGAAGTCCGTCGTGATCCTGGTGCTCCTCGCGCGGGTCGCGGCGGCGCACCAATCGTCGACGAAGTACGTCGACATCCGGATCGACGGCGAGCGCGCGGACGTCACGCTGCGCTGCATCCCGGGCGATGTCACCGAGCCGATGCGACTCGCGCCCGATGCGAAGCCGACCGCGATCGCCGCGGCCGCAGCACCGAACGTTCCCGCCTACGTCGCGAGCTGGCTCGCATTGCGCGTGCCGACCGACAACGGTTCGGTGACGTGTGTCGCGCAAGACCGCAGCGTGCACGCCGAGGACGACGGCTTCATCGCGGTGACATGGTCGGTGACGTGCGTGCAGCCGATCGATGTCTTGATCCTCGACTTCAGCGCGTTCTTCACGCTCGACAAGCGGATGGAAGCGCTCGTCCGGATCGATGACGACGCCGATTCGATCCGCGTCACGTCCGCCGACAATCCGATCGGGCTCGATGTCGCGCCGCGCAGGCTGTTCGCGTTCACGGCCGAGCGGATCTCGTTCGCGTTGTTGATCGTGATCGTCGCCGCGCTCGCGCGGAGCTACCAGCGCGCCGCTCGCGACGCCGCCGTGTTGTTCGCGATCTACGAGCTCGCGCATCTCGCGGGCGCACTCGGTTGGATCGCGATTCCGATCCCGCTCGCGCTCGTGCTCGTGCCCGCGACGGTGCTCTACGCGGCGCTCGAGACCGCGCTGCGGCCCGATCTGCGCTGGCGCGCGGCGACGTTCGCGGCGTTCGGGCTCGTCCACGGCATCGCGCATCCGCAGGCACTGCTCGCCGATCTCGGCACGGCGCTCGTGACCACGACCATCGCGGTCGCGCTGGTATTGCCAGCGGTACGAGCTGTCGCACGGCGCATACGGCTCGCCTGGCTCGCCGGTGCGGTTTGTGCGTTCGCAGGGGCGTGGCTCCTACAGGTCGTACTCGTCCGCTTGTGAGCGTGTTGAGAGTTCAAAGCGGGAGGGCGACCCGTCTATACTGAAGACACATTGGCAGTAGACCCTTCTCAGGCAAGCTCGTCAGACGAGCCAGGGAAGCCTGTCGTCATCTGTGTCGATGACGATCGCAACAACTTGGACGCTCTGGGCCGTGTATTACGAGCCCGCTGTAATGTTCTTCTCGCCGAGAGCGGACAAGCCGCACTCGAGCTCCTCGCGCAACATCCGGAGGTCGCCGCGATCCTCGCGGACTTGCACATGCCCGGATTGCCGGGCTCCGAGCTCCTGGCGCGGGTCGCGAAGCTGCGACCACTCACGCGCCGCGCGGTGGTCACCGGGTTTCCCGAATCCGAAGAGCTGATCGCGGCGATCAACGCCGGCCATCTCCACTACGTGATCACGAAGCCGTGGAAGCTCGCGGACCTCCTCCAGGTCGTCGATCAGTTGATCCACACGTATCGGCTCGAGCGCGATAACGCGCGCCTGGTCGACGAGCTCCGCACGGTCAACACCCAGCTGCGCGAGCACGAGGTCGCGTTGCAAGCGCAGCTCACCGATCGCGGCCGTGAAATTTCGGCGGCGACCGAGCAGCTCGCGCAGATGGGTCTGCAGCTCGACGCGCTGACCCTCCGCGATCCGCTGACCGGCCTGTACACGCACCTCGCGTTCCAGGAACGCCTGCGCGAAGAAGTCGCGCGCGCACTCCGCTACAGCCAACCGATGTCGCTGTTGATCGCCGACATCGACGCGTTCGCGAGCGTCAACCACGACCTCGGTTATCAAGCCGGCGACGACATCCTGCGCCGGATCGCGATGACGCTCGCCGAGGACGAATCGCCGGATCGCGTGCGCTCCAGCGATGTCGTCGCGCGATATTCCGGCGAGGAGTTCGTGATCCTCCTGCCCGAGACCGCGAAGTCGGGCGCGCTGACGAAAGCCGCACGACTCCGCGATGCGGTCGCGAACGCGAAGCTGCCGAACGAGCGCAAGCTGTCGCTGTCGATCGGCGTGGCATGTTTGCCCGAAGATGCGGCCGACCCCGAGTCACTGCTGACCGCCGCCGAGGCCGCACTGCGCGGTGCGAAGCGCGGTGGCCCGGGCCGGGTCCACTTCTTCTCGTCGGGCGAGGACATCGCGAACAAGGACAGTCGTCCGTTCAACAAGCTGCGCGAGCCCGAGCTCGATCGGTTCCGTCCGTATCAAGAACGGATGAACGAGGTCACGTCGATCCTCGCGCGCGACCGATCGCTATCGTGCTTGCTCGTCGATCTGTCGCGCCTCCACAAGGTCGAGCTCGATCAGGGCGTCGCGCACCACTCGGAGATCTACGACCACGCGGCGGCAGTGCTCGATCGCCTGCGCGGCGCGGTGCTCGATCCGGCCGATCTGATCTGCCGCTCCGGCGACGGCGACGGCTACTTGATCATCCTCGCACCCCGCGGCGCGCACCGCCTCGATCTCGAAGCGCTCGGCCAGGCCGTCGAGCGCGCGGTCGAAGAAGCACTCGCGCCGATGGTCAGCGAAGTCCTGCGCGAGCAGCCGCGGATCACGGTCGGCGCCGCCCGCGTGCTCGGCAACTCGCTGCTCCGGCCCGAGCGCCTCACCGCGCGCGTGGTGGCGGATGCGTCGGAGAACGCGCGCAACCTGACCGAACGCAAGGCGCATCGCGATCGTACGACGCTGCAGGACGTGATCCTCGGCGAAGGCCTGACCAGCGTGTATCAGCCGATCGTCGACCTCGGAACCGGCGACATCTTCGCGTACGAGGCGTTGACCCGCGGGCCCCGTGGCACGTCGTTCGAGTCTCCGGCGACGCTGTTCGCGATCGCCGAGGAAGTCGACCTCACCGTCGAGCTCGATCGCGCGTGCTTTCGCGGCGCGCTGCGCAGCGCGATGGCGCTCGAGCCGGTCCACCGGCTGTTCGTGAACCTCCTGCCGATGTCGTTCTACGACTCGGCGTTCATCGAGGTCGAGGTCGGCAACTTGCTCTCGGCCGCCGGCCTGACGCCCGCGAACATCGTGTTCGAGATCACCGAACGGCTCGCGATCGAGAACTTCACGTCGTTCAAGCGCGCACTCGGGACGTACACCGCGATGGGCTTCGGCATCGCGATCGACGACGTCGGGACGCGCCACTCGAACCTCGAGACCGTGATGTCGCTGCGCCCGCACTTCATCAAGATCTCCGACGTGCTGGTCCGCGGCATCGCGCGCTCGACGGTGAAGCGCGAGATGTTGCGCTCGCTGCGCCACATCGCCGAGACGATCGACGCGGTGATGATCGCCGAGGGCATCGAGCACTTCGAGGACGTCGTCGCGCTGCGCGACCTCGGCCTGCGCTACGGCCAGGGCTATTACATGGCGCGCCCGGGCCCACCGTTCCCGACGCTGCCCGATGTGGTGCGTGCCGAGCTCCGTGCGGGCGACTCACCGGGGTCGAGCAAGCCCGCGATCCCGATCCAGGTCCAGCACGACGCCGACGACGACGAGGACGACGACGAGGACAACGACAGCGATCTGCCGATCGCGATGGCGCATGGCAGCCTGACGAACGCGATCCCGCGCAACGCGTTCGGCCGGCCCGAGGACGAGATCACGTCGGACTTCGGCTTGCCGGGTGCACTGCCAACGGGGGAGCGCAGGCCGCGCGCGTCGGAGCCACCGGACCAAATCGAGCCGGAGAAGCAGCCATGGCAACCGCTGAGCGATGACGAGGCGACCGGCGAGGCGTTGTTATCCAGCCTGAAGAAGCCAGGTGACCCCGAAAACGCGGCCGGCGCGAAGCCCGGACCCGGGCGACCCGGTTTAAACTGAACGCGATCGCATGGACCGCAACGCGTTTCACAAGCTCTTGGCGTTCGGCGTGGAGCGGGGGGTTTCCGATATTCACTTCGAGGTCGGGTACCCGCCGCACTATCGCCTTCACGGCGAGCTGCTCGGCGCCATCAAGGTACCGCCGCTCAGCGCTTCGGACACCGAAGCGATCGCGCGGATGATCCTCGAGGATCGAAACATCCAGACCGACTTCACGCGCAGGTTTGCCGAGATCGATGTCTCGTACTCGCTCGCGCAACGCGGTCGGTTCCGCGCGTCGATCTTCCGCCAGCGCGGCGCGGTCGGCATCGTGATGCGGTTGATTCCGATCCAGGTGCTCTCGATCGAGCAGCTCAACCTGCCGCCGGTACTCTCGGAGATCGCCGACGCGCGCCGCGGCCTCGTGCTCGTCACCGGCGCGACCGGCAACGGCAAGACGACGTCGATGGCGGCGATGATGCGCTACATCAACGAGACCCGACACGCGCACATCGTCACGATCGAAGATCCGATCGAGTTCATCCACGAGCCGCAGAAGTGCATGATCATCCAGCGTGAGGTCGGCGCGGATACGGAGTCGTTCAAGGACGCGATGACCGCGGCGCTGCGCCAGGATCCCGACGTGATCATGGTCGGCGAGATCCGCGATCGCGAGACCGCGGCGACGTGCCTGAAGGCCGCGGAGACCGGTCACCTCGTGATGTCGGCGATCCACACGCCCGACGCGGTCGCGACGATCCAGCGCTACGTCGGGCTGTTCGAGGCGGACGCGCAAGATGTCATCCGCGATCGTCTCGGCGACACGCTGCAAGCGGTCGTGTGCCTGCGCCTCGTCGCGAGCAAGGACGGCCGCCGCCGGCTGCCCGCCGTCGAGATCCTGCGTGTCACGCGGACGATCCGCGAGTGCATCCGCTCGGGCCGGCTCCAGGACATTCCCGAGCTGATCCGCAAAGGCCGCGACCTCTACTCGATGCAGCTGTTCGATCAGCACCTGATCGACCTCGTCAACGCGGGCGCTGTCTCGATGGAGACCGCGATCTACGCGAGCTCGAACCCCGAAGAGTTCGAGCGCGCCTTACGAGTCGAGTAGACCGCCTCTAGTGGCGCTTGTCGTGCTCGCCCCTGGCGGGCGCGGTGACCGGACGCGACGGGGGCGGCTGCGGCGCCGCGTGTCCGCGCTCGGGCACCGGCGGCATCGGCTGCGGCGTCGGCATGTGCTGGTCGTGCTGCGGTTGCTGCGGCTGGAACGTGCCACCGCCGGGATTCGTCGGTTGGCGACCTGGACCTTCCGGCCTCACGACACCACCGCCCGGACCTTCGGGCTGACGCTGCGGCGGTTGCGAGATCGGACGCGGCGGCTCCTGCGGCGGGCGACCCGGACCACCTTCGGGACGGATCACACCACCACCGGTTTGCTCTGGCGGGTGCTGCCAACCACCGGGTTGCGGTTGCGGGCGACCACCACCTGTTTGCTCGGGCGGATGCTGCCAACCACCGCCGGTCGGCTGCGGGCGACCACCACCGGTTTGCTCCGGCGGATGCTGCCAACCGTTACCGGGTTGCGGTTGCGGGCGACCACCACCGTTGCCGCCCCAACCACCCCCACCGGGATTGCGCGTCGGCGGATTCGGGTTGTGCCAGCCGCTCGGCGGCGCGACGACGGGCGGGCGACCATCGCGATGATCGCGAACCTGCCAGTTCGAAGGCACGCGATCGTGCGGTGCCCAGTAGCCCGGCGTGTAGACGTACGCGCCGCCGCTGTAGTCGTAGTACGGCTGGACGTAGACGTAGCCCTCTTGCGAGCGCTCCCACCGGCCGCTGACCCACACCCACTCGTAACCGTTCCAGTGCCAGTAGCCATCGATCCACGCGTAGCCGTAACCCGGCGACGCGCTCATCGATTCGTAGAGTGGCTCGGGCGGCATGCTCGAGACGGTGTACGCGCTCGGCGTGCCGACGGAGACGCTCGCTTGCGCCTGATACGAAGGCCCGCTCGCATAGCCGTAGCCGTACCCGCTATTCACAGGCGTTGTAGGTTCGACGACACACGCCTGCGTCGCGAGACCCAACCCGACGACACCGATCCACTGTGCAATGCGAAGTAAACGCATACCAAGCCTTCCGTAAGCGGGCGCTCGAGCCACCCGAATAATTCAGTCTAGTTGACCCATTCTGCAAGAGCAATACCGCCCCACAAACGGGTCATTCTTCGACGGCGAGGCACGATCGTGGCGCCGCGCGTTCACGGCGTGTGGTGTACAACGCGACTCGGCCGACTCTCCGGATCGAAATACTAAATGGCACTCGCACTTGGAACCCGTCGATCGACCGCTGCCGCGGTCGGGAGCGTGATTGCCGCAATGGCATTCGCGGCCGCGGTCGCCGGCCATAGTTGTCGGGTGACGACGGCAGGTCCGGAAGTGACGGTGCGTGCCTTACTCACCGCCGCGAAGACCGCAGATCGCGACGCGATCTTCGAGCTGCTGACGCCGGCGACCCGCGACGCGCTCGAGGCAAGTGCGAAGCGCGCGACCGATCTTGTCGGTGCGGCGATCCGGTTCAACGCGAAGGATCTGATCTCGATCGGGTCGTTCGATCCGACCGCGGCGCCGACCGACATCACGCTGCTCGAGCAACACGGCGATCGTGCGATCGTCGAGATCGTATCGCCGAGCGGACGCGCGCGTCTCGACCTTCTCGAGATCGACGGGCGCTGGCGCGTCGACCTCCCGCACTACGCGGATCTGTAGTACGCCGCTGGCATGAAGCGAGCGCTGTTGCTGTTTGTCTTCGCTTGCGGCGCCTCGAAACCCGACGTTACCGTGCCGGCGCCGCCGCCGGGGCAGGCGACCGCCACCGTGGAGACACCCGTGACTGCTGTTCCGACTCGTCCGTGGCCCGCGACGCGCAAGCTCGACCTCGTCGAGAAGGTTCACGACAAGGACATCGCGGATCCGTACCGCTGGCTCGAGGACGAGC
>JBDUAS010000332.1:0-7076 GCA_040004535.1 Deltaproteobacteria bacterium
ACCGCGCCGTGGAACAGCTTGTAGCTCGAGTCACCCGGCTCGAGCACCATCAGCTGCGCCACCGACGTGACACCGGTGGTGTCAGCCCGCGCCGCGGGCAAGCCGAACGCGAACACCATCACGACCGCAGCGATCGAGCGCATCGCGGCTGATCATATCATCGCGATCACGCGTGGGGGTGCCGGCGGCGGCGGCGCGTCGCGAACCAGCCCGCGAACCCGGTCATCACGAGGCTGGCGGGCTTGCCGGTCGCGCTACAAATGCCGACGCGGCTGCGCCTGACCGCGAGGCACTCACGCCCGCTGGAACGGCGAACCGCGTAGTTCGCAGGGCTGCGACTCTAGCGGCGGCGACGGATCGCGAGGCCGAGCACGAGCGCGCTCAGGCCGAACACGGGCCATGGAGTCGAGCGGGACGTGCGAGTGACGGCGCAGCAGCCCGCGACCGCGACCTCGACGCATGCGCCTTTGCCGCCGCCGAGATCCTGGCACGTGAAGTTGGCCGGGCAGCTCGACGGCTCGTCGACCTCGCAGTCGGCGACGCAGCGCTTGCCGACATCCGTGTCGACGCACTCCCAGCTCTCGCAGTACTGGCCATACGGGCACGCGTCGCCGAGCTTGCCGGGCGGCGCCGGATACGCGCACTTGCCGTCGGTGCACGACTGATCCTGCAAGCATTCGCTCGCCGCGGTGCACGCCTGGCCCTTCGTCACCGTGACCGGCGCCGAGTCGGTCGCGACGCCGAGGTCGTCGGTCGCGCGCACGACGATATCGATGATGCTGTTCGGCACCGTCGTCGGGATCGTCAGCGCGTAGTCGGCATCGGGTTGGCCCGTCGAGCCGAACGCCGCACCGGGCAACACGGCCCATTGGCTGCCGTTCAAGAACAGCTCGACCTTCGCGACACCGCGTTGCGCGCCCGCGGTCGCGTGCACGATCTGGCCGCCGAGGATCGAGGTGCCGGCGCTCGGACCGAGGATCATGACGTGCGGCGCTGCGGTGATCGGCGTGCCCGGACCAAACACGTTCAACAGCATCGCGTGCGAGTTCTGCGTGCCACCGCAGCGACAGGCGCGCGGCGCATCCTCGCCGCATTGTGCACGCGAGTTGCGAAAGAACTTCTCGCCGCCGCAGTCGTCGCGATACGTCATCGGATCGCGACACGTCGAGCTGCCGTCGGTGAACACGTACTCGTGATCGAGCCCGAACGCGTGCGCGGATTCCTGCGCCGCGGTCCAGCAGACGTCGAGCAGGCGAACCACGCCGGTGCCGGGATGATGGTTCGCGAACGAGAACGAGATCACGTTGTCCTCGGCGGCACAGTTCGCGGCGATCGGCGCGACGCCGAGGTTGTCGATCGGGCGGCCGATATCACCGGGCTGACCGGCGATGATCGCCTCGGTGTACGACGTGTTCGCCGGCATCTGATCGGTGACCGTGATCGCGTACGGCGAATAGACCTCCTGCATGCACTTCACGACCACGGCCCAGTCGGCATCCGCGGCCGCACCGGTCGCGCCGGTCGAGTCGGCGAACTCGCCGATGCTGTAGTCGCCGGCGGTCGGGATCGACGAGTGCTGCGTGCGCGCGTCGTTCGCGTTACCGCCGTGGACGACGCAGCCACCGGTGCAGCGGTTGAGGTACAGGAACGGCGAGACCTCGGGCACCACCGGCGAGGTGAACGCTTCGGGCGGGGTCTCGACGACGGCGCGCACGCCAGCTGGACTGGCCGCCGCGGCTCCTGCGCAGAGCGCGACGACGACGAAGGCGCGCAACATCGCCTTCATTCTACCTCACGCGCGGCCCGCGTCAGTGACGCCGGCGACGCCGTAACACGAACACCAAACCGAACAGGCCGAGGCCGAGGTGCGCCCACACCGCGCGCGACGACTCGGGACCGACGCTGCAGCAGCCGCTGCCGCCACCCGCGTCGTTCGGCAAGCACACGCCCTGGGCATCCGTCGTGGCGATGCACTGAAAGCCCATCGGGCACGAGTCGGAGACGTTGTTGATGCAGGACTGCGAGCAGTACTGACCGATATCGGAGTCCTGGCACAGGCCGCTCGTGCAGAACTCGTTGTACGTGCACTTGTCGCCGAGCGCGCCGCTAGGTAGATCCCAGAAACACTTTCCGGCGTCGCACTTCTGACCCTTCAAGCAGGTGTCCGCCGACGCGCACGGCGCGCCCTTGGTGACCGTCACTGTAGCCGAGTCGGTTTGCGTGTCGATGTCGTCGTACGCCTTCACGACGATATCGATCACACCGTCCGGCACCGTGGGCGGAGCGGTCAGCCCGTAGTCGCCGGGGTTCGGCTGACCCGCCGCGGCGAACTTGAGGCCCTTCGTCGTCGCCCAGTTGTGGCCGTTGAGCCAGAGGTCGACGTGACCGATGCCGCGCCGTGAGCCGGCATTCGCGTGAACGGCGAAGCCACTGCCGACCGTGCCGTCGGTTGGCGTCGTGATCGAGACCGTCGGTGCCTCGACCGTCGACTGACCGGCACCGAGGATCGACGTCAATCGCAGGTGCGAGTTGACGGTCGGTGCGCACCTGCACGCCTGCTTGGAGAAGCCGCCGCACAGCGCCTGGCGGTTGCGGAAGAACTTCTGGCCGCCGCAGTCGGGCCGATACGTCATCGGATCGCTGCATGTCGACTCGTTGTAGTCGACGAACTCGTACTCGTGATCGGGCAGGCCGTACGCGTGAGCAGACTCTTGCGCGATGATCCAGCACACGCCCCACACGCGGTTGTTGTTGTCCTCTTGCGCGAACGTATCGGCGGCGGCCTGCGCGAACGTGAACGACACCGCGCCGAGCAGCGGGCTGCAGTCGTTGGAGAAGTCGGCGATGCCGCCGGCGCCGGGATCCGTGCCGATGTCACCGGGGCTGCCGGCGACGATGTTCTCGTTGAACGCGCCGAGCGGACGCTGGTCGGTCACCGTGATGTCGTACGGCGAGTAGACCTCTTGCACGCACTTGACGATCGCGTCCCACTCGCCGGGATTCCACGCGAACATCTGGAACGTCGCCGGCTTCGAGCCGACGTCGGTCGTGTTCGTGTTCGCATCCGGCGCGCCGATCTTGATGTCGCAGCCGGTCTCGCACCTGTTGAGGTAGAGCGTCTGGTGAGGGACGGCCGTCACGTGCTGCGACGGCACCTCGTGGAGCGGGAACGTGAGCGGCGACGCGACGACCGGCGAAGCGAGTGCCGCCACGACCACCAGCGCGAGGCGCATCAGCGGGTCCCCTTGATGTGGCGGCGGCGGATCACGAGGCCAAACACGAACAGGCCGAGGCCGACGTGCGCGTACAGCGCTCTCGGCGACTCCGCACCGACGCTGCAGCAACCGCTGCTAGCCTTGCCCTGCGGCAAGCACACGCCTTGGGTATCGCTCGTCGCGATGCAGTCGTACATCAGCGGGCACGCGCCGTCGGAGTTCACGACGCAGCTCTGCGTGCAGTACTGGCCGATGTCGGAGTCCTGGCACATGCCGGTCGCGCAGAACTCGTTGTACGTGCACGAATCGCCGAGCTGGCCCGTGGGCGCCTCCCAGTAGCACTTGCCGGCATCGCACTTCTGGCCGGTCAAGCACGACGCGGCGCTCGTGCACGCCGCGCCCTTCATCACGGTGACGGTCGCGCTATCGGTCTCGATGTCGAGATCGTCGTACGCCTTCGCGACGACGTCGATCACGCCGTCGGGTACGTTCGCCGGCGCGGTGAGCGAGTAGTTGGACGGGTTCGGCTGGCCGTTGTTGCCGAACGCTGCGCCCGGGGTGGACGCCCACTTGTGACCGTTGAGCCAGAGCTCCACGTGGTCGACACCACGGCGCGAGCCGGCGGCCACTTGCACCGTGAAGCCGGCGGCCACCGGACCCGCTGCGGGTCCCAAGATCATCGATGTCGGTGCCGGAATGAGCGAGGTGCCGGCGCCGAGTGCCTTCGTCAACTTGGCTACCGAGTTCTGGACGCCGCCGCAGTCGCACGGGCGGTTCGCGTACTCGCCGCACTGCGCGGGCCTGTTGCGGAAGAACTTCTCGCCACCGCAGTCGGTGCGATACGTCATCGGATCGCTGCACGCCGAGTTGCCGTCGGTGAACTGGTACTCGTGCTCGAGGCCGAAGTTGTGCGCCGTCTCTTGCGCGATCGTCCAGCACGCGTCGTACATGCGCGCGAGGCCGCTGCCCGACTCGTGGTTCGCGAACGAGAACGAGATCACGTTGTCGAGCGGTGCGCACGTCGCGAGGCCGACGCCGAGGATGCTGGTCGGCAGACCGACGTCACCGGGGTTACCCGCGGCAATGCCCATCGTGTACGACACACCGTTCGTCGGCGGCACGTCCGCGACGGTCACCGCGAACGGCGAGTAGACCTCTTGCACGCAGGTGAGCAGCGCGTGCCAGGCGTCGTCGGCGGCGGCGCCGGTCTGGCCCGCATCGTTCTGGAACTCGGTGACCACATGCGCGCCGGGCGCGACGATCGATGACGACATGGCACGCGCGTCGTCCGCGCCTTTCGAGATCGTGCAGCCGCCGGTGCAGCGATTCAGATAGATGTAACCGGAGGTCTGCGCCGCTACCGGCCCGTTGTACGGCACTGTGATCCGGCGACCCTCGCTAGCCGGGATCCGGTCGAGAACACCCTGAGGTTCTGCGCTCGCGAAGGCGGGCGAGAGGAGCACGAGGAGGACGAGGAATCGGCGCATGCGGAGCCAGGGAGTACTACAGGATTCCCCAACCGTCAGCAGGTTTTGTCACGCTGGCGGGACAGCCCTGCTTGCAGCCGCTTTCACGGCGAGGGCGCCGGCTCGCGGTGCCCTGTCACGCGTGCGGAGGTATTGATGATGTTAGGTGCGGTCCACGTCACAGCGACCTCGAGATCGACGATCTCGGGACCCTTCGGATAGGGCACACCTGCGAGCGCGTGCTCGACGCAGAACTTGAGGCTGGTCGACCGATCCGTATCGGGACCTTTCGCCTGAGCCACGACCGGCATCGCGATGCCGTTGATCATCTCGGTCAAAGGGTCACCGTGGATGTCGGTGAGCTGCATCGCCGTGCCGTCGGGTGAAACGCGGAGCGCGACGAGCACGTCCGAGTCATTCGTATGGACGAGCGCGTTTGGCCGTCCGACATCTTTCGAGTCGAGCGGCCGCTCCGCCCATTCGTCGAAGCAGCCCTCGAGATCGTGCTGGGCCATCGCGACCGCCGCGATCACGTTCTTCGCCTGGAGCAGCGGCTTGGGCGCGCTCCGATCCATGCGCAACGCGGTGACCTTGTCGGTGAGCTGATGGATCAGCGCGTCGTTCGCTTCGAGTTGCTGCTTGTCGTGCTCGATCTGCTGGAGGTCGCTCGTATGAATGACATCGCGCTGGAGCAACTGCTTGCGCAGCTCCTTGTTGCTCTTCTCGAGCTCGCCGATCTGGCCGATCATCACGTGGACGAGCTCGTCGTTGCGATCGTTCGGCACGAGCTTCTGATCGTGCGACGCCATCACCGCCGCGGTCGCGACCCCGATCACGATCAAACCGACGACCGCAAACGCGATGCCGCGACCCGGCGCGCGCACGACCGGCGGCGTCAGCTCCGTGACGAGCGCGGCCATCGTCGGGAACCGCTGCGTGCGCTCCTTCGCGAGTCCGCGCATCACCGCGCGCGAGATCGTCGCCGGCAACCGCGCGTCGGGCGGCGGCGACGCTTCCTTACCTTCCTCGAGCATCGCGACCGACGTCCCGCCGGGCAGCGGGTGCGTGCCGTAGAGCGCTTCGTAGAGCGCGACGCAAAAGCTGAACTGATCGCTGCGCGCGTCGATGTTCGGCCCGAGCAACTGCTCGGGCGGCATGTAGCGCGGCGTGCCGAGCACGGTGCCGGTCGCGGTCAGATCGACGAGCAGCGGCGAGCCATCGGCGCGCGCTTTCAAGAGGTCCGCAGCGGCCGTCGGCCCGCGGCCGGAATCATCGATCCCGAACAACGAGCGCGCGAGACCGAAATCAGTGACGCGGACGCGGCCATCGCCGCCGACGAGGACGTTGTCGGGCTTGAAGTCGCGGTGCAGGAGACCGACCGAGTGCGCGGCCATCAACCCGCGCGCCGCCTGATGAAACACCTCGAGGATCTCGCGCCAGGTCCGCGGCCAGCGCTTCAACCAGGTCGTGAGGGTGTCGCCCTCGACGAACTCCATCGCGATGTAGACGTCCTCGCCGTTGGAGCCCGGGGTGGAGACGCCCGGACCTGCGCCGGGCGTCGAGGTCGTGCCGACGTCGTAGACTGCGACCACGTTCGGATGGTTGAGCTGGGCGATCGCTTGGGCCTCGCGCTTGAGGCGCGCGCGCGCGTCCTTGGTGTTCGCGCCGAGGTTCGCTCGCAACACCTTGAGCGCGATCTTGCGATCGAGCTGGGGGTCGTACGCGGCGAAGACCTGGCCCATGCCGCCGGTGCCGAGCGTCGACAGCACGAGGTAGCGGCCGACCCGGTCGCCGATCGACAGTGCGGGCAGCCGGCCGGCCTGGGACTCGGTCAGCGCCTCGCGTTCGTGGCGATGCGTCGCGGCGTTCGAGTCGATGTCATCGGCGCCGGCCAGCGCGGCGACCAGCTCGCGACAGTCGCGACAGCCAGCGAGGTGCTTCTCGACCTTGGTGACCGAGCTGTGCGGCATCGCGCCGGATACGAACTCGCTGGCCACGTTGTCGTCTAAGCACTCCACCGACCCGGTAGCGTAGCGCGAGACGTCTTCCAAACGCTTTAAATGCAAAGACATGCAGCGGGCTCCTCTGCCTGCATTTGGCCTGCTATAAGGGCCGCGATCTTCAGACACCACCGACTGCGCTGGGTTTCGCTTGCATCCACTTCGTGGGTGGGGTAGCAAACGCCAGTTTTTCTAAGGCTTTCTGCGTTAATCGAGGAGACGTTCTGTGCTGACCGACCTGTCCAAAGTTCGCAATATCGGAATCTCGGCCCACATCGACAGCGGTAAGACCACGCTGACCGAGCGCATCCTCTTCTACACGAACCGCATCCACGCGATTCACGAGGTCAAGGGCAAGGACGGCGTCGGCGCCAAGATGGACTCGATGGAGCTCG
>JBDUAS010000333.1:0-7061 GCA_040004535.1 Deltaproteobacteria bacterium
CCACGAAGTCGTGGACGATGCCGAGGTGGGTCGGCAGCGCGATGCCGCCGAACGTCAGCAGGAAGTTCCGGTACGACGGCGGGAACGTGCACTCGAGTGCTTCCTCGGCCGCGCTGATCGCCGCTTCTTTGGCAGGACCCGCGATTCGCACGGGATGTTCCTGCTGACCGAGGCGCGTACGGATGCGTTCGACGAGCTCGATGGTTCCAGACGTCATGACCAAGTGCCCTCTATTATGCATGTCGTAAAAGAAAAAAAACGGTTCAGCTGGGCCGAGGCATCGCCGCCGGAAATGTCAAGGCGTCGATGACCGCCAGCTCCATGTCCGTGTCGACGATCTGAAATGCTGCTTGCATCACGCCCATGAATGGGATCACGCGCCAGCTTGGAACAGTCGCCCGCATTTCTGCGACGAGCGTGTACACCACCATCCAGTATCGGTCGACCGGATCGGGCAAGGTTTGTGCGACTCGCGCGAGCTCGGTGAAGACCTGGGCGCCTGGCGCACGCGGCCGGCGGAACGCGCGATATAGCTCGGCATCGAGCTCGTCCTTCGTGAGAGCGAGATCCGGAATCGCCGCGAAAAAATCGCGGACCTTGAAACGGTGTTCATCCGTCGCCACGGCGCGAGCGAGCGCACGCAGCGCGAACACTTCGCAGGCGACCGCGATCATCGACTTCACGCGCAGGTAGCGATCGTCGAGGTATGGCGCGAGCTGGTGGGCGCGTGCGGCGATGATCACGTTCTCGGCCTCTAGCGGCGCGATCCGTAGCGCGAGCCGCAGCGCCTCGAGGAAGTCGAGCTCGCCCTCGACGAGCTGGTCATCCGCGAGCGAGACCTCGGCGGCCATGCCGTACGCGGCGAGCCGGTGGATCCGCGCCGGCAGCCCCTTCGCGATCGCCGGGGTCCTGCCGACGGCGGAGCCCGCGAACTTGATCGCATCGGTCGACAGATCGATCAGCGTCCTCGCCGCGGTCGGCCCGAGCCCCGCGAACATCGGGTGCTCGGCGATTTGCTTCTGCATCGCCGCGAGCTCGCGCGGATCGACGACGCCGTCCGCGGTCATCGCGCCGAGCATCGCTTCGATCAAGAACCTGCGCGGATCGTTCGGCCGTAAGCCGCCGCCCAAGAGGTTCGAGACCGAGCGCTCCATGAGCCCCGACTCTAGCGCGTGACGAGGTCGATCGCGATCACCGCGGCGATCGCGATGCCGGCACAAGTTGACGCACGCGCGAGCAGCCGGCGATCGATCGTGAACGCGCGGACGTCCGCGACGGAACGGCGCGCGCCAAAGATCAGGGCGATCACGACACAGACTCCGAGCAGCCACGCGAACGGGAAGTCGCGATGGACTTGCTCGAGCTGCTGCTGCTGCTGCGCGCGCTTTGCTTCGCTGACCTCGCCACCGTGCGCGCGCTCGTACGCGGCCCACTTTTCGAGATCGCGCTCGACCAGGCGCTCGCGCTCGGGCGCCATGATCTCCTTGTAGGTGACGTCGCCGCGCACGCGGATCTCGGCGATCGCGAGCCCGGCGTGGACGCCGCCGGCGAGCGCAGCGGCGATCGCGAGGCTCGCGAGGCGATGCGTGGTCTGCGTGCCGGCAAGTGGACCGACGATCGCGCGCGCACCGGCAAACGCGCAGCCGCACGTGATCGCACCCGCAGCGATCGCGACCGGGTAACGCGCGGAGCCGAGCAGATGATGGAGCAGCTGGCCATCGCCGTAGCCGTGCCAGGCGCCGGTCGCGAAGTACCAGGTCGCGTGGACGACGAGCGCGGCGCCGACCCCGCGGATCAGGCGCCGCCCGAGGCCATCATTTTCGGGCCGGTCCTTCGGGCCCGCTCCGGCCCGCGGTCCGCGGGCCTCGCGCCGCACGAGTGCCCACAGCAAGCTGCCGCTGATGGCCTCGATCGCGACGCCGCCCATCGAGATCGCGAGCAGCGCGGCGGTGCTCGGCGGCGCGGCGAAGTGGTAGCGGATCCAGCCGCCCGCGAACCAGAACAACTGAACGTCCGTGACCTGGCCCCCGACCGCGACCGCGGTGCCGCCGTGGCCGACAAGCTCGTGGGCGATCAGGCCCAAGCGGCTCGTCGCGAGGGCCACGGCGAGCAGTAACCATGCGAGCCGTATGGTGTCGCTAACCGGGGTTCGTGCTTCCGTCATGGACGCGTTATCATTTATGCGATGAGACGGGCTCTGGTCGCCGGCGCGATGCTCCACGTCTGTGCTGGCATGGCCGGCACGGCCGGCGCCGGCAATTCGCGCAAGGTCGATGTCACGAGCGAGCCCCCCGGCGCATCGGTGTACGTCAACGATGTCACGACCGGCGAAGTCTGCCAGACGCCTTGTGCCGTCGACGTGCCGATCGGCGTCGAAACCAACATCATCTTCCAGAAGAACGGTTACACGCCGGACATCGTCACGGTGACGGCGGCACGCAAGGGCAAGCTCAAGCCGGTGACATCGACGCTGGTCGCCGCGATCGCGACGATCGAGGTCAAGGACTCCGCATTCCGGGGCGCGAAGATCGTGATCGACGACGTCGAGAAAGGCGCGGCCCCCCAATCGGTCCAGGTCGAGGCCGGCCCGCACCACGTCGCGATCGTGAACAAGGGCAAGGCGATCTTCGACGACATCATCGACATCGACGCCGGCGACGATCACGAGGTCAAGCCGGTCGCGGGCGGCACCGTGGCGACCACGGTCGCGACGAGCTCGAGTGGCGGCGGTGGCGGTGGCGGCACGAACGCCGAGGACGAGCTCGGTCCGAACGTGACCAAGCCGATCGATGTCGAGAAACAGGCCGAGCAGCCGTCGACGCCACATCGCCCGTACATCGCGGTCGGCGGCGACATGGACGTCGGGTTTCGCCAGTTCTCCTACGACAACCCGAACAACCTCGCCGCGACCGAATCGGAGGTCGGCGCCGTGATGGTCGGCCCGACGATGGAGATCTGGCCGATCGAGCTGCTCGGCCTCGGTCACTTCCGCGGGCTGTCGCTCTACGGCAAGGTCGTGTTCGGGATCAACCATCAGCCCGTGCTCGACTCGCAGAACATGCCGGTCGGGCCGCAGACCTACTGGGGCAACATCGAGGCGGACGTTCGGCATCGCTGGGCGATCGGCGACGAGAGCTCGATCACCGCCGAAGGCGGCTACGTCCGCGATCAGCTCGAGTTCACCGGTGGCAGCAAGGCGACCCGGGGCGACGTACCGGTCGCGGACTACCGCTCGATCCGGATCGGCGTGCGCGCCGCGACGATGCTCGGCTCGCTCGAACCGTTCGCGGCGGCCGAGGGTCGGATCGTACTCTCGGGCGGCGAGCTCGCGACCCGGTTCGCGAGCGCCGACATCACGGGTGCGCGGATCGCCGCGGGCGCGCAGGTCCGCGCCGGCCCGGTCTATCTCCGCGCGCAGGCCGCCCTGACCTACTACGGCTGGACGTTCACGAACGCATCGGCCGATCCGATGGCCGCGACCGCCTCAGGCGCGACCGACGTCGTCGAAGTCTTGAGCTTCGTGCTCGGCCTGACGCACTGACCTATTTCGGATTCGGCAAGTCGCCAACCGAGCGCGCCAATGCGACGAGCGCGAGATAGTAGTCGTAACGCGCATCTGCCAGCGAGAGTCGCGCACGAGCGACGTCGGTCTCGGCGTCGATCACGTCGGTGGTGGTCGCGGCGGCGTTATCGAGCTTCACCTTCTGTAGGCGATACGCTTCCTCGGCGGTCTGCTGCTGGACCACCGCCACGGCGAGGCTGTCGAACTTGACCTTCGCGTCGAGCCAGCGTTCGCGGACCTCCGCCTTGATGAGGTCAGGAAGCGCTTGGAGTCCAAGCTCGCCGCGCTTGACCGCATGGTTCGCTTCATCGATCGCGTGGTAGGTCGAGCCCCAATCCCAGACATTCCATTGCGCGGTGAGACCGACGTACTCCTCGTCCTCCGGCTGGAACGGCTGCACTCCGCTGAAATGCTGCCACGCGGCGACCGCGCGGATATCGGGAAGCAATTTCTCCTTCGCGGCAGTCCGGAGATTCTTCGCCGCCGCGACGTGCTCGTGCGCGCTGGCGAGGTCGGGGCGCGTGGATAACGCGCGCTGTTGCGCCTGGTCCATCGTCATTGCGAGGCTGGGCGGCTGCGCCGGCAGATCGTCGTCGAGATCGATCGGCGCGCCGTCGGGCAGACCGATCTGGACGGTGAGATGTGACAGCGCGGCTGCGATCGCGGAATCGGCGCGAAGTGCCGTTTGGTCTGCGGCGGCCTTCGCCGATTTCAAGCGTAAGACGTCGATGTCCGTGTAGGTTTCGGCCTGGCGGAGCTGGTTCGCGCGCTCGAGCTCGCTCGCGATATCGTTCACCGATTGATGTGCGACGGTCGCCGACGCGCGCGCTCGCAGCACCCGCAGATAAGCGTCCGCCGTCTTGTAGGCGACATCGAGACGGGTCTTGTCGTAGTCCTTGCGGGTCGCATTTGTATCGTGCTCGCCCGCATCCACGAGCTCGGTGAGATAGGCGAGCCCGGTCAGTGGCTGGTTGAGCGAGACGATCGTCGTCGTCGTGAAATCCTCGTGCAGCGTGAAGTTCATCCCGCCGAACGCGAGAGCGTACGGTTCGCGCCAGCGATTTGCGTTCGCGTTGACGTTCAGCCCGACCCAGCGCTTCGCGCCCTGGCCCGAGCTCTTGGCTTCGGATGCGAGCACTAGCTCCTTGGCCCCGGTGACTTCGAAGTTCTTCGCGAGCGCGATGTCGATCGCGCCCTCGAACGTTAGTTTCTGGCCCGGCGCCGGCGCGTCGGCATGGGCCGACGCGGCGACGAGCAACAACCCAGCAGCAAGGCGGTTCATGCGTTCTTCAGTGTTGGAGGTGGACCTTGACCTCGACGGAGAGGCCCGCGTGCAGCTTCGAGAGATCCTGGCCCTGATCGAGCTCGATCTTGACCGGGACGCGCTGCACGACTTTGACGAAGTTACCGGTCGCGTTGTCGGGCGGCATCATCGAGAACCGCGCGCCGGTACCTGCCGAGATGCTCTCGACGCGGCCGTGAAATTCGCTTCCGCCCAGTGCGTCGACCGAGATGTCGACGGGATCACCGGGAGCGATCCGATCCATCTGGGTCTCCTTGAAGTTCGCGACGACGTACTTCCTGGTCGGCACGACCATGACGAGCGTCATCCCGGGCTGCACCATCTGACCGTCGTGTGCGCCGAGCTTCGAGACGTTGCCGGCGATCGGCGAGGTGATCTTCGTGTAGCTGAGCTGGAGCTTCGCGAGATCGAGCGCGGCCTGTGCGCTCTGGACCTTCGCGTGCGCGAGCTTCGATGCGGCGACGACTACGGCGACCTGGCGCTCGACGGGCGTCGACGACTCGACGTGACCGGCGGCCTCGGCGACGCGCGATTGAGCCTGCGAAGCCATGTCGCGTGAGGCCGCGAGACTCGCGTTCGCAGCGTCGACCGACGCCTGCGCCGAGTCCCTCGTCGCCTGCGCACCCTCGAGCGATTGGCCGCTGACCGCGCCAGCATCGTGGAGCTTCTTCGCGCGATCGAGATCCTGCTGCGCCTTCGCGAGATCGGATTTCGCGCGTGCAACCTGCGCCTGCGCCAGGGCAACGCCGGCCTGGGCCGACCGCACCGACGCGCCGGTGCCTTGAAGCTGCGCCCTCGCCGACGACAGCGCGCCGCCGGACGTCGACTTCGTGATGTCGACCTGCGCGTCGGCGGAATCGGCCTGCGCGGTCGCTGCATCGAGGTCGGCCTCGGCCGCCGCGACCTTCGCCTTGTAGTCGGCATCGTCGATCTCGGCGATCACTTGATTCGCCTCGACCTTCTGGTTGTCGGCGATCTTCATGTGAAGGACGACTCCACCGACGCGGGTCGCGATCGGTGTGACATCGGCCTCGACCTGCGCGTCGTCGGTCTTGATCTCGTTGCGCGTCGCGTAGCCATGGATGAAGTACACGGCGAGCGCGACGACGACGAGCCCGAACAACAAGAGGTATGCGCGGCGCGCCTTGCTCTTGCGTGGGATCGGCGCCACGACCGTGGCGGTGGCAGCATCGCCCGCAGCTGGGGGCGAACCGTTTCCATTCGAACCTGTACGAGTCTCAGTAGTAGTGGCCATGGCTTACTCCCCGGGCAATTCGATGTGCACTTTTTCACCGACGATTCGGGGCACACGTAGGAAAAACAACAGTGGGATGACGAAGAGGAACAAGATTCCTTGGAACATGAACACGCGGTCGAAGCTGAGCACGGTCGCCTGCTCGTACATCGACCGGCCGATCGCAGCACCGGCCTGCATCGCGGCGGTGACCGGATCCGCACCGTGCGCGATCGCGAACGCCTTCATCTCTGCGAACCGCGTGACGACTTCCGGCCGCAGCACGCTGATGTGCGCCGCGAGCCCGGACTTCGCCTCGATGGCGTAGTTGGTGAACATCGTCGCGAAGATCGTGAGGCCGACCGAGCCGCCGATCTGGCGCATGAACGAGTTGAGGCCGGCGGCGTCCGCCATCAGGTGGCGCTCGATCTTCGACAGCGCCGCGGTGGTGAGAGGCACGAACAAGCACGCGAACGCGACACCGGTGACGATCAGCGGAAAGATCATGTCGGTCGCGCCGGTATCGAGCGTGATCCCCGACAGCATGTACGAGCCGACGGCGAACAAGACGACGCCGACGCCCACGATCCACGCGGGTTGGATCTTGTTGTAGATCCTGCCTATGAACGGCGACGCGAACATCATCGCGAGCGTGCGTGGCATCAGCACGATGCCGGACAGCGTCGCGGTGTAGTGCAGCGACTCCTGGCAGAACACGGGCAACAGGAACATCGATCCCATCAACATCCCGAACATCACGAACGCGATCATCGTCGCGGACGCGAACGTGGGATCCTTGAACAGACGGAGGTTGACGACCGGCGCGGTCGCGGTGAGCTCGCGGATCACGAACGCGACGATTCCGACGATGCACACCGCCGCCGCGATCCGGATCTCCATCGAGTCGAACCAGTCGTCCTGCGGGCCTTCTTCGAACAGGTACTGGAGCGCGCCGACGCCGA
>JBDUAS010000334.1:0-7044 GCA_040004535.1 Deltaproteobacteria bacterium
AAGCGGTCGCGAAGGCGGAGAGCGCGCTCGTCACGTTGAAGCGGGCGAGGGAGCAGTTGCTCGATCCGATCCAGGTGCTGCGGGCGGTGGCCGGGGATGAAGTGCAACTCGCGCAAGAGACGCACGCGGTCGCGCAGGTCCGCACGAACGGACTCGACCTCGGACCCGGAGGCGGAACGGGCTCGGGCTCGGGCTCGGGCTCGACCGGAGAACCCAAACCTCTGATCCCGGCGTGGCTCGAGCCGCCGGCGCTGGGCGAGCGGCAGACGGGATTGCACGATCGGGTTGAAGAGGTGAGACAGCGACTCGCGGCGACGGTCGATAGCGTCGACAAACCGATGGGGACCGGGTCGGCTGCAGAGCCGCCGAAGTTGACGGCCGAGCAGGCGAAGATGATCGAGCAACTGAAGCTCGCGCTGCCGTTCGTGACCGAAGCGAGCACCGACATGACGCAGGCGCACGACGCGCTCGCCGCGCAGAAGCTCGACGAGGCGACCAAGCACGAGCGCGATGCCCTCGTCGCGCTCGCGAAGGCGATCGAGTACTTCGCGGATCTCAAGCAGACGGTCGATCTCGCGTACGCGACGCAGCAACAACTCGTCCAGCTGTTCTCGCCGGAAGCGGCGAAGCTGCCGGTCGCGGAGCGCGCTCAGGATGCAACCGAAGCACTCGCGTCCAACGTGGCGCGGATGGGCCGGATCAAGGACCTGATCGCCGACGAGCAGACCAAGCTGGTTGCGAAGCTCGACGAGATCGACGCGAAGGCGAAGGCTCCTCCGCCGCCTGCGCAGCCCGGTCAGCCGCCGGCGCAGGCGCCCGACCCGAAACAGATCGAAGCGGCAAAGCAGCAGGTCCAGCAGCAGCAACAGATGTTGAACGGCGCGGAGGCGCTGCGCGGCGATGCCGAGAAGGCACTCGCGACGCTGCAGACCGCGGTCAAGGCGAACAAGGACGCGTTGACCCCGGCGAAGGCCGCCGAGGCGAAGCTCGACGAGCTGCGCAAGCTATTCTTCTCCGTGATCGAGCATCTGCAAGAGCTGCTGCGCGAGCAGAACGAGACGAAGGATCAGACGTCGCAGGCGAACACCGAGGACGACTTCACGCGGGCGCCGAAGCTGCCTGGCCTCGCGACGAAGGAGAACGAGCACGTCGACATGGCGAAGGCGATCACCGACGCGCTCGCGAAGCAGGCCGACGCCGGGGCGAAGGGCCAAGGCGAGCAGCAGGAGCAAGCGAAGAAGCTGTCGGCTGCTGCCGACGAGGTTCGCCAGGCGTCCGGTGACATGACCGATGCGAAGACCGGGCTCGACAAGGCCACGACCGCAAAGCAGTCGGTCAGCCTCGACGGCACGGTCAAGAGCGAGGCCAAGGCCGTCGAGCACCTCGAGAACGCGTTGAAGCTGCTGCAACCTCCGCCCAAGAAGAACGACCAGGATCAGAAGCAGGATCAACAGAAGCAGGACCAGCAAAAGAAGCAGGACCAGCAGAAGAAGCAGGACCAGCAACAGCAGCAGGGTGGCGCAGGCCAGCGCGCCCGCGACGAGGACGCGAAGCGCCAGCGTGAAAAGCAGCAACGCGAAGGCGGCAGCGACCCCGTGGACAAGGACTGGTAGTGAAGGCTCTCGCGCGATTCGCAGGTTTGGCCGGCGTCGCCTTCGTCGTCATGGCGGCGCTCGCCGGCATCTCGATCGCGGGACCGCGCGGCACGCAAGCGCGCTGGCAGCTCGGCGATCGCGAGCCCCACGCAGGGATGCCCTTCGAGCTGATCCTCGCGGTCAACGGGCTCGAGGAAACGCCGGCGGTCGCGCAGCCGAAGCTCGAGATTCCTGGTGCGAAGGTCACGCCGCTCGGCGGCGAGGTTCATCAGTCGTCGATGTCGATCGTCGTCAACGGCCGCCAGATGGGCGACGTCGGCGTGACGTGGGCGTTCCACTGGCGAGTCGAGGCCGCGAACGCAGGCTCGCTGCACATCCCGGAGGTCACGGTCACGCAGGGCAAGACGACCGCGACCGCCGCCGCCGCGAACGTCGACGTCGATGCGGTGCCGACGACCGATGCGATGAAGCTCGAGCTGCAGCTGCCGAATCGCCCGGTGTTCGTCGGCGAGACGCTCGATACAAAGCTCGTGTGGTTGTTCCGCGCGAAGCCGCAGGGCCAGGACTTCACGCTGCCGATCGCCGGGCTCGACGCGTTCACCGTGACCCAGCCGCCGGTACCCGATCCGAATCGCGCGATTCCGTTCGACATCAACGGCAAGAAGCTCCAGTTTCCGTACGACGCCGATGCCGTCGAGCTCGGCGGTCAGAAGTGGACGCGGATCACGATCCACATGTTCGTCGTGCCGCGCGTGACCGGTAAGGTAGAGATTCCGCCAACGACGGTCTCCGCGGCGCTGCCCTACGGCCAACCCGACATCTTCGGCCGCTACGACACCAAGACGATGCGCACGAGCGACGTCGCGAAGACGCTCGAGGTCAAGCCGCTGCCCGAGACCGATCGGCCGGCGAGCTTCGCCGGCGCGGTCGGCACGCAGTACTCGATGAAGGTCGAGGCGAGTCGCTCGGTCGTCCAGCAAGGCGAGCCGGTCGAGCTCGCGATCACCGTCAAGAGCGACCAGCGTCTCGACACGCTCGCGCTCGGCAAGCTCGACACGCCCGACCGGCTGCCGAAGGACAAGTTCACGGTGCCCGCGGATCCGCCGACCGGCGAATTGTCCGACGACGGCAAGACCAAGACGTTCAAAGTGACCGCGACGGTAACCGGCGCCGCGACGGAGATTCCGGCACTCGCGTTCTCGTACTTCGATCCGACGAAGAACGTGTATCAGACGATCCACAGCGACCCGATCGCGCTGTCGGTCAAGGGCGGCGCCGTGATCGGCACGAACGATGTCGTCGCGATCGCGCCGAAGCCCGGTGCGCCGAAGCCGGGCGTCGTCGCAGATGATGACACTGCGCTCGTCGGCGCGGAGCTCGCGCTCAGTGCGCCGAGCGAGACCGACAACCAGCCGCTGAGCGGCGCGCTGCTCGCGATCCTGCTCGTGGTGTTCTACGCGGTGCCACTCGGCGTGTTCGCGCTGCGCAGCTGGCAGCACCGCACGCGCGACCAGCGCGAGGACGCCGCCGAGGTCAAGGCCGCGCGCAAGCGCGTCGACACCGAGCTCGCGCGCGCCGAGAAAGAGCCCGCGCGCGACACCGCTGGTGCGCTGACCGCCGCGCTGCGCGGCCTCGCTCGCGCGCTCGAGCGCGAAGTCGACGACGCCGGCCTGCTCGCGCGGCTCGAGACCGAGAGCTTCTCGCGCACCGCGAAGGATGCGCCGCTGCCCGCGGAGCTCCGCCAGCGCGCGAAGGAGCTCGCCGATCGCTGGACGCGCGAGTCGCGCCGCGTGACGAAGCCGAGCGTCCCGAAGGCATCCCTGCTCGTCGTGCTCCTGCTTGCAGCAGGCGCCACTCGCGCATCCGCCGACACTGGCTCCGCCGCGCCCCCTCCCGCTGCAGCCTCGACCTCCGGCACCAGCACGCTCGCGACCGGCCGCGAGGCGTATCAACAGGCGCTCGGCGTGACCGATGCGTCCGCGCGCAAGGCCGCGTTTACACGAGCCGCGGTCGCACTCGGCGAGGCCGCGCAGGTCACGCCCGATCGTCCCGAGCTGCTCGCCGATTGGGGCAACGCCGCGCTCGGCGCCGGCGACGTCGGGGCCGCCACCCTCGCCTATCGCCGCGCGCTCGCGATCGATCCGGGCAACGCGCGCGCGAAGCAAAATCTCGCGTGGCTGCGCAACCGCGAGAGCCCGACGCTGCGGCCCGCCGGCGGTGGTGCAGCCGACACGCTGTTCTTCTTCCACGATTGGTCGCGCGGCCGCCGGCTCGTCGTCGGTGCATTCGCATTCGCGTGCGCCGTCTTGCTGCTCGTACCGTGGTCCGGTCGCCGCCGCCGCGGTCTCGGCCTGCTCGCGATTCTCCCCGCGATCGTGTGGCTCGCGATGGTGCTGTCGGTGCTGCTCGAGGATCGCCACACGCACGACGCCGTCGTGATGGACGCCGTCGTGCTGCGCGCCGCCGATAGCGCCGGTGCGCCTGCTGCTCTGTCCACACCGCTGCCGCGCGGCACCGAGGTCACGATCGTCGAGAATCGCGAGACCTGGGCGAAGCTGCGTGTGGCGAACGGCACGGTCGGCTGGGTGCCGACGGGCGCGATCCAGCGCATCATTCCCGAGCCATGACGAAGCGCCTGTATCACGACGACGCGTTCACACGAGAGTTCGACGCGACGGTCGCCGCGGTGACGACGTACGAGGACCGTCCCGCGATCGTGCTCGACGCGACCGCGTTCTATCCCGAGGCGGGCGGCCAGCTCGGCGATCGCGGCAAGCTCGGCACCGCGACCGTGCTCGATACCCAGGAGACCGACGACGGCACGATCGTTCACATCGTCGATGCACCGCTCGAGCTCGGGGCACGCGTGCGCGGCGAGCTCGACTGGGCGCGCCGCCGCCAGCACATGGCGCAGCACACCGCGCAGCACTTGCTCTCTGGCACGCTGCTCGATCGTGCGCAGGCACCGACCGCATCGGCGCGGCTCGGCGAGACCGCGCTGACGATCGATGTCACGCGCGATCGGATCCCCGACGCCGACCTCGCTGCCGCCGAGGATCTGGCGAACGACCTCGTCGATGACGATCTGCCGATCCGCGCGTGGTTCCCCGATGCCGGCGAGCTCGCGAGCCTGAAGCTGCGCCGCGATCCGAAGGTCACGCCGACATTCGCGTCGTCGCGATCGGCGACTTCGACTTCTCGCCGTGCGGCGGCACCCACGCCGCGCGAACGGCGCAGCTCGGCACGATCCGGATCACGAACACCGAGCGCTACAAGGGGATGACCCGCGTGACGTTCGCCGCGGGCCGTCGCGCGCGCGCCGAGCTGTTCACGCGCGATCAAGTGCTGCGCGGACTCGCGACGCGATTCTCGTGCGCGCCCGGTGATGTCCCTGCTTCGCTCGACAAGATCGTTCGCGACGCCGAAGCCCACGCCGCGGAGCTCACCACGCTGCGCTCGCGCCTCGCCGCGTCGATCGCTACGGGCTTCACGGGCACTGGCACCGTGATCGCCGCGCTCCCTGGCGACGCCGCGATGGTCCGCGAGGTCGCGTCGAAGGTTGTCGCCACCGGCCGAGATGCGCTGCTCGCCGCGCCCGACGACGCCGGCACGACGGTCGTGTTGTTCCGCGCGCCGGGATCGACGCTCGACTGCGGCGCGCTGTGGAAGCAGCTCGCCGCGAAGTTCGGCGGCCGCGGCGGCGGCAAGCCCGATCAAGCGCAGGGCCGGCTCGCCACGAACGTCGGCGACTGGCCAAGCGTCGTCGCCGAGCTACTCGCCTAGCTGCGCGAGGATCTCGTCGACGGTCGGCCGATCGGTCGTGCTCTGACCGATCTTCTTGAACGTGATCGCGCCGCCCTTCTGGATCACGAACGTCGACGGCTTCGCGATGTTCGTGCCGTAGTCGGCGACGCCCCACTTCGCGATCGTCTGCAGCTCGGTGTCCGAATAGACGTCGAACGTCAGGCCCATCTTGTCCTTCAGCGCGCCCGCGTCCTGCGGCGTGTCGGTGCTGACCGCGATCACGGTCGTGTGTTTCGCGGCGAAGTCCTTCTGCCGATCGTTGAGCGATGCGAGCTGGTGCTGACACTCCGGGCACCAGTGGCCCATGTAGAACACGAGCACGACGCGATTGTCGGCCCACGCGTGCGTGAGATCGACATTCGAGCCGTCGCGCGCCTGCACCGTGCTCGCCGCCGGCGCCGCCGAGCCGACGTCCTGGTGGACCTCGGGGTTCGTGCGCGCCGCGACGTGCTCGTGCGGGTTCTCGACCTTCTCCGGGCGGCACGCCGCCAACATCATCAACACCACGATTGTGCGCATTAGCTCGTCTTCGGTTTGAGCGACACGGTGAACGACGTGTCCCTGTCGGACGCCGGAAATGGCGTCGCCATGATGACATTGCGAATGCATGCGCCGACCGGCGCCGCGTTCAGCGTCGGCGGCGTGATCTGCACGCTCGTCGCCTTGCCGCTCGCGGCGATGCTGAACTGCGCGAGCATCTGATCCTTCACGCCCTGGCCGTGCTCGGCGAGGCACTGGTTGAGCGGCCCCTGCTGCGACTTGAGCGCGGCCTCGATGCCTTGCTCGACCGACTTGAAGTGCTTTGGCGCCGACTTCTTCACGTGCGGGTCGTGCGAGTCGGTCGCGCTGCCGGTCAGCCTCGCCGAACCGCTCGGCTCCGGATCCGCTTGCGGCGCCACCGGCGTCACCACGTGCGCCTGCTCCTGCGTCACGATGATCGGCGCCGGCCCCGGTTGCTGCTGCTGGTTCTGGGTCTGCTTCCAGACCAGGAACAGCGCGCCACCCGCGACCGCGATCATCGCGACCGCGAGGATCGGCCACATGATGCTGCGCTTTTGGACGACGACGACCGGCTGGCTCGGCGTCGTGCCGATCGGCGTGCCCTGGATCGGCCGCAATCCGGGCAAGCTAACGGTCGGCTCCGCCGAGAACGGGGGTGGCGTCGATTGCGCGAACGGATCCGAGGCTCGCTCGATCGTCGTCGCGACGAACCGCGGCGGCGAATCGACATCGGTCTCGACGCTCGGGAACTCGTCATCGTCACTCGAGTCGTTCGTCTCGTCCTGATGCACGAGCAGCGGCATCGTCGACCGCGACGTCTCACCCGGATGGGTGCGGCTGACCGCGCTCATGACCTGTTGGCTGCGCTTGCCGATCTCGTCGGCGAAGTTCGCCTTCACGAAGTCGCCGATGTCGCCCTGCGTCCACGGCCGGAGCCCCGCCGCGTTCAGCGCGTCGAGCATCGCGTTGCCGAGCTGGCGCGCCGAGTCGAACCGCGTCGCAGGCTCGCGGTCGAGCGCACGCACGAGCACGTTCGCGAGTGCATCCGGAATGTCGGCCCGATAGCGCCGGATATCCGGAATCGGCTGCTCCATCACCGCGCGGAACGTCAGGTAGTCGGTCTTGCGCTGGAACAACCGGCGCA
>JBDUAS010000097.1:0-23400 GCA_040004535.1 Deltaproteobacteria bacterium
GCGGCGATCGTGTTCTTGTCGGTGCGCAGCACGCCCTTCGGATCGCCGAGCGAATCTGCGGTGAACAGCACCGCGATCGGATCGACGCCGTGCTGCGGCGGGCTGCGCTTGTAGACGGCGCACGTCAGCAGTGTGCCCTGGAGGCGGCGGCGGACTTCGGCCGCATCGGCGGCGGGCACCGGCGCCAGGGTGCCGTCGCGCGGGGGCGTGGTCGGGCGCTGGACGCGCGAGCGGGGCAGGGTGCTCGGCGGCACCGGGGCGCTCGTACCGTTCGCGCTGATCGAGCCTTCACTGCCGCGCGGCCTGGTGACGAGCGCGCGCAGTGGTGCGGCGGCGAGGATGAGCTCGAGCTCGCGGCCGCCGGTCGTCGGATCGATCGGAACGATCGCGGCATCGAGCTTCGATAGCGCGAGCGCGAGGATCACGAAATCGGGGACGTTGCCGAGCATCAGGCCGACCCACGCGCCCTCCTTGATGCCCATGCTCTTGAACTCCTGCGCGCGCCGATCGACGCGGTGGAGCAGGCCTCGCCACGACAAATAGTTGTCGCGGTACACGACGGCCTTGTTGTTGCCTTGGACCTTCGCGGCCTTTTTCAGCCAGTCGTAGAGGAGTGTCATACCCAGCCCAGAGCACAGACCTGGGCCGCCGCACTGTACCCCACAGAATCCCAAGGCTCAACGAGCGGACCGTACCGATATCGGGGCCTTGATTTGGCGGCGGATCCGGGGCACGAACGCAGGCCATGAGCGCTACGCCCCGCCCCCAGACCGACGACGCCGAGCCCGAAGCCGGGGCGGCGGATGCCGAGGGGTGGGCCTTGCTCGACGCGCTCCGCCGCAAGCTCGACGACCAGGCCGCGCAGACACGTAAGACATCCGCACAGGTCCAGCAGCTCGCGGATTCCATCGGGGCGCTCGTCGGCGACCAGCGCAAGCGGTCGCGCTGGCTCAACGTCAACTCGTTCGTCGCGTACCTGATGTTCACGCTGCTCTGCGCGGGCGCGTTCTACTTCGTCTACCAGAGCCGCGCGCGCGAGGTCGTGAGCGCGCGCGATCGCGCCGCAACCGATCGCGACACGGCGGTCCGGCGGGCGGACGAAGCAAACGCGAAGCTCGCGGCGCGCGATGCCGCAGATGCGAAGGCGTGGGACACGTGGCAGGCGCTCGAGGCCGGCAAGAAAGACGACGCGCTGAAGAAGCTCGCCGAGCTCAAGGCCGCACCCCTCTCCAAGTTCGAGCACGAAGTGCTGGCGGCGCGCGCGAAGCAAGCCGAGATGATGCAGGTCGATGCGGCGATGAAGGCCGCGACCACCGCGTTCAAGGCCGGCCGCTACGCCGAGGTCGTGGTCACGCTCGAAAGCGCGCTCAATCTGCAAGGCGCCGCGCCGCGCGTGCCCGAGATGCACTACCTGATCGGGCTCGCGCATCTCCGCGCGAACGAGATCGACAAGGCCGTGCCTCAGCTCGAGACCGCGGTGACCGGTGAGGTCCCGGATGAAGATGCGCGGTTCCAGCTCGCGTCGGCACTCGATCGCGTCGGCCAGTGGAGCAAGGCGCGTGCGGAGTACGATCGGTTCGCGACCGCGCATCCGCAGAATCCATCCGCCGTGCTCGCGATGCGCCGCAGCGCGACGCTCGCGCGGATGCCGGCGCAAGCGCCATGGGTGCAAGTAGTGCCGCTCAAGCCGGCGGCGCCCGCGGGTGCAGCTGGTGCAGTCGCTCCAGGTGCAGTGCCGGTCGCGAACGCGCCGAAGCCCGCGGTCAACGTCGCGAAGCCGCCGGCGCCCGTGCCCGCAACGCCTCCGCCGCCCGGTGTGCCGTCCTCGCTCTAAAAGGGGACGTACTACAGTTTCACAAGTTCGCTCGCGTAACCCCGCGTGACTCCAGCACCGAAAAAGGGGACGTACTACAGTTTCACAACTTGGCCGCGCTCCTGACTCCACCGCGCGCTGCGTTCCTCGCGGAGATTCACGCGATCGGTGACGCCGTCCGCGCCCGGATCACGAACGTGTCGTGGCACGACGAGCCGTGTTGCCCGCGCTTCGAAGAGCTGGCGTATCTGCGACTCGCGCACGTCACGTTCGATGGCGGGGTCGCGGTCGGCGAGCTCCTCGTCGCCGCGGCGATCGCCGCCCGCACCGTCGAGCTGTTCCGCCGGCTCTACACGCTCGGCTTTCCGATCCGCCAGATGCGCCTGATCGACGAGCTCGCTGCCGACGACGAGCGCTCGATGAGCGCGGACAACACCTCGGCGTTCAACTTCCGCATGGTCGCCGGCACGCAGATCCTGTCGCAGCATGCGCGCGGCCTCGCGATCGATATCAATCCCGTCGAGAATCCGTGGCGCAAACCGAATCGCTTGCTGCCGCCGGAAGGCGCCGCGTTCGCCGATCGCAGCGTGATCCGCCCGGGCATGTTCGTGCGGCCGGGCCCCGTCGTCGCCGCGATCGACGAGCTCGGCTTCGAGTGGGGCGGGGACTGGAACCACGCGTGGGACGATCACCACCTCGTGTGGTCGCGCCGCTCGTAGCTACGTCGAAGGTTTGGCTGCCGCCAGCACACGATCGATCAGCTCGGTCCGAAACCGATCGAGATCATCGATCTGAGCACTCGACAGACCGACGGCCTTTCCGAGGCGAGCCAGATCCAGTCCGCGTACGCACCAGCCGAAGGAGAGCGGGGAGAACCCTGCGTCTTGGTCAGGGCAATCGTGGAGTGCGCGAGAAATGTTTCCGCCTGCGGCGATTAGAACCTGAACGTCGACGAGATCGCGCAACTCGGAGCGGCTGAGTAGGGCGCACAGCTTGTTCACCAACAACTGGTGCGGCGTCTCGACCAAGATCGTGCTCGTCCCGAGCTGCGTGGGCCGAGGTTCCTCGGCGATCGGAGTCGGATCGGCGACCAGATCGATCACGACAGCTTCGTCTTCGCTCCTTACATCCAGCTGGGCAAAACTGGGTGTGGAGCGGAGTACGGTGGCCGTAAGGCCGTTCGCCTCGAGAGCGCTACGTGCGGATGTGACCACATCGCCCAAGGTTGGCTGAGGCCTGAAGAATAGGTCGAGGTCGCGCGTGGTGCGGTGCTGCGTGTGGAATCCCGCCATCGCCGCTCCGCCAGTGAGAGTCCACGGTGGGCGGAGCGTCGACAAGATCTCGAGTGCGAGGGTTTGCAGCTTCGTAAGCCTACCGATCGTCACTCGGCGCCTTCCACTTGGCGAGCAGCCAGTGCCAGAACGCCCGGGTCTTACCCAGGTACCGGTCAACCTCGGGCATCAGCGCCTCGATCTGAGCGACGGTCGCGAAGGTGAAGACGTCATCGGGCTTCGCCTGACGCATCAGCTTGCCGAGAAAATATGCGCGCACGGCAGGATCCGGGTCACGTAGCCGCTCTCGAAATGCTTCGAGCGTCAGATCTTCATCCCACAAGAAGTAGGGGCGACCGCGTTGGTCGAGCATTCTCGCAGGCGGTGTGGGCGCGAGGGCCGACATCGACTCCAGTATAGCCGTTACTCGAGCCGGTGGATCCGCGACCACGCGTAGCCGCCGTCGGGGGTCTCTGCCAGCCACGTCGCGAGCACGCGCCCGGTGACGAGGGATGCGGCGACGGACCCGAACACGCGCGAGTCGCTCGAGTTGTTGCGGTTGTCACCCATCACGAAGTACGTGCCGTCGGGCACCACGTAGTGGAGCTGCGGCTCGCACGCGGTCGCAACTCGCTTGGTCTCGACGATCGACCGACTCGGCGGCGGGAACGGCTCGTTGCTTCGCGTGCAGCTCGGTTCGACGGGCCGCAGCCGGGTCGGAAAGTCGCGCGGATCGCCTTCGGTGCGCGCGGCGTCGCGCTCGCGCGTGGGGCGCTCGACGTCGCCGAACACGTCGTAGTCATGGCCGGCCAGTTGCTCGTGGTAACGGCTGCACTCGAGCGTGCTCCATACGCCGGTGGTCTCGTTGCGATCCTGGTACGTGCACGCACCGGCGATCGCACTCGCCGGTGCCGCGGTGCCGTTGACATAGACGATGCCGCACCGGACCTCGACGGAGTCGCCGCCGCGCGCGATCACGCGCTTCACGTACTCGCGCTCGTGATCGCACGGGAAGTCGAACGTGATGATGTCGCCGCGCTCGATCGCGTGCGGGTGGGTCGAGACGAAGAAGTGATCGCCGATCGCGATCGTCGGATACATCGAGCCCGAGCCCGTGACGCCGTTGCGGATCAGCGCGCGGGTCGCGACGAACAGCGCGACGCCGAGCACCAGCACGATCGCCGGCAAACGTGCGAGCCACACCGGCTGTGGAGTCCCGCGCACGAGCCAACCGCCGTGCACCGCGCTGAACAGACGAGCTACGAACGCGACGTAGAACAACCACGGGGTCGTGACCAGCACCGCGAGCTGACACAGCGGCACGAACAACGCCCAGCCGATCGCCCAGCGCGTACGGCCGGCGATCGCGTGGCCCAAGCCAGGGACCAGCAAACCGCCGACGACCGCGACGAACGTCATCGCCACAACTCCACCACGGCGACTCCCGACACACAACTCGCGGTGTTACCGTTGGGACGATGCCTCAGGTCGTCGAGTTCCCGCCGATCGGCCAAGACTCCCGTGGGGCGCTGGCGGCGCTGATCCGCGTCGCCAAGGAGACTCCTGCGAAGGGCGAGCCGTTCAAGGAGCTGCGGACCCGGCTGCGCGCCGCGAAGCTGTGGGACCGCGAGCGACCCGCGAACATCCTGCGCTTCCTCGGCGTCGGCGGCGCAACCATCACGCCGTCGATGTTCATGCAGGCGCTCGCCGCCGCGCCGAACGAAGACGACACCGCGATCGTCGTCCTCGATCGGTTGTGGAACCTCAACCCGGTGCTCGCCAAGACCGTCGTCGAGCTCGTCACCCAGCGCGCGCATCACAAGGACGAGATCTACAAGATCCTCAACTCGGCCGCGTACACCGGCAAGCTGCCGTCGCGGCCGGCGCTCGAGACCTGGATCCAGATCGCGATCGCCTGCGGCCTGTTGCGGCCGCTCGGCGTCGCCGTGACCGCGGGCCCGCGCGTCGATCGCTACTCGCAGCTCGCGCTGGCACTCGATCTCGAGGAGTACGTCGCGGAGGACAAGCCCGAGCCCGAGCCCGTGATTCCGGCCGCGGTCGAGGAAGAACCGAGCGCGGCGCCGACCGAGGCCGCGCCCGCCGGTGACACGTCCATTCCCGTCACCGCAGCCGCCGCGCCGAGTGGCTCGCCGTTACCCGCGCCTCTGCGCCATCTCTCGGCGGAGAACATCCCGACGCCACGCAACCGCGAACGGCCGGTGCCGCTATCCCGGTTCGCGGCCGGTTTCGACGACGACGTGCTCGGCGAGACCACCGCGCGGCTCGCCGCGTGGCACGGCTCGCTCGATCTCGCGCCGACGACGTATCAGCCGTCGGACTTCGGGCTCGATGCCGAGCAATGGGTCGAAGGCGCCGACGAAGTGCTGTACCGGATCGCGGTCGCCGCCGCGCTCGCGTTCCGGCTCGATCGCGATCGCGCCGGCGTGATCGCCGCGTACACCGCGCTCGACAAGGCGAACGTGCTCGCCGATCTGTATCAGGGGACCGTCCCCGAAAATCTCCCCGCCCAGATCGACGCGCGCGCGCTGATGCTCGCCTCGCTCGCCGCCCGCCGCTGTGCCGAGGTCCCCGAGCTCGCCGCCAGCCTCGACGCTCGCGGCTCCGCCGCCGAAGTGTTCGCGTCGCTCGATGCCGCGCTCGGCCGCGGCCTGTTCCGCACCGAGCTGTTCTGGATCCTCGACATGCTCTCGCACCTCGGCGTGATCCGCTACGACGACCTCGGCGACTACACCGTCACGCCGCACCGGATCGTGCGCGACACCCTGTTCCGCCTCGGCTTCATCGCGACGCCATACGCGACCGACGCCGCCGCGCTCGCCGGCGCCGCCAAGGCCGCCCGCAAGGCCGTCCCGAGTGGCGCCGCGGACGAGATCCTGACCCTGTTCGCGCTCGCCGCCGGCTGCGCCTACGACTGCACGCACCGCAAGTCGTGCGACTTCCCGTGCCGCGAGCGGCTCGAGTAATTCAGTCCTCTTCGCCGAACAGCAAGCCGACCTGGAGCTCGATCGCCGCGAACGGCTCGGCGCGCACGCGCTCACCGGCAGTGGCACGTTGAACGACCACGTAACCGTCCAGCGACCAGCGGTGGACGAGCAGGATCCGTTCGTCCGGGTCGATGAACCAGGAGTGCGGAACCTCCGCGACGTGCAGCACACGCGGTTTGTCGACGAGATCGTGTCGTTCATGCTTCGGCGATACGATTCTCCGCGACCCAGTCCGGACGAATGCGCACCGGCCACTCGTCGGGCCGTGCCGGCACTCGGTCGCGGCGCCATCCCGCTGCATCATGGCAATAGATCTCGCCCTCCGGGTATTCGACGTGAATCTCCGTGAAGAGCCACCATCCGCCTGGGTTCCCGCCTCCGCCACGCCGATTGAAGGGAGCAATCGCCGCCGAGAGCTCGAGCTCGGCCGCAGCGTGTGACGGCGACGGGAGCGCCTTCTCGACGATCTCACCCGCGACGATCTCGAGACGGTCACAGTCACCGCGCGCGATCAGGTCCGCCAGTGTGGCTGCCTGTCGCGAGGGCGTCGCCATCATCGCGATCTTAGGGCCCTCGAATCCGAAAGTTGATCGAGCACGCACGATTTCGGATCGACAGGATCGCCCGATCGTGATCTACAGATCGTCTGAAGTCCGAGGCCCTCATCCGCACGAAATTCAACGCGCTCAAGGGCTCGATGGATGAGCGCATGACGCGGTTGTGGGCGGGTGCGGAAGCCGAGGCGCTCGGGCGTGGAGGTCTTGCGACGGTCTCGCGAGCAACAGGCCTCGCGCTCAACACCGTTAAGCGGGGCCGCAACGAGTTGCGCGATGGCGCGCGCGTCGACGACCTTGTGAACGTCCGACGGCGTGGCGCTGGCGGCCGGAATCACGTCGACGTTCATCCCGAGCTGTTGCCCGCGTTGAAGCGACTCGTCGATCCAGCGACGAGGGGCGATCCTGAATCCGGGTTGCGCTGGAGCGCCAAGAGTGCGGTTGCGTTGTCGCGCGAGATGTTCGAGGTGCACGGGATTCGGGTGAGCGACAAGACCGTCGGTAAGTTGCTCCATCAACTCGGCTACAGCCTGCAAGCGGCGAAGAAGACCGTCGAAGGCAAGCAGCACCCTGATCGCAACGCGCAGTTCGAGCACATCGCGGCGCAGGCCAAGCAGTGCGTCGAGGACAACGTGCCGTTCATCTCCGTCGACACCAAGAAGAAGGAGTTGGTCGGCAACTTCAAGAACGCGGGCGTCGAATGGCAACCGAAGGATTCGCCCGAGCTCGTCGACGTGCACGACTTCCCCAGCGACGCGGTCGGCAAGGCGATCCCGTACGGCATCTACGATGTCGCGGACAACAGCGGGTTCGTCAACGTTGGTACCGACCACGACACGCCGGTGTTCGCTGTGACGTCGATCGAAGCATGGTGGAAACGGATGGGCAGCAAGCGCTACCCCGACGCAACCGAGCTCTTCATCACCGCCGACGCCGGCGGCAGCAACGGCTATCGAGCGCGCGTCTGGAAGTTCGAGTTGCAGCGCCTCGCCGACAAGCTCCGGATCCCGATCCACGTCAGCCATTTTCCACCAGGCACCAGCAAGTGGAACAAGGTCGAGCACCGCCTGTTCTCGTTCATCACGATGAACTGGCGCGGCAAGCCGCTTCGCACCTACGAGACCGTCGTGAATCTGATCGGCAACACCACGAACAGTGGCGGCCTCGTCGTTAGCGCGACGATCGATCGTCGTCGGTACCCGACGGGCAAGAAGGTCACGCCGAAGCAGATGCGTGAGCTCAAGATCGAACCGCACGCCTTCCACGGCGACTGGAACTACACGATTCACCCGCGACCAATCGCGACGTGATCAGTCACGTTGCCCATTCGAGGGCCCTTAGTATCCACGACGATTCATCGCAGAACCGCGTTCTCGGCGGCTCGACCAGGTCATCAGTCGGTCCAGGCGTAGGAGTCGAAGCTCGGCGGCCAGAAGAAGTTGGCCGGGTTGAACGAGTCGGAGCTGAAGAACTGAGCGTCTCTAGCCTTGGCCCAGTAGAACTCGCCCGCCGGACCGACAAAGAATGCGCCGCCATTTTCGAGCTGCGTCAGCTCTGCAGCGCACGGATTGCCGGTGAGATCGATCGAGACAATGTTTGGGAGTGAGCCGCTAGCTGTCAGCGCCGCTAGCCCAGCAGAGCCGATCGTCCCATTGCTAAGCCGCAGTGTTCTGAGCTCCCGGCAATGCGGCGATGAAGCGACCGCGCGTGCAAGATCGTCATCGATACCGGGCCCGAAGAAGGCCAGCTCGAGGATCTGGCCCAGTGGAGGCAGCGACATGACGTCATGTTTGCGCTCACCGACAACCAGAAGGCCGAGTAGTGGTGCTCTAGCGGTAAGGTCCGAGCCTCGGCGGATGAACTCGTCGGCCGAGGTCTTGATCCACGCGACTAACCCCATGCCGAATTCGAACTTCTCGACTTCATCTGCGATGGGCCCGGCTAGCTCTCGCCCGTGCTTGCGTACGAGCCTCGCGGACTCCGAATGCGCGGCGGGATCGCCATCATGAGCAGCGAGCGCTAGTTCGAGAAGCCTTGCCTGGGGGGCGTTCTGTTCGATCCAAGCCCGCAGCAGCGACCGGCGAGCGGTAACCGATCTGGGGTGTGCCAGGACATCTTCAAATTCCGTCATTGAACCCATCCTTGCTTACGCCGCGCGCAGTGATTCCAACACCCTCGACGACACGATCATCGGGTGAGTCGGCAGAGGTCTGGGCTTTGACGTCGTCGCGACGTTGCTGTAGCACCCAAGCATCACTCTGACGGTTGCCGAGATCCTCATTGCTGACGTTTAGAGCGTCCCCGACAGCGTACCCACCAACAACGACACGGCCGGTTTGCTGGTCCGTGAGAATCGGGTTTTCCGATCTCGGTGTCGGCTCCATCTTCATCGCCCCGATCATGTCTCCCACGCTGGGCTGCGCCCACGCGGGACGATTCCCGGACCTGTTAGCCAGCGACCGGGTCTCGAATCCGAGTGACGTGATGATCGCATCGTACTTCACGGTGTAAAGCTCGACGTTCTCGCCTGGTCCCTTCGCGAAGGTCACGACCGCTCCTTCGCCGGACTGCTCGATCCGGACGATCCGGTCGAACGTCGTGTGGATCTCGTTGCGCGGATCTGCCGCGGGCTGCGTGCGATCGAGCCCAAGGGTCTTCGCGTATTCGAAGTCGTTGCTCGGCGTATTGTCACGGCGTGAGTGATTGCGAAGCTCGCCGCCCGCGGCAGGATCGCCGGCACCGAGCTCGCCGCCCGCCAGGTGCCCCCAGTCGACGCGTTTGGCCTGGAGGTCGCGTGCGGCCGTGGTCGCCCATGCGCCGGTGGCGCTGATGCCGATCACGAGCACCGTCTTGTCCTTCAAGTCAGCGCCCTCGAGCAGCTTGTCACCGGTCATCAACGCGCCCGTGCGGATCATCTCGTCACGCACGGCAGGCGCCAGGAACTGCGCCGTCGGAAACCGCGGATTTCCCGGGCCCGACATGATGCGCGACTCCTCGGTGTACACGTAGACCTCGGTCCCCTCGATCGTGGCGCGCACGCGCACGGGATAGTCCTTCGACGGCACCTCCCAGTCCGGGCTGCCGGCGCGCTTTTCGGCGTAGGTCTCGACGACATCGACCTTCGCGTCGACCGGCACCATGCCGAGCCGCTCTCGAGCGAGATCCATCGCATCGCGCATCTCGCCGACGTGCATGAACTCGCCCGGGTCTTCGACCGCCTCGTTCAGGGCGCCCGTGCCGACGCCCTTGTCATCGGCGAACGCCGGGTGCGACTCGGTGGCCCGGTCGTAGACCGCAGCGCGCTGGCCCCACAAGAACGACGGATCGATGCGATCGATCAGGTCGCGTCCACCGAGCACGAGCAACTCCTCTGGTGCGATGAACCGTGGGCCCCTGGCGACACCCAGCGTCGCGACATCGGCGAGCCCCGACGGACCGCTGCCGATGACGACCCGCTTGGTCTTGAACGGCTTGCCGGCGAGGACACGCTCGGTCAGCTGCTTCTGCAACGCGATTCGCTCCTTCCGGAAGGCCTCGGCGCGGCGATGAATCTCGGCACTGTTCTCACGGCTGACGATACGCTGCTCGATCGAGGGAACCAGCTCCTTCTCGACGCCCGGAAAAACCGCGGCGAGCTCGCGCAACCGGCTCTCGAGATACGCGCGGTCGGACCCACCGAGCTGGAGCTCGGCCATCAGCTCGCGCGCACGCGCGACGTGGCTCGCACGGCGCTGGGTCTCGCCCTTGGCGATGTCGGTCCCGCCGTTCGTGCCAGGTTGGTCGCGGTGCGCGGTCCGCGTGTCGATCTCGCGGATGATCTCGAGCTCGGCCCGCAGCGAGAGCACGATCTCGTAGTCAGCGGCGCCATATGCGTGCACGTGTTCAGGGGCGTCGGCCATCACCTTCGATGTCGGAAGGCCGAGCTCGTGCGAGGGTGCGGCAACCCGATCCGACCCGATCACCGCTGCTGGATCGAAGCCCACGTGGGCCTGGTGCGCGAGTTGGGCGCGGACCTGGGTCGCGAGCGAAGGGGGCAGGGCGTCGAGCGCCGCGACGCCGTCGGGGCCGGTCAGGCCCATGCGATAGATCGCCAGATCGATCTCCGCATCGATCCGCGCGACATTCTCGAGCCGACTGTCGGCGGTCGCGCGCTCCTTGACGGAGCTCGCCGTCGATCGCGGCTGCCGCGCCGCGGTCTCGCGGTGGGCGAACATCGCGTCGAGCGCACCGGCCTCGGGCGTGACACCCGCATGGCCGAGAGCCGCGAGCGTCTTGCCGAGCACGGCACCGAGCGCCCGCGGCACCTGTTCGTCGGTCAGGCGATCGGAGACCCATAGGACATCGCGATCTGCGTGATGTGAAGAATCGGCCATCTGATCGTCGCTCATCGCGCGCGGATTGCCGACTTCGACGTTCCATCGCCGGCCAGCCGCGTCGCGCACCTCGAGGACATTGCGGGTTCTGCGAGCGTTCGCGAGCACACCGCCGGCACCCACGAGCTCGTCGAGCGCTTGCTCGCAGCGTTCGAGCGTCACGTGCCCGGTGTTGCCGCTGCGTGGGCCCATCTCGCGCACCGCGGAGATGCCCGAGCCCGAGTGCACCGGCGCCGGCGCATGTTCGATCTCCTCGACCTGTGCGCGCTCGCCGACAAAGCGTACGTGGCCGTCGACGTCGATGCCATGGGCGACCAGGAGCTCGGCCCAGTGCATCCGCGCGGCGGGGCCGCCCTGGAATCGGTCGTGTGCGAACGAACGATAGACCTCGCGCGCCTCCGCAAACACCGCACGAACTTCAGGCGGCGCCACTGCGGGAATTTCGCCGGGCCAGACGTGCCCGTACTTGGTTTGCGCAGGAGAGCCATCATGGCCCTGCGGGGCCGCCGCGGCTGGTACAGAGTCGTCGAGTGAACGCGGTGCCGCCGCTGCAAGTGCGTGCAGCTCGACCGCGCGGCCATCGATCGTCGCATGCGTGAGCTCGCCGCTTGTCTCGCCAACCTCCACCGTGTGTCCGGAGTCGCGAGCGGTTTGCAACGCGACCTCGAGCTCGGCCGGCGAACCGGTCCAGACATCGGCGCCGAGGGCGCGCAGGCCGAGCATCTGCCAGCTCAGCTCGAGTGTCTGGCGCGTGCGTAGCTCCGAGAGTTGCCCTTTCAGCTCGCCGCGAAGCTTCGCTCGATCCGTTTGGCTCAGGCCGTCGTCGCGTCCGGTCGCGTCGATCTCGTCGAGCGCCGCGAGCTCCTTCTCGACGAGCGTGGTGCGTTCTGCGAACAGCGCGACGGTGCGCTGCGGATCCGCGTGCTCGCTGATGGACTTCGATTCCGCCGCGAGCCTTTCGGCGGCGGCGAGGATCGTGTCGCCTTCGCGCACGCCGAGCTTCGCGTACGTGCGAAAGCGCGGCAGGTGCACCGCGATCGACGCGTGCAACACCTTGCCGGCGGCCACCGATGCGGCCTGGATCAAGAAGTCTTCGTCACCTTGCGCATTCGGCGCGGCGCCGCCGAGCACGGCGTGGCGCATCTCGCGATACGTCGCGCCCATTGCCATGCCCATGATCGCATGGGTCGAGACCTGCACGACCTCGGCGCCCGTTCGCGTCGCCAGGTTCGCGAGCTTCGTCGAGGCCGAGGTCGCGGCACGCGCCTCGAGCACTTCGAGCCGAGCGAGCTCGGCATCGAGGAGCTTGTCGAAGGTCGCGGCGGCGTGACTGGCCTTCGCGCCGGCGCCCATGATGCCGGCGGTCGCGATCTCGTAGAACGCGTTCTCGGTGAGGAGCGAGGCATACGAGTCGGCGCCACGCTCGCCCGCAGAAGCGAGGTACTGGACGCTCGCGTTTCCGACGACGCCGATCGCACCGGCAGCGACGACGCCCGCGGCGCCTTCTCCGACGAGTGCAACAGCTGCTTGCGGTGCGAACCAGCTGACCGCCACAGCGGCCGCGAGCAACGTGACCAGCTTCGTGATCGCGGTCTTCGTCGCCTGGTGTTGGATCGTCGCCGCGGCCTGCTGGAGGAATTCGCCGAGATGGCGTTCGCGGCCAAGCGCAGCGTAGCGCTCGTGCGCTCGCGCCAGCGCCGCCTTGCGCGCCGCAACTTCTTCGCCCACGTGTGACATGCCGTCCTTCGGTAGCGCGCGTCCGTCGATCACCAGATCGAGAAAGATCTCGCCGATCGCGGTGTGGATCGTCTGCAGCGCATTCCCGAGACTCGTGAACCTGCTGCTCGCGACCACGTGCGCGACGAGGCCTTCCGAGGCGCGGATCTGGTCGGCGGAGAGTTGGTCGAGCGTCAGCTGCATCTCGTGAAGCTGCGTTCGCAGGGTCAGCTCTTGCATCTCGAGCTCGACCTGTTCGAGCTCCGCAGGATCGACCTGTTCCCCCTCGGTGATCCTGCGCTCGACGCTCTGCGCGTGCCCGCGTAGCTCTTCGTAAGGCGCCCAGTCCTTGCGCGCCTGGACATCGCGGATCGGCTGGTCGTTCTCGTCCTCGGGGCCGTGCGGGCCTTCGTGATCGAGGCGATCTCGCGCTCCGCCCATCGTCGCGTCGAGGTCCTCGAGCTGAGCGCCGAACCCTCGCGACCCGAGCTCCGTCACCGCCACCGAGGCGTCTGCCATCGCGGCATCGCTCGGCTCGGCGATATGCGAAGTCGCCGCGGCCGCACTCATGGCTTCGAGCGCGCGTCGGAACGGCGCGAGGGCAGGCGAGCGCTTGTCGCCGGTCGCTGCAGCGTTCACCGCGCGTGCGCGTTCGGCGACCGCTATCAATCGCGTGCGTTGCGCCGCCGCGATCGCACTCCACGCGTCGCGCTGCTCGCCTGGTGCGTGGCGAAGCAGGTCGCGCTGCGAGGCGATGAACAGGATCTCGTGAGTGACAGGTGCCGCGAGCTCCCATGGCGTGAGGAGCTTGCGGATCGCTTCGAGCAGGATCAACGATTCTGCGAGGTCGCGATCGACGTCCACCGACTTGCCGCCCTGCGGATGGGCGGGTGACAACGCGACGACCTCTGAAACGGAGGCGAGGAGCGCGAGCCGATCCGCAACGCTGTCCTTCATAGCCTCGGCTCCCGGCGCGTGGCTCGCGGCCGCGGGGATGCTGCGCGCCCACATCGCAGGTACAGCAACGTATGGCCCGATCACGGCCAGCTCGTACGCGTGATCGGCCCACCTCGAATCGGTCGCTCCGAGTGCAGCCGCGATCTCCTCGCGGGTGGCATCGCCGGGCTCGACACGAGCGACGTTCCACAGGCTCGGTCCGCGCGCACCCTGCCACGCGAACGTCACCGGTCGGACGACGGCACCGGGGCGAGCTTTGCGTGCGCCCGCGGTTGGCGCGATCGTGATGTCACGTGCCATCGCTTCGATGACGATCCGATCGATCGGCATCGATACCGGTAGGCGATCGCCGAAGTCCTTCGGCGCCACGCCACCGCCCAACGCGTCGCTTGCTTCGACGAAGCGCGCTAGCGCGCGCTGGACCGACCGAATGACCGAGCGCTGCAGGAGCTGAACGACAACGGTTGCCACCGCCGGCACCCAGCGTGCGGCATCGTTGGTGGGCACGAAGGGTGCGACGTGCGCGAGGACATCGTCGGGATAGGCCAGCTCTGCCAGTCGCTGCTCGTCGAAGTCCGCAAGGCGGTCATGAAGGCCTGCGATCAGGGCCCCGGCGAACACGCGATCATCGAGCTCGGCACGCTCGGGCCTGGTGCCCCATCCGAGATGGCCGATCGCGTGCGCGAGCTCCGCCCAGACCTGCGCCGTGTGCATCGAGAGGTACAGGCGCGACGCTTTGCGCGAGGCAGCTGGCGTCGCCGCGACCGGTTCGTCGTGAGACAGATCGACCGCAGTCTCGCGAAACGCGCGCATTGGATCGCGTGGGTCGGGCTCGACGGGCTTCTCCGCTGTCACGCTCAGCATCGATGGCGGCTGCGCGAGAAAGCCGGCGTCGGCATGAATGTCGAACGCCTTGGAGGTCGTCGAAGCTGCGGGCGCGAGCTCGGGCCGTCGCGTGGACGGAGCGCCTGCAAAGATGCTCCCCGGATGCGCATCGAGATCGTTCGCGGCCGCAGCGGGTGCACCCGACTTCGGTTCTCGCGCGAGCTCCATGAAGATGCGCTCGCGGACCACGGCGTCGAGTCTGACGAATCGTGCGGCGACATCGTCACCGCCGCCGGGGCGGTAGCTGCGAAGCCGCGCTGCGAGTGCGCGGCGCGCAAGGACATCGAGCGTCGCCGTCGCCGTGATCAGATCTGCTTCGATCGCGTCACCTTCGAACGCTCGCCGTAGCTTGGTGTCGGGTGACTCCGGCTCCGGCGCGACTATCACCGGTGCTTGGCGAACGGTTGCTGCGCGTTCCCTTGCCTTTCGCCGATCGACGTTCTCGATGAACGTCGCGACCTCGTGACGCAGCCGTGGACCGAGCTTCCAGATCTCGCTCGCGAGCTCGTCCTGGGGCAGTGGCGACGCGATGCGGGCGCGCAACACGCGGAGCTCCGCGATCGCGAGTTGTTCGAGTACGGCTTGAACGCGGTCGCGCCGGCCCGCAAACCCGGCAACGCTCGGCGCGCGCAGCGCCGCGAGCAACTCGTCCTCGCGGGCAACCACCGCGTATCCCTTCGGTGGCTCGGCAGCATGCGCAGTGTCGCGGTCCTGCGCGACCTCGTGTTCCGCTGAAGCGAAGGCGGTCGCGACTTCGGGAGTCGCATCGCGAAGCTGCGCTCGCGTCTGCTCGAGGCGCCGGGTGGCGTTCACGATCGCGCGGTCGAGATCCTGGCGCGCTTCTTTCCACTGCGCGAGATCGTTGGCCGCGTGCGCTTTGGCGAGCCGGCCAAGTCCGTCGTGAACCAGCCCCGCCTGGCGGGTCGCCATCGCGACCGCATCGCGTGCTCGCTCCTGCGGCGTGGGCTCCGTACCACGCGGCGCCGCACCGGCGCTCGCGCTCGCGCTCGTGACAGCATGCGTAGGACCGCGGCTCTGGTACTCGCCCACGGCCGTGATATCGGCGAATGGCTCGCGCGGTTGCGTCGAAAGATCGGGACCGATCTCGGGCGCTTAGCTATACCCGTCGTTACTGTGCTTCGTCTGCGCCCACGTCACGGCCGTTGCCGAGCGGGCGGACGTCGCCGTCATAGTCGTGGTCGAGCGTCGATCCGGACGCCGCATCGATCGCAACGCTACCGGCTGTGATGTGGAAGTCCGTGCTCGACTTGAAGTGTGCGGTTGTCACGTCAGCGCCCAGCGTGATCGATCCGGCCAAAGGGCACGTTCCGCCGGAGCACAGAATGCCGCCGCTCATGTTGTTCGCCATCAGGTTGTTCGTGAGGTCGAACGTGGTGCTGGCTGGAATTCCGACCGCAAGCCCGTACTTGAAGTTGTTGACCGCAGTGCAGAATTGGATGCGCCCACCGGTGACTCCGCTACTGATCTCCGCCCCGTGGTTGCTGTTGTTCGTGAAGAACGAATTCGTCACTGTCGCGACGCTCCCATCGAAGTCCAGTCCATCGTGAGCGTTCCGCGAGAACTCGCAGCTGTCGATCGTGGCGTTGTTGTCCTTCACGAACATGCCGTCGAAGTTGTGCGTGAACGAGCTGCGCGTCGCGGTGACGGCGCATGCGCTCCCATCGACGCCGAAATATTCGTTCGTCGAGATCGCCACGTCGACAAGGTCGAGCGTTCTCGGATTAGTGTCGTTCGGACAGGCGATAGCGCTTCCGTCGAATGAGGTGCTGTTGGTGTTGGTCGCGCCGGACAACGCGAGATGCGCGACATGCAAATGGGAGGCGATGCCCACCGTAATGATCGGTCCGCCTGTGGAGCGCGTGATCGTGGGCTCGGCTGCGCCGACTCCGATCAGCCAGCGCGTTCCGGTGATCGTGATGCCCGATTGAAGTTGGTACGTGCCTGCTACGAGTAGCGTGTATGTGCGCCCGAGCGAGACTCCGTGCGTGAGACTGCAGGGTGTTGCAATCGAACAATCCGCGCCATCGGACGCGGCCGGAGCGACATAAGCGATCATGTCCGGCGCGACGCAGGTCCCGTCGGTCTGATGGATCCCCTCGTTTGGGTCTCGTAGGTGATCGAAAGCGCTCCGGATTTTCGGTCGCCCGACCAGGAATTTCGGAGATCGCGCGTCGGTTTGGGCGGCATGATGAGCCGCCGATCGATGTCGAGTTTCGTGAAAAACCCGCTGCAAGTCGCCGAGACGATCCCCGTCGGTCGCACAGACTTCACTCGCACACTCGCTGTCTTGTTGGCAGATCCGGCACGCCGAGCTCGCGCACACCGGCGCGGCCGCAGGACAGTCCGCTGCGTTAGCGCACTCGACGCAGGCGCCTCCCGAACAATGGACCTGGTTCGCAGCCTGACCACCGCCCGGACACTCCGTGTCCACGGTGCAGGCCATCTCGCACAGCCCCGCGTTGGAACAGTAGGGCGTGCTGTCGGCGCACTCTGCCGAGCTCGCGCACTGCGGAGCGATGCACGCACCGTCGGAATCGCAAACCTTGCCCGTGTCGCAGCCGGTCACGCCATCCAGGCCGAAGCTCGAGCACTGCGTCGGCGTGTTGCAGCAAACCGCCGGGTTGTGCTTCGTGCAGCCTATCCCTGCGAGACCAACGATCAAAACCGCAATTCGAATGTTCATGCTCAAGCTATCGGCCCTCCGCCGCTCCGGTTGCCACCCTGGCAAAGCAACCGCATGGCGCACGTGCCGATAGCACCTTCATGAACACTCGAACTGGTGCCCGTTGGTATGTGTTGTTCAGCCTGCTCGTGACGAGCGTCGCACTCGTGCTGCTCGCCGGTACGTTCGACGAGGTTCACTGCGCGGACCACGTGACAGCGATGCCTCCCATCACCGTCGCGATCCTGGCGACCGCCGCGAGCACCTTGTTGCTCACGATCATCTTCCAGGCCGTGTGCCTGTTCGGAACGCGCGTCGACGCGGTGCCGAAGCTGATGCTCGGCTTCGTCGCGCTGCTCTCGACCGCATGCGCGCTGCTCACCGTCGGCGAAATGATCGGCATCGGCCGCGTCGACAACATGCGGGTCGGTCATCCGACGCTGCTGGTCGTGGCGGGGATCGCGTACACATGTCTCGCGATCTGGCTGGCGTGGATCTTCGACGCTGACGTCCGGGCCGCCGAGCTCCAGCAGATGTTCCGCGAGGCGCACGAGCGTGAGCGAATGCACCGCGAGCAACGCCGGGATCAGTGGTTCTCACCACGGCAGACGATGGAGATGTAGACTGATCGCGCGCAACCCGGGCGGGCTGCAGTCGATAGGAAGGTTCATGCGCTCATTTGTCGTCGTCGGTTTGTTCGTTCTGACTGCTTCGGCGTGCACGAAGCACAACCCGGATTCGTGCTGCGCTACCGTCGAGCAGTGCGGCGAGCTCGGGATCTCGGGCATCACCCCGTGTGACACCGGTCGGACGTGCGACACGACCGGGACGTGCGTTGCCGTGCAGTGCACTACGTCTGCAGATTGCACCTCTGCGGATGCGCCGATTTGCGAGAACCAAGTCTGTATCGCCAAGTGCCGCACCGACGACGAGTGCACGGGCATCGCGGGTCGGCCGTACTGCGCGACCGACGGAACGTGCGTCGCGTGCACCTCGGACGCTCAATGCGCGAGCGACTCGCCTATCTGTGACGCGACTGCACGTGCGTGCAGAGGCTGCGCAGCCGATGACGAGTGCACCGGTGGCATCTGTCTCGAGGCGGATGGAACCTGCAAGCTCGACTCTGACGTTTTCTTTGTCGCTGCCGCGGGTACTGATAGCGGCGAATGCACCCGCTCTTCTCCGTGCTTGACGATCCCATTCGTGCTCGCGAAGTCTGTGCCTCAATACAAATACATCCACCTCTTGGGAGGCATCTATACCCTCAACGGCGCGACGTTAGAGATCGGCAGCGCAGCCTATATTGACGGATCGAACACCCTCATTGGCTTCGGTGGAAACTCGCCTTTGATCCATTTCTCATTCGCGCTCGGGGGCGGGGTTCTCAGCAACGTGTCGTTGAGCCCGGGCACAAACTCGCCTGAACCGTCGATCCTGATCGATGGCGGGGGGCAGCTTCGGATCTTCAACTCGACCATCAAGAAGGGAATCAAGATCACAGCTGGTTCGCTGACGATATCGAAGTCGACCTTCCAGGAGCGCAACGATATCGACGTCGGCATCGATTGCTCGGCGGGCGCGATGGTCTCGGTGACAGGGAGCACTTTCACACCCAGCATCGTGAACAGCACGGGTTGTAACCTGACGCTGGAGCGGAACCGCTTCGAGGTGGTCACGGGACCGTGTTTTGGTGCGTATGGCGGCACCGCAATGATCGAGAACAACGTCTTCACGGGCAGCACGCAACTCGACGACTGCGGAGGTTTCTCGAATCTCTCGGCAGGTTCGACGGTGCGGTTCAACACCTTCGTCAACACTTCCGACGTTGTCGCTGATGGCTCCCCGCTTCACTGCGATCACACCGCTACGGTTACGAGCAATGTTTTCGCGTGGGGGAGCACGGCGCCGAATACAGGTGGGTGTACGCCGACCTATTCGCTCTACGATTCAGCCAACACCGAACCCCTGGGTATGGGGAGCTTCAAAGGCGACGTCACGACGTTCTTCGCTGACAAGGCCGCAAAGAACTTTCACTTGGCAGCGCATAGTCCGGCAATCGGCAAAGCGGAGAGTGGGACTGGAGTGACCTCCGACTTCGACGGAGTGTCCCGCCCCGCGAGCGGCCCCGATATAGGGGCATTTGAAGGTCATTGATCGGAGCAGCACTGTGCGCTCCCGCATGCTACGGTCCTAACGTGGTGGCAGCGATTATCGTCGGCGCACTGACGGCCTGGTACCTCGGGCTCCGCATTGGGGTCATCCTCGCGGTAGCCACTGCTGCGGCTCTACTCGTAGCCGCCGTCGTGCCGGGTATGACGCTCACCGTTTACGTCTTGGTGATCGGCTGGTCTGCTGCGCTCTACTTTTTCGGCCCAAAGATTTCGAAGGCGACGGGTAAGAGCTCGCTCTTCGGCGGCGTGATGGGTGGGGTCGGCGGCGGGATCAATCAGGCCAGCACCTGGGCGAAGCGCTTTCTCGGCCGTAAGTAGTGCATCTCGACTGCACTTTCATGGTGATCTCTGGGGTATGGCATCACCAGCTGGGGGGCATAGCCCCAGTCTCAGGGGCCTCTGCTCCAGAAACATTCGCCGGTTAGCTCGGGCACGTAAGTTGTAATAGCTGCACAACATGCGCAGCTTGCTCCTCGCCATCATCGCAGCCGTCGCCATCCCCGCGTGCACTCAGGACATCACCGGCGGTGGTGGACCCGGGGGGGGAGGAGGAGGCGATGACCAGCAGCAACCCACCTGTGGAAACGGCGTTGTCGATCCAGGTGAGACCTGCGATGACGGCAACACGAACAATGGAGATGGCTGCTCGTCGACCTGTCAAACCGAAAACACGGCGGCCCCACGCGTTGGCGTGACCGTCGACAACCCCACGCTTCCGGCGATGGATTTGGGGATGAGCGCGAGCGTCGCGGTGACTCTGACTTCGATGATGGGATACGCGGGTGACGTAACGCTGTCTGTAAGCGCAGCCGACTCCACGGACGCTGCCATCACCGATTGGGTTACGAACCTCGATTCGACGACCGCAACGTTAGCGTCCGACGGAACCGCGACTGCACACGTCGCCATCAGCGCAATGGGAGACGCCGCGATGCTAGCCGGCAAGGTGAAGGTCACCGCGACATTCGGAGCAATGACGGCGGATGCCTCCGTCGATGTCACATTCAATCCGGTGTTTCGGGTGACCTATACCAACAGCGGCACGAACTGCGTGTATCCGACGGATGGTCTTCTGAACAACCCTTACAAGGTCAAGGTCGGCCGCAAATTGTCCATCTACAATGGCGGCAACGGCTTTGGGTTCGTCATTCATGGCGATGGCCAGAACGGGCTGCAACACGAGACCATCGGAACGCCTGGAACTACGCCAGGGAATGCGTACACCAGTAACGCACTCACCGACGACGGCGGCGGCAAGCACCAGTTCTATTGTCACGGTCCGGTGGCGGGTGACCTCACGGAAGCTACCGGCGCCCAGCGCAACTACTTCGTCGCTGTCCCGTAGCGCGCCATCGGCTCGCATGGCAGGCTCGCTCCCAACGGGGCGGGCCTGTTCGCTTTTCGGGTGGACGCAACCCGCGCCACAGATGTTCGATAGGGTGGGTATGCGTTACGCCGTTCTCCTTGCACTGGCACTAGCCTTCGTCCCCACCGCTGCTCGCGCGGATGAGGGCATCGCTCTCGAGGTCTACACCGGAAGCCGCTCCGCGGATGCGAGCCGGCTGGTATCGCCCGTGCTCGACGAGCTCGCGCGCGGCAAGGTCAGCTCGGGCGACACGGTCGGCCGGCTCGTCGCCGGTATCTCGACGCCATCGCACACGGATGCGGGCATGCCCAGCGACTTCGCGCAGCAGGCGGACGCGGGGCTCAGGCTCTACGCGCAGGGCAAGTTTGGTGACGCGATCCAGAAGTTGGTCCAGCTCGTCGATGTCGCGCAGCACAACTCGGGTGCGTTCGCGAAGGACTCGAAGCTGCGCGAGCCGCTGCAGAAAGCGATGATCGCGCTCGCGCTCGCGTACTCGCACAACGGCGATCAGGGGGCGATGCACGCGACGTTCGACGAGATGATCCGGAGCTTTCCGGACGGTCAGGTCTCGCGTACCCAATACGGCCCCGAGGCTGCTCTGGCATTCGAGGAGTCGCGCAAGGCACTCGCGGCGCGAGGCACCGGCAAGCTGACGGTGCGCGTCACGTCGGGTGTGGTGTTCGTCGACGAGACTTATCGCGGCAGCGGCAACATGTCGCTCGACGTGCCACCGGGTGACTACCGCGTCGTCGTGATCGCGAACGACTTGCCGTCGCGCACGCACAACGTGACGGTCACCGCGGGCAGCGAGCGCATCGTCGTGGTCGACGCGGCGTTCGACCAGGTGATCCACACCGGCAGCTGGACGGGCTTTGAATTCGCGAGCGCAGGCGCGCGCGACGCGCACGAGGCGGAGTACGCGGCGCGGCTCGCGCACGACATCGCGGCGAAGTCGGTGGCGCTCGTCGGCGTCGACCAGAGCAAGTCCGGTGGCGTGGTCGTCGGTTCGCTCATCAGCCTCGAGAGCGGGAAAGAGATCCGGCGTGCGACCGTGTCTCTGAATCCCGATCCGTCGCGCGATCGCTTGAAAGCGCTCGCTCACTACATCGCGGGCGAGGCGCCGGCGCCGGGCATCGAGGTCGTCGACGTCTCGAAGCAACCGGTCCACCTCGCGCCGGTCAACGACGGCACCGTCACCGGCACGACGACCACGACGACCCAACCGGACCTCGGCGTTTCGACCAGCACCACCGTCGACACCCGCTGGGGCGGCTGGCGCTGGCTGTCGCTCGGCACGACCGTCGCGCTCGGCGGCGCGAGCGGCGTCCTCTACGCGCTCGACGGGCGCTGCAAAGGCACGCCGCCGCCGCAGGGCCGGACTTGCAACGACGTCTATGACAACTCGCCATACAACGGGTACACGCTGATCGGTGCGGTGCCGTTCGCGGTGCTCACGGTCTACCTGTTCGCGACCCAGACCAAGACGGTCGACGCCCGCACCGCGGCGCTCGTGCCGGTCGATCACGGCGCCGTCGCCACCTACGCATTCACCTGGTAGATTCGGCGCGATGGAAGCGCCCCAGTCGTTCGAAGAGTTCTGGCCGTATTAAGTCTCGCAGCACCGCGACCGGACCAGTTGCCGGCTGCATTATCGCTTCACGCCGAGCTGAAGGCGTTGGGTTGATGCGCAACACATCGCCCGCCGGTGAACAGGGGCGTACCCACGAGGGCACCGTCCCAGCTCGAGCTGCTGCTGCGATCTCCCTCTCTGGCACTTGCCCAGCACGAGCAACCGCCGAGATGAACGACCGATATCACGACGCATGACAAGCAACTCCGACCACTCCGACCTCTTCGCCATTCGCCCCCCGAGCTCGGCTAAATTCTTCTCAATGCGCGGCCTGACTTCGAATACATTCAGCTCGATGCGTTGTTTACCGTTGGTGGCGTTGACGATCACGATCTCCTGCACCAAGCCCAATCCCCTCAACTGTGCTGACGGCACTTGCACCGACCCGGCTCACCCGTTCTGCGACGCCGATGGCTCGCTGGAGGGCCAACCTGACACCTGCATCGCGGTCTCCTGCACACCAATGCAGTTCAAGGCGTGCCGAGGCAGCGTAGCCATCTCGTGCGACACGACTGGGATGAACTACACCGAGGAGTCGTGCCAGCACTCGTGTGACATGAGTGTTGGCGGTTGCATCGACTGCGCTTCCGATGCGGATTGCGCTGCCAGCACCCCTACCTGCGACGGCGAGACGCACGTGTGCCGTGTCTGTAGAGCAGATACGGACTGCGCGAGCTTGCTATGCGACCCGACGGGGATGTGTCACGATCCTTCGACTGTAATCTACGCCTCGCCTAATGGCGCTGCAGCTGCGCCGTGCGGTGATCCGACAACACCTTGTGCCATAGATACAGCATTTGGCCTCATTGCGAGTGAGGACAACAAGACCGAGATCAAACTCACCCCGGGCAACTACACGACGGCCGCAACTCTCGATACTACAAAACCTGTCACGGTTTATGGATCGGGAGCAGTGCTTCAGCTGATGGATCCCCTCGTTTGGGTCTCGTAGGTGATCGAAAGCGCTCCGGATTTT
>JBDUAS010000098.1:0-23380 GCA_040004535.1 Deltaproteobacteria bacterium
TCGTAGGCGATGTGACCTTGATCGTCGGCGAGCACGAAGTTCTGCGCGCCGGTCGAGTAGTCCTTGAGCGCCGCCATCGCCGAGTCGACGTCGGTCGCGGTGTTGAGGCCGAAGAACGCGCGGAGGTCCTGCGTGTTGCCCTCCTGGCCGGTCCACCGCACGCTGACCGCCTTGCCGCCGGCATCCGGCGCCTGGATCACCGGGCCGTGCTGCGGAATGATCAGCACCACGGGCGGCGGCTGGGTGATGCCGGTCAGCGTGTTCGCGTTGACGAGGCCGTCTTTCGTGCGGACGAGGAAGGTCTGCGGCACCGGAATCGTCGACGCCGGTGCGCCCTTGAACAGCACGCACGGCGCCGCGCTCGGGCAACTCGCCTGCGGCAAGAACTGCTCGAGATAGACATCGGTGACGTCGTAGCCGACGACGGTGACGCCCCAGCCGACGTGCGCGCCGCGACCGACGAGCGCGCCCGGGATGCCGGGGAACGAACCGCCGGTGAGGTCGAGGTTGTCGCTCGCCGTCGCCGACGTCATCGTCGACAGGTGGAACAGCGGCGGGTACTGGAGCGAGAGGTGCGGATCATTCGCGACCATCGAGACGTGGGTCGCTGACTTCGCGCCGGCGATCACCCAGTTGTTCGAGCCGACCGAGCCATCCATCGGGCGCAGGCGATCGCGGAGCGCCTGGTACTGCGCGCGCGTCGAGGTCAGCACGTTCTCGTACGCCGCGAGCGGCAGCGTCGGCGTCGCGCCGGTGCGCTGCGCGATCGTGTGCGGCGTCGCGGACAGCGTGTGCGCTTGCTCGCCCGCAGGCGCCGCCGCGCGGATCCACGCGTTCACCTTGAGGAGGTCCTGGTGCGAGCCGCCCTGGCCGTAGACCGCATAGAACTGGCCGTTCGCGACCTCTTCTTCGATCGTCTCCGACAGCTGGAACTGCTGGAGGCGCGCCATCGCGAGCGTGTCCTGCGCGGTCCACTCGGCGATCTCGGCCGGCGTGATCGGGAACGGCAGCTGCTTGTACTCGCCCGACATCAGCGAGGGCTTGCCGCGGAGCACGCCGAGGTACGCGTTCACACCCGCGGCGTACGCGTTGACGATCGTCGCCGACTTGGCGTCCATGTTCGCGACGAGGTCATCCTCGAGGCGATGGCCGGCGCGCGTCGTGAACAGCGTGCGAATCTGGACGTCCTGCGAGAGCCCGTCGACGCCGATCATCTCGGCGAGATGCGCGCGCGCGACGTGGCGCAGGAAGTCCATCATGAAGAACCGATCGTGCGCGTGGACGTAGCCCTGGACGGCGACGCAATCGATCATGGTCTGGCACTTGATGTGCGGGATGTCCTCGGCGTCGTACTCGACCTTCACCGGTGCGAGCAGGCCGGGGATGGTCTCGCTCGTCAGCGTCATCGGGCCGGAGGCGACTTGCACCGTCGCGGTGAGGCCGTCTGCGGTCGCCGCGGTCAGCGTCGCCGTGATCGTGCCGGGCGGCGGTGTGTAGACGACGTGGAGGCCGGTGCTCGCGGACAAGCTGCCGCCACCGGCGAGCGTCCACGTCACCGTCTCCGACGAGGTCGTGTTCTCGATGATCGCCGAGAAGTTCGTGGGCCCCGTGATGCTGACCGTGCCCGACGGATCCGACGGGCTGATGATCAGCGCAGCCTCGGGGTTATCGGGGTGACTGCATCCCCATCCCCCGGCCAGCGCGACGACGACACAAGTAACGATAGAGCGCATCAATCCCTCCACAAACGTCACTGGATGTACCGCGTGTCTGCCCCTCTCGACAGGGGAGTCGTGCGGTCTTTATGCGTTTCGCAGATCAGCGGGTCACGCAGCCGGCGATCGAATCGTACGCAGACGTACCACCGGGCAACGGACGCTGGATCGCGTTGGTCACGGGATCGGTCGTGCTGGTCAGCACACCGATCATCGCGCTGATCGTACCGTGTACCGCGACGGGGCAAGACCAGGTCTTCGTGACGGGAGCCACAGCGCCGGTCGCCGCGATCTGGCCGTAGCTGCCGCCGAAGTTCCACGTGCACGCTTTGACGTTGCCCGTGGACTTCGTCACGGCGCAGCCGAGGTCGAGGGCCTGAACGTCGGAGTAGTCACTGCCGCAAAAGGTGTCACCGCAGACCTGGTCAAAGCCGCTGTGCAGATGGCTGAGCCCGGTGTTCCACGCGGCGATGCTCTTCGGCGAGAGGTAGTAGTTCTCCGCATCGATATAGGTCGTGCCGGTCTGGACCGTGATCGGAGTCTCGCCAATCGGGTGATCGAAGCAGTCGCCGAGCGTGTCGTAGATCGAGCCCATGCCGGGCAGCGTCGCGTGGAGGGCGTCGCCCGCGTTGTGGAGCGCCGCGATCAGCTTCGGGCCGGAGGTCTTCGGCTTGAAGTGGCACTGGTACGTCACGACATCGACGACGACCGTGCCGAGCTTCGGATCGACCTCGTGCTGCGAGGCAGTGAACGTCCACGCGCAGTCGTGCACGGTGGCGTTCTTCGACGTCACCGAGCAGAACACGCTGAGTGGCGTGATGTTCGAGAAGTCGCCTTCGCAGAACGTGTCGCCGCAGACTTGAGCGAACTCGCCGTTCAGCTTGTCGCGGATCCCGTACCAGGCTTCTTCGGCGCCGTTGCCGAGCTCCTGGATGTCGACGTACGTCGTCGCCGTGGTCGTATCCTGCTCGTCGCTGCCGTTGATCCCGTCCTCGCTGGTGGCGCAAGCGGCGCCGAAAATCAGGAGCGAAACCGAGGCGAGGCGAAGCATAGGAGGCGGCTTCATAACGCAGCGCATGTAAAACACAAGGAGAATTCCAAGTGTCGGAATGTGTTGGATGCTTTCTGCGTTAGTTGTATGAGGTCCGTTATGGTGAAGCACGCGATCGAAGGCGCCCTGACTGCCATCGTGACCCCGTTCAAAGCGGGCCGCGTCGATTTCGACACCTTGGCGAAGCTGGTCGACTGGCAGATCGAGAACGGCATCGACGGCATCGTGTCGGTCGGCACCACCGGCGAGTCGGCGACGGTCGATGTCGAGGAGCACGTCGCCGTGATCGCCGCGACGGTGAAAGCGGCGCGCGGCCGCGTGCCGGTGATCGCGGGCGCGGGTGGCAATGCGACGAGCGAGGCGCTCGCGCTGACGAAGGCGTCCGAGGACGCGGGCGCGGATGCGCTGCTCCACGTCACGCCCTACTACAACCGCCCGAACCAAGAGGGCCTGTATCACCACTTCGCCGCGATCGCGCGCGCGACCAAGCTGCCGATCGTGCTCTACAACGTGCCGTCGCGCACCGCGTGTGACATGGCGACCGACACCGCGGCGCGGCTGTGCGAGTTCGCGAACATCGTCGCGATCAAGGACGCGACCGGCAACCTCGTGCGTGGCGGCGAGCTGATCGCGAAGGTCGGCGAGCGGTTGGCCGTGCTGTCGGGTGACGACGGCACCGCGTTCCCGCTCTACGCGCTCGGTTCGCGTGGCGTGATCTCGGTCGTGTCGAACGTCGCGCCGAAGGACATGGCGGACATGTGGGATCACGTCAAGGCCGGCGAGTGGGACAAGGCGAAGAAGATCCACTACAAGCTGCGCCACCTGAACACGCTGCTGTTCGTCGAGCCGTCGCCCGCGCCTACGAAGGCCGCGCTCGCACTGCTCGGCCGCTGCTCGACGGACGTGCGGTTGCCGCTGGTCCCCGCGACCGCGAAGCTACACGAGGAGCTCCGCGCCGAGATGCACGCGCAGGGCATGCTGTGAGCCATGTCGCTCGCGTGCTCGTCGTCGGAGCGGCGGGCAAGATGGGCAGAGCAGTGCAGGACGCAGCCGTCGGCCGCGAAGATGTGAAGATCTCCGGTGCGGTGGATCAGGGCGACGACCTCGGCGCGGCGCTCGCGGCGTGCGACGTCTACATCGATTTCTCGACGCCGGCGGCAACCGTGGCCGCGGCGCGTGCGGCGATCGCGGCGAAGCGTGCGGCGATCATCGGCACGACCGGGCTCGGGACCGATGCCGAGCCCATCTTTGCGGAGCTCGCGAAGGTCGCGCCCGTCGTCGTCGCGGCAAACTTCTCGCTCGGCGTGAACCTCATGCTCGGGCTCGTGCGCCAGGCCGCGCGCGCGCTCGGCCCCACGTGGGACGCCGAGGTCGTCGAGACCCATCACAAGGCGAAGCGCGACGCGCCGTCCGGAACCGCGCTCGCGATCGCACGCTCGATCGCCGCGGGGCACGGCGCCGACTACGACGCGGTCAAGCGCCACACCCGAGACGGTAACGTCGGCCCGCGCCCGCGCGGCGAGATCGGTGTGGCGACGCTCCGCGGTGGCGACGTCGTCGGCGAGCACGTCGCCTACTTCTTCGGCGAGCACGAGCGCATCGAGATCGCCCATCGCGCGACCTCGCGGGGCATCTTCGCGACCGGTGCGCTGGTTGCGGCTGCCTGGGCTGTGGGCAAGCCGCCCGGTCGTTACACGATGCTCGACGTGCTAGGTTTGCCCGCGTGACCGCCACCGAGCGCATCACGATGGTCGTCCTCAACGAGGACGGTTCTCGCGACAAATTCACGTTGAGCTCCTGGGTGGGCATCCCCCGCAAGCACGAGCTCATGTGGATCGGCGACGACCCGTACATGATCATCGAGGTCGAATACGCAGTGTCCGAAGGCTTCTTCGGCGCCCGCAGCATCGACGCCGCTGGCGTCTACGTCCGCCGCCTGACCAAGGACGAGCAAGACGCCGTCGCGCGCCGGCTCGCGAACCCGGTCCGCGGCAAAGACGAGCAGCCGTTCCGGCCGTAGCCGCGAGTAGGCGATCGGCCGCCGCGAGAAGACAGGCCGTGGCTCGAAAGTCCGCGTAAGAATTGAGCAGCTGCGTGGCACGGCACCTGCTGAACAGCAGGTCATGCGTACACCAGCCATTCAGCAGCTCACGTCCGATCAACTCGACCAAGTCAACGGCGGCGCCGGCTTCCCGGCCGACGCGCTCGGCGAGTCCCTGAAGTTGGGCGCGGAGGGCACCATCAAGGCGATGAACCAGTCGGACGCGCCGAGCCTCCGGCAGGGTCTCAGCAACTTCAAGACGAACGTCGGGAACGGCATGAGCGCGATCGGGAACTACTTCAACCCGTCGCCTGGACACGGCGCGCCGGGCGACACCTACAACCCCGCGAGCCTGGGCTCGAACGGCTCGATCACGCCGGGCAGCTTCTCCGCGCCGGGTGAATAGAGGGTTAGAGGCCGGCCTTCGTGATCGTGTCGGCGACCGACTCCATCGACGCGGCGAGCTTCGGGTGATCGATCTGGAAGCCCGTGTAGTGAAACAGCAGGCGGTCGCTCAGCGACTTGTAGTGAGGGACGTGATCGGGCTCGGCGAGCACGCGATCGGCGTGAGCCTTGAGCTCTTCGACGTCGGGTGCGCGGGCGGGATCCGGCTGCGTCTCGCCGAGCTCGTCTCGGAGACTGCGGACGCGCTCGATGATGTCCGGGGTCGGCATGGAACTAGTGTGACACGATCACGTCGTAGGCGTTGCCGCCGACGCGGTAGTAACGCCAGTCGCGATCGAACGTGTACGCCCCGAACAGGTTGATGATGATCGAAAGAACGATCAGCGTTTTTGCGAGGGCGTTGATCGGGCGGCCACCGACGGCGACGAGCATGATCAGGAAGACGAAGTAGTCGAGGCTGAACCGGTAGCCGAACTGGACCCAGCCGGAGTTCTGGTACAGCAGCGACGGCAGCGCGACGAGCGCGATCGTGATCCACAGCGCACGATGGATCGGCGGCTTGTCGCGCGGCCACAGCACGAACAGCACGAGCGGCGTCGTGAACCACAGCGCGAGCCCGTGGCCGCTGATCTGGATCCACGGAGCGCGGCCGAGCCACTCGGGAAGCAGCGTGAAGCCGACGGTCAGGTTGCGCGCGAGGTAGTGATAGCTCGCGAGGCCCCACTGCTCGATCTGCGCTTGCTGGCGGACGTCGAGGTAGGTGTGGCCGAACTCGGTCGGCGAGTGGAACCGGATCGCGTTGTAGATCATGCCGGCTGCGGCGAACGCGATCACCGGAAGCGCGAAGCGCAGGAGCTGCGGCGCGAGCCGGCGGCCCGACATCCGCCACGCTTCGAGCACGAACAGCGGGAACATGAACGCCATCGGCGTGCGGGTCAGCGCGGCGGCACCGAGTGCGAGACCGGCGAGGATCGGGTTGCGCGCCTCGATCGAGGCCCACGCGTAGGCGAGCGCGAGCACGACGCCGACGACTTGGGCCGTGTACCAGACCTTGCCCTGGACGGCGCTGTAGAACAGGACGCTGCCGAACGCGAGCGCGGCGACGAGCCACAGATCCTCGCGCGGCGTGCGCGGCGACAAGCCGGCCGCGGCGAGCCGGCGGAGCAGCGCGAAGCAGAGTGGAAGTGCGAGCGCGGCGATCAACAGCGTCGGGATGACGTCGTTGCCGGTGCGGCCGGAGATCGCTGCCGACGGCAGCATCAGCAGCGTCGGCAGCGGCGGGAACGACATGTACCAGGTGATCGCTTTGCTGCTCTTGACCTGCGCGAGCGGAATCTCCTCGCCGGTGAGCGTGCGGAACACCGGGCGCGAGACCATGCGGCGACCCTCGACGTCGCGGCCGTCGGTGAGCGTGACGGTCTCGAGCTTGGCCCAATCGTTATCGACGAGCGGCGGCTGGATCGACGTGTGGCCGTGCAACCACGCGTCGGCCTGGTACACGAACTGCGGCGCTTGCGATTGCTGGCCGAGCCGGCCCGACGCGAGCAGGCCGTAGATGACCAGCCCGATCGCGTACAGCGCGGCGTAGACCTTGGCACCCGACATCGGGGGCCATCATAGTGGTAGTTTGGCGGCACCGTGAAGAAGCCGCTCGCCGCAGCGCCGGCGCTTCTGCTGGTTCTCGTCGCTGTGTGGGAGATCGTCGCGACGATTCACGCTGCCGGCGCGGTGCCCGGGGATGACGCGTGGGAGCGCGCCGCGACCGCGTTGCGCGAGGCGTACAAGCCCGGCGAGCTGATCGTGTTCGCGCCGGACTGGGTCGATCCGGTGGGGCGGATGCATGTCGGCGATCTGATCCCGGTCGAGATGGCGGCGCGGATGGATGCGGCGAAGTACGGATCGATCTGGGAGCTCGCGATCCGGGGCGCGCACGCACCTGAGGTCGCCGGCTTGACCGCGGTGACGTCGACCGACTTCGCCGGCGTGACGCTGCGCCACTACGAGCGGGCACCCGCGATCGTCGTCGACGATGCGCTAACGCGCGAACCGAAATCCGATGGCGCACGGCCGACACTCGAGCTCGCGGAGGTCGGGTTCGCACCGCATCGCTGCTGGCAGATCGTGCCGCCGGCACACGGCAAGGTGACGATCACGATCCCGATGACGCTCGGGACGAAGCTCGTCGGCTACGTCGGGCTCGCCGACGTGTTCAAGCGCCGTGATATCCGGACGCCCGGCGAGCTCGAGGTTCACGCCGGTGCTGCAACGGTGGACGTGATGGCGGGGATCGACGATGGCTGGGTCCGGTTCGAGCTCGCGACGACGCCGGGGCCAGCAGACGTCACGTTCGTCGCGAAGGCAGTCTCGCCGGATCGCTTGATCTGCTTCGCCGCGGAGGCGCGGCAATGAAACCGAAATGGATCGGCCTCGCGCTCGCGATCGTCACGACGCTCGGCGTGCTCGTGCTCCAGCGCGACGTCGGCATCGCCCGCGACGAGACGGTCTACATGGCCGCGGGCTCGCGCTACGCCGAGTGGTGGACGGGCCTGGTCAAATTCCAGCATGGCTTCGACGGCAAGTTGATCGATGCGACGTTCGGCGGGCCGATGGGCGGTGGCGGCAACCCGGAGCACCCACCGCTGGTGAAGCTGGCGTCGGGGCTCTCGCACCGCTGGTTCCACGACAAGCTGCCGATCCTCGACGAGCTCACCGCGTTCCGCCTGCCATCCGCGATCCTCCACGGCGTCCTCGCCTGGTTGATCTTCACGTTCGTGCTCGAGCTGTGGGGGCTCGCCGAGGCAGTCCTCGCGGTCGGCTGCTCGATCGCGCTGCCCCGCGCGTTGTTCCACGCCGGGCTCGACTGCTTCGACGCGCCGATCATGACGCTGTGGTTCGCGACGATCGTCGCGTACTGGCGCTGTCTGGACGGCCGCAAGTGGCCGTGGCAGGTCGGCGTCGCGTGGGGCCTCGCACTCGCGACAAAGCACACCGCGTTGTTGATCCCGTTCGCGATCGCCGTGCATTACGCCGTGCTCGCGTGGCGCGCGAAGGATCCATTGCACCGCTGGCGGGTCGCGGTCGGCATGGCCGTGATCGGACCGCTCGTGTTGTTCGTGCTGTGGCCATGGCTGTGGCTCGATCCGATCGGCCACATCCACGCGTGGCTGCAGTTCCACATGACGCACGTGAACTACAACTTCGAGTACCTCGGCCATAACTGGAACGCGCCACGGTTCCCGTGGCACGTCGCGATCGTGACGACGCTGTTCACCGTGCCGACCGCAACCCTCGCGGCGGCGGCCGTCGGCGTAGGCGTGTGGATCGCGAAGTGGCGCGAGCGAGATCGCGCGACCGACCTCGAGCGCCGCGCGCCCGTGCTCCTGCTCGTACTCTCCGCCGTGGCCGCGATCGCGCCCTTTCTCCTCGGCACGACGCCGATCTTCGGCGCCGAGAAGCACTGGATGGCCGTGCTGCCCACGATCTGCATCGCGGCCGGCGTCGGCGGGATCTGGGCCGCGCGCCAAGCGACCGCCGTGTTCGCGAGGATCCCGGAACGGCTCGCGCTCGGTGTCGTCGGCGGTGCGATCGTGCTCGCCGGGCTCACCGAGGTCGCGGTCTCGCACCCGTACGCGCTGACCTGGTACTCCGCGCTCGCTGGCGGCGCACCGGGCGGGGCCGATCACGGGATGAACCGCCAGTTTTGGGGCGTCGCCGCGAAGGGGGTGCTGCCCGAGCTCGCGACGCTGCCGCCGGGGCCCGTCTACTCGCACGACGCGTCGCCTGCATGGGGCTGGTATCAGCGCCTCGGCGATCTCCCCAAGGGCTACAACGACTCGGGCAACGAAGCCGCCGGCATCGCCGCGAGCAAGTACGCGCTCGTGATCCACGAGCTCCACTTCAACCGCCACGACTACCTGATCTGGAACAACTACAGGACCGTGCGCCCGCGGTTCGTGCTGCGCAGCGACGGTGTGCCGATCGTGTCGCTGTACGCGCGGCCGTAGCCGTGGTGCGGCTCGCTCGACCTCGGGCCGCGTGCGCACTCTTACCGGTCGCATCCTCCGAGGCTCGTTGACATGCAATTCGTATGAAATCATACTTCGAGCATGTCGAAGCTCGTGCAGATCAAGAACGTTCCAGAGGGGGTGCACCGGACGCTCAAGGCACGAGCCGCCCAGGCCGGGATGACTCTCTCGGACTATCTCCTCAAGGAGATCTCCGAGGTGGCCGCGCGACCGACGCTCGAGGAGGTGCTTGCAAAGCTCAAGGCGCGAGGGCCTATCGCGAAGCCGTTTGATTCCGCTGCTGCGGTCCGAGCGGAGCGAGAGGCTCGGCGGTGATCGTCGTAGACGCATCCATCGTGGTAGATCTATTGCTCGGATTGCCGCCGCATGATGCGACGATCGCGCGCTTGCTGCTTGCCGAGGCGCCGAACCTGTTCGCGCCTCACTTGCTGGATGCAGAGGTCGCGCAAGTGATCCGGCGGCACGTGCGTGCTGGTGGTATCGATGCCGGGGACGCGGTCGCGACGCTCGTCGCACTCGGTGCGCTGCCGATCGTTCGCCATCCCCATCTGCCGTTTCTCGAACGAGCGTTCGAGTTGCGAGACAACGTAACGATCTACGACGCCCTCTATCTGGTGCTGGCCGAGACACTTGGAGCGACGCTCGTCACGCGCGACCGCGCGCTCGCGTCGGTGCCCGGCGTCCGCGCACGCGTGCGAGTGATTGCTTGACTCGAGACTGAAACGCCACGGCGCCAGCCTCGAGGTCGCCGGTTGCGATCAGCGCTTGCAGCTTGCCGTGTAGCTCTTCGTCCACGTGCCGCCGAGCAGACTCTCGCCCCACAGGTCGAGTTGCTTGCCGGCAAGCTTCTCGTGGTGACGGACCTGCACGCTGCCAACGGACGACGTCTGCACGCCTTCCCACACCCACTCGCCGGACTTGTCGCCGAGAGAGGTCAGCGTCTCGTGCGAGCCATTGCTCGCGAGCAGGAACCGCGTCCACTGCTTCGACGTGTCGTCGAACGTGCGGTAGTCGGTGAGCCTCGCAGCGGAGTCGGTCCACTGCGAGGCGATCCACGCGGCGTCGAGGTCGGTCTTGATCGCGATCTTCGCGACGAGCGGCGTCGACGAGCCATCCGGCTGGGTGCGGTTGCCCTTGCACGTGTACGCGCCGGCCATGAGCTTGCCTTGCCTCGCGACCTCTGCAGAAGCGTGGCCCGTGGGCACCGGCCTCGGCGGCATCGGTCGCATCACGTGTGGAGCAATCTCCTGGGGCTGCGGCAGCGGCGCGCCCGACGTCGGCGCTACGCGATCGGCGAGTGCGATCGATGGGAGCAGCAGGCAAGCGAGAGTGGCGAGGCGCATGCCCGGGAGCCTACGTCACGGATTCGCCCACATCCAGACATCGTCGATGACGAGGTGACCGGTCGGCGAATCGTCGACGAGCACGAGCGTGCCGCGCTTGCCGACCAGGTCGTCGTCGATCATCCAGGTCGTGCGCTGCAACGACTCTCCACCCGGTGGTGGCACGCCCGCCGTGCGCACGAGCTTGTCGTCGACCCAGAGCTCGACGCGCAGCTTCGTATCGTCGGTGCCGCCCGCGACGAGCAACGACATCCGGCGCCCGTCGATCACGAAGCTCGGCGACGTCACGCGGCCAGTCGCGATGTCGCCGCCGTGCATCGAGTTCGCGAACCGCTGACCGGTGACGCCGACGACGAGGCCCTGGCCCGATTCGGGCTCGATCGCAGGTCCGTCGCCCCAGGCGGGGCCGGAGCGCGTCCAGCCCTGCCAGGACGGCTGCTCGAAGTCGAACACGGCCTTCGCACCAGCCGGTGGGGTCGCCGGCAAGCGTGGCAACCACACCGTGTCGGGCACGACATGCGCGCCGGTGAACACCCGCGGGCGTTCGTCGGCGGGCAGCTTGAGCGCCGGATGATATTGCGCGGTCAGCTGCGGCAGCTCGAGAAACAGGTCGCGATCGTCCATCACGATCGCCGAGAACTTGTGCTTCGCGAGCGCGTCGTCGAGGCCGACGATCACGCGGCTCTGGCGCACGGTGACGTCCTTGATCCCCATGCGGTGGACGTGCGGCTGCTTGCCGGCGAGCACGAGGTACCAGGGGTGCGACGGCATCCACACGTCGCCTTCGAGCGAGGCGATCCGCTTGATCAACTTGTCGCCGGCTGCGACGTCGCGCGCGGTCGGGACGAACTTCGACGGCGACCATGACGCGAGCACGCACGTGAGGGCGAGCGCGATCGCGGCGACACCCGCCACGCCTTGCGCGATCTTGGTATCGATCGCGGTCATCGCCGACGTATCGTTCGAGCTCTCACGGCTCGCGACCCGCCATGCTTGCACGCACTGCGCGAGCAACGGCAGCGCCGCACCGGCGGCGAGCGCACCGTGGAGGAATGCCGGCATGTACGCGTTGTAGTGCGCGAACTCGGTGCCCCAGCCGATCGCACCGACGAACACCGATAGGACGAACGCCGACAACCACAGCAAGAACGCCGGCGCCGCAGCCGGCAACTCGCGGGTCCGCCACCACGATGCGGCGAGCACGACCGCCGCGATGGCGATCACGATCGTCATCGCGGGGAAGTGCCACAGGATGGTGCCGAACGACTTCCAGAACCGATCCATGTTGAAGTCGTGCGCGCGGTGGATCTTCGAGATGTAGGTCCAGAACCAGCCATCGGTCGCCGTGTTGAACGCCTGCGTGCCGCCGAGGCCGATCAGGCCGGCGGTCGCGACGTACGCGGCGACCTTGCGCCAGTCGATCACGGCGACGATCGCGCCACCGAGCACGACGTAGAACACGCCGGTCTGCTTGCAGAAGAACGCGAGTGCGAGGATCGCCGCGCCACCGGCGACGCGCACGTGGCCGCGCCAATCGTCTTGACCGCGCGCGAAGTGCGGCATCGCGGCGAGCGCGGCGGTCGCCATCGCGAGGAACAGCGTGTCGGCACGCACGAGGTCGTACCAGCCCTCGACGAACGGATAGATCGCCGCGAACAGGCCGAGCCCGAGGATCGCGCCACACCACGCGATCGGTTGTGCGATCGCGACGAACCGGCGTGCGAACCGGGTCGCGATCACGCGCGCGCGCGGCAGGTTCGAGGCCGTCGCGCCTCCCGGGACGATCGTGGCGAACGCCGCGCCCGCGATCACGAATAGCGACAGCACCGAGATCACGCGGCCGAGCGTGTAGCCGAGGCCGAACACCTTGCCGAGCATCGCGAGCAGCGCGGGGTACAGCGGCGTGTAGAGGTACGGGATGAAGTCGATGGACGGCGCCTGGTAGAGCGAATGGCCCTCTTGCACGCGCAGCGCGTGGTGGAGCATGCCGCCCTCCATCCACTCGAGGTCGTACGGATAGCCGACGCGGCCCGAGATCGCGATCGCGAGCAACGCGATCTGGTACAGCCCCGCGAGCGCGAGGATGATCCACGGTGCGATCCGCCAGAACCGACGTTCGCCCATTACGGTGCGACCTCGATCGTCGCGACGGCCGCGGCGTTGTTGATGATCGGCACGTGGCCGCCGGTCGCGGGCATGTTGGTCTTCGTCGTGTCGCTCCACAGGCCCGCGAGGAGCGTGAACTTACCGGTGCCGTCGGTGCGAGGGATCGAGACCTTCGTCGTGTAGCGGATGAACTGGCCGCGCTGCCACCACAGGAATGGGCGTGGCGGGCTGTGGTCGAAGTTCGTCGAATGCTTCGCCGGGCTCTCGAGGTGGACGAATACCTTCCAGCCGTCGGGGCCGCGGCCGCGCGCTTCCCACGTCCACGTCACGTCGATCGTGTCGCCCGGCTTCGCGGTCGCCGGCGTATCGACGGCGAGGAGGCGGACGTCACCGAAGTCGACGTCGAGCGGCTTCGCGATCACGGGCTTCGCGGGGAGTAACGCCTCGACGGCACCCGCGGGAATCGTTTCGGTGTCGTACCAGCGCGCGAGCCGATCGCGGAGGTCCTTGCACGCGTCCTCATCGCCCGACAGATCGTGCGCGTCGTGGGGGTCCTTGTAGACCTCCCAGCTCGGATCGGGGCTGACGTTGAAGATCACGTGACACGTACCGTCGGTGGCGCCGCGCTTCTCGTTGTTGTTCTCGAAGCTGAGCTGCTGGAACACCGTGCGGGGTACATCTTTACCTGCGAGCACGTCGACGAGCGAGCGTCCCATCATGTCTTCGTTCGCGGAACCGCCCGCGAGGTTGACCAGTGTAGGGATGATGTCGACATGTCCTGCAGGGGTTCTCGTGTGCCTGGGAGGCAGGCCGGGGACGCGGATGATGAAAGGGACCTTCGTCTCGTAGAGGTGATAGCCGTGCGTGTAGAAGCCGTGCTCGTTGAATTCCTCGCCGTGATCGCCGGTGATGACGATGACGGTCTTGTCGTAGAGCCCCTTCGCGCGGAGCTCGTCGAACACGCGACCGAGATGGAGGTCGGTGAATTCGATCTCCCCATCGTAACGCGCTTCGGCGTCGGTTCCGAACGGTTTGATGCCCTCGTGCGGTTCGTAGGCCGCGTGTGGGTCGTAGTAGTGCACCCAGAGCATCCAGCGTTCTTGTGCGTGGCGATCGACGAAGCTGATCGCTTTGTCGCTCTGCTCCTGCGAAGAGCTGCCGTGGCTCTCTTCCGGACCCTTGGCGGTGTTGCTGTGGAGCTTCGCGTCCTCGTTGTCGTACTCGACGAAGCCTTGGTCGAAGTGACGCCTGCGATCGAAGTATTCGAAGTTGGTGATCGCGCCGGTGACGAAGCCGAGCGGCCCGAGGTACTCGGCGATCGTCGTCGCCTTCGGCAACAAGCCCGGCCACCACAAGCCCGGCGAGGTCGCGTTCGGGTCGTAGTAGACGTCGAGCGGCAGCCGGCCGGTCAGGATCGCCGGCATCGAGTAGCGCGTCGACGGCGCGTGGGCCCAGCCTTGATCGAACACGGTGCCATCGGCGGCGACCTTGTCGATGTTCGGCGACGTCGGCCGCGCGTAACCGTACGCGCCGAGGTGATCTGCGCGCGTCGTGTCGATCGTGATCACGAGGATGTTGAAGTCCTTCGGCACGCTCGGTGGCACCTGCGTGAACGCGATCGGCTCGCGCTCGCGCCGCGCGTGGGCATCGCCACCGCTGCAGTTCTGATCGATGCCATCGTCGGGGATTTCGGGCGCGCCCGGGTGAACGGTCGGGTCGCCGTCGTCGCAATCGCCGCCGCCCAGATAGCGCGAGTAGCCGTCGTGATCGCGATCGAACCGCGTGCGCAGCTCGCGCGCGATGCCGCCGCCGAGCCCGGTGTACGCGAGCTCGGCCTTGATCACCGGCGCCGAGCCACCGGTCGCGAGCACCGCGACGAGGATGACGAACGGCAGGACGACCCAGCCGAGGCGGCGCGGCCACTTCGGGATCGCATCGAGCTTGATCACCGTGTACGCGGCGACCCGCGCGAGCCCGAGCGCCAGCAGCAGCGCGAGGATGGCGACGACCGGACCGCGCAGCGGCAACACCTTCGCGGTCTCCCATTGCAGCTTCGCCCACGAAGCAGCGCCGATCGCGACGAGGATCGCCGCGGCGATGAACGGTGCCCACACCGACGCGAGCCACGGTGCGCGCGGCACGAGGCGCGCGAGCCCCGCTTCGACCGGGCGGGCGAGGACGAATGCGAGCGGGATCGCGATCGCGACCGCGCCGAGCCCCGCTGCCATCGCGACGATCACGACGAGCCGCATCTCGTGGCGGTTCGCGAGGTACGGCACGGTCGAGCGATACGCGACGTAGAGCGCCGCGGCGAGGATCGGCAAGCCGACGAGCACGACGCTGACTCCGGTCGTCGCGTCGTGCGGCTTCGTCGCCTCACGCTCGCGGTGATGCGCGAAGGCGAACCGGAACAGATCACCGAGCCGGGTCAGGCGCGAGAGCACCAGCAGGATCGCGGTCGCGACAAAGCCGACGACGAGCCCGACCAGTGCGTGCTCGAACGCGGTGAACATCACGAACCGCACTCGCCCGAGCACGCCGGGCACGAACTGCGCCGCCGGTGCCCACGCCCAGATCGCATCGATCGCGCCCGCGGCGAAGCCCGCGAACAACCCGGTGAGCGTGCCTGTGCCGAGCACGTCACGGATGGGACGTCGAACCGCCATTCGAGGTCTGGCAGCGTACCATCCACAGAGCCAAGCAGGCGAATCTGTGAATGAAACCAAGCTCCATCGTGGAGCGCCTCCGCGCCGTTCAGCCCTGGCTCGAGCTCGTCACTGCGCGTCCGGTGGCGCCGTCGGGCGCAGGATACGTGGCTTGATCGCCTCGTACGCGATCAGGACCACTACCGCTCCGCCGACCGACGCGAGGAACCCGGCGTGATCGCCACGCTCGTACCAGCCGAGGCTCTGCCCGATGAAGGTCGCGAGCAAAGCGCCCCCGACGCCGAGAAGGGAGGTCAGGATCCATCCCATGGTCTGAGCAGCCGGCTTGATCCAGCGTGCGAACACACCAACAAAGAAACCGATCAGGATGGTCGCGAGCATTCCACCTCCAGTTCAGCGCATAAACTGCGCATGAATTGCTCGGCGCGCAAGGTGCACCGGGCGATCCGCCGGTACGCTCGTTCGGTGTCAGGACGATACGAGCAACTCGGCCGCCAGCTGCGCAAGGTGCGCACTTCCCTAGCGAAGCACGACTTCAAGACGACCGCCGTAGCGCTTCGTCGCGCGACGCACCTCGCGAGCGACCTCGTGCTCGAGCACGTCGACAGCGACGAGGCGGCTGGTGGGCTCGCCGAGCTCGTGACGCGCCACATCGTCGACGCCGAGCTCGCCGAACGCCTCACGCGCCGGTTCTCGACCGACGATCGCGACCACGATCCCGACGCGACGGAGGTCACCGCGGCGGGCGGGGATCTCGATCGCTTGCTGCGCAGCCTCGAACACGGCGTCGCCATGCCGGCGCTGCCGTTCGTGCCGATCGAGCCGATCGAGGCGCCCGCGGCAGAGTCGCGCGCGGCGGTCACGATCTCCGGACGTCATGTCGTGATCGGCGGTCGCGGTGGCGAGGGACTGGTGTTCATCGACGACCGACCGGTGGGGCGTCCGTTCGCGATGCGCTCCGCGCCGACCAGCAAGGCAGAGATCCACCGCGATCCGTCCGGACGTACGCGGATCTGCTGGGAGACCGAAGGGCTCGCCATCGAGCTCGCAGCCGATTTCGCGAGCTACGCGAACACGTCCGCGACGTAGCGCCCTTCGCGCTCGAGGCTATCGACACCCGCGCGCCTCGGCGTCGCTGCACCGTTGACGATCGCGATAGATCCGCTCGATCGTCGAGCGCACGGCAGGCGCCATGCGCTGGCCATCGCCGCACACGAAGATCTTCGCGCCGCGGTCGATCAACGCGGCCACGCGCGCACGCTCCTGCCACACCCGGTGCTGGACGAACGCCACATCTTCCACGGGCTGGAGCGAGAACGCGGGCAGCACCGCGACCAGTCCTGCCCGCTCCCACGCGGCGAGGGCAGCAGCGCGCGCAGGCGTTGCGCGCCGCGTTTCCCGCGCTGATCTTCTGGATCGATCGCCTGCGCTAGCGCGATCATGCGAGTACCGCGCGCGAGCGAGTAGCGCTATCGTTGCCGCGTGCTGGTGTCCCGCTGGGTCTACGACGCTGCCGCTTATGGCGGGCTGGTCGCGATCGTGGCGTCGGCCTGGTACGCGATCCGGCATCGCGAGCGACGAGTCGAACCGAAGCTTCCGCCGGCAGCGACCGGACGGGCGGGGCGGCGATACGTCCGGCGGATCGCGCCGATGATCGTGCTCATCGCGTTACTGGGTGCGGAGTCGGCACTGCTCACGCATGCGCACGATGCGATCGTGATCGACCCGGGGCCGAGCGCGCGCCGTGCGGTCTACGTCGGAGGCGACCTCGCTGCGGCGAAAGCAGGGTACCGCCCGACGCTGGTCATCAACCACTCGGAGCATTTGGTCACGTTCTACAGGATCGATTACGACGACTATCAGGTTCTTTACGTCGTCCGCCCGGGCAACGTCGGGTCGACGCCCGACGTCGACTTCCTCGGTCCGGACCATCAGCCGCCGCGAGATCCGACCGCCGAGGATCGCACCTGGCTGACCTGGGACTGAGCTATCGTCGCGCCGATGTCGTCCGACCGCCTGCGCTGGCTCCTCGTGGGCATCGCCGCGGTCGTACTCGTCATTCACTCGCTCGCCTATAACTTCGTCACGGACGACGCCTTCATCTCGTTCGTGTTCTCGCGCAACTTCGCGGAGCACGGCCAGCTCGCGTTCAACCTCGGCCACCCGGTCGAGGGCTACACGAACTTCCTGTGGACCGTCGTGCTCGGCGTCCTGATGATCGTTGGCATCTCGCCGGAGCTGAGCTCGCGCGTGCTCGGCACGGCGTGCGCGATCGCGACGCTGGTCGTCGTGTTTCGCACGTGCGAGCGCGCGTTCGGCCGGCGCACGGCGTGGGCTGCGGTGCCGGCGCTCCTGCTCGCATGCTCCGCGGGGTTCGCGTGCTGGACCTCCGGCGGGCTCGAGACCCAGCTGTTCACGATGCTGGTAGCGATCGCGATCGATGGCGTCGTTGCCGCCGAGACCGAGCTCCCGCAGGCCTCGGTCGTCACGAACGGGATCGCGGCGAAGCCGCGGCGGCCGATGCTGCGGGTCGCGATCGCGCTCGCGCTCGCCGCGATGACGCGGCCGGAAGGGCTGCTGATCGCTGCCGTCATCGGTGCGGTTCGGCTGACCTCGAACGGACTCTCGAAGCGCTGGATCACGCGCACCGATCTCGTCGCGGCGGGTGCGTTCCTCGTGATCTGGGCGCCGTGGTTCGCGTGGCGCTGGCACTACTACGGCTGGCCGTTTCCGAACACGTACTACGTGAAGGCGAGTGGGCCGTGGGTGGATCCGAAGATGGCGGCACAGATGGCCGAGTCGGGCCGCTACTACCTGTGGGTGTGGCTGAACCAGACGCATCTGATCTGGGTGTCGCCGCTCGTGGTCCTCGGCGCGGTCACGGCGAAGCCGCGGACGCCGCGGTTCGTGCTCGCGCTCGCGTGCGCGCTGATCACGCTCGTCTATCTCCCGTACGCCGCCAGCGTCGGTGGCGACTTCATGGGCCTCCACCGCTTCATCATGCCGGTGTTCGTCGCGGTCGCCGTGCTGCTCGTCCTCGGGCTCGAGTGGATCGCGGCGCGGTTTCCGGGCCGGCACTTTGGCAAGTACGCGGTTCCGATCGCCGCCGCCGCGATCGTCTTGGTGTTCGCCGCCACCCAGCTCGAGCTCACGATCGACAGCACGCGCTCGTGCGCGAACCGCAATTGCCCGAACGATCACGGCATCGACTCGCCAGCGTTCCTGATGGTCTATACCGAGGATCGCGCCGCGATCGGCCGCGCGATGGCGCCGTGCTTCCACGCCGATGATTTCACGATCGTCGGCGGCGCCGGCGCCCAGCCGTATTACGGCAACATGCGCGGCATCGACGTGTTTGGCCTGGTGTCCGAGACGATCGCGCACGAGTCGCCGCGGAGCAATCCGCGCGCGGGTCACACGAAGTGGGGCAGTGACACACTACTCGCCGCGTACGATCCGACGTTCGTGATGAGCTGCTACCAGATCCACCGCGGGCCGGTGTCACCGCCGTTACCGTGCAACACCAACTTCTGGCTGCAGCGCGGCTTCGAGCAGGTCACGATGTTCATCCCCGCACTCGCCGAGCGCGGCCAGTTCTACACGTTCCTCGCGAAGAAGGCGCGACACTTCGAATGCCCCGGCCGCGTGCGCTGAGCTTGTGGCCCGCCGTCGCCGTCGCCGCGATCGCGGCGCTGCTCGGCGTGCGCGCTTGCCTCGCGACGAAGCCGATGTCGCGACTCGCACCGACGCCGGTGGCCGACATCGATCCACGTGACCCACCGGGCACGCGCGAGGTGAGGGGCTCGCTCTATATCGCGCGCAGCGGCCCGTCGGTGATCGGGTTTCTGAGCCCGAGCCCGGCGCGGCTCGTGGTCGGCGCGCGCGAGGTCAACGGCGCCGGCCTCCAGACGCTGTGGATGCTCCAGGCGCAAGGTCCGATCGCGATCCACTTCGCGGGCCCGCCCCTCGCGCGCCTCGTGTGGAGCCCGGTCGGCCGGCGCGGCGATCCGGAATACATCTCGGCGAGCTCGCTGTCTCCGGATCCACCGGAGACCGCGACGTTCACCCACCCGGGCACCGCGATCCTCGACGGTGTGATCGCGTTCGCGATCCTCGCGATCCTGATCGCCTCTGCATGCATGCTCGCGCGTCGTCGACTCGCGGCGGTATCGCGCACGACGTGGCTCGCGATCTTCGCGATCTTCGTCGTCGCGGTCGCCGTGCGCTGGATCGATCTCGGCGGTCATGGCCAGACCTGGGACGAGGACGTCAACTGGGCCGCCGGCCGCAACTACATCTCGAACGTGGTCTCGCTCGATGCGAGCCCGGACCTGTGGGCCTGGAACTTCGAGCACCCGCCGGTGATGAAGTATCTCGAAGGCATCGGCGCTCAGTTCGCCGACGGCTTCGGTCCGGCGCGGGCGCTGTCCGCGCTGTGGGTCGCACTCGGCTGCGCGCTGCTCGTGCCGATCGGCGCGCGGATCTTCTCGTTCCGCACCGGCGTGCTCGCGGCCGCGATCGCGGCGCTGTTGCCACCACTCATCGCTCACGGCCAGATCGTCGGCCACGAATCACCGACGGTGATGTGGTGGGCGCTCGGCATCTTGCTCGCGCTCGCACACCGCGACGGCGATCCAGACCGCCGCACGCTGCGCTGGCGCTGCGTCGCGCTCGGCGTCGTCATCGGCCTCGCCGTCGCCTCGCGGTTCACGAACGGGCTCCTCGGTCCGCTCGTGATCGCGATCCTCCTCATCGATGGCCCGCGTAGCGCCGCCGAATTGCGGCGCGGTGTTATCGAAGGCCTCGTGATCATGCCGCCGGTTGCGCTCGCGACGCTGTACGTCGTGTGGCCGCGCCTGTGGCTTCACCCGATCGGCGGCCTCCAGGCGGCGCTCGCGAAGCTCAGCCAGGTCCACTCGCCCGAGCCGTTCCTCGGCCAGATCACGAACACGCCGGGTCCGCACTACTTCCTCGCGTACCTCGCCGCCACGCTGCCGATCGGGATCCTCGTCGGCGTCATCGCCTGGATCGTGCGCGCCGTCCGCGCACCGGACCGTCGCGCCACGTTGCTCGTCGCCGCGTGGTTCGTGATCCCGCTCGGCGTCGCTCTGTCGCCGGTTCGCCAGGACGGCGTCCGCTACGTGATGCCGTGCGTGCTCGCGCTCGCAATGATCGGCGCCGCTGGCTGGGACTACGTCGCCTCCATCATCCCCTGGCGTCACGCGTTCACCGCGACCGCCGCCGCGGTGCTCGCGTACCTGGTCATCACGGTCGTCCGCGTCCACCCGTACTACCTCGACTTCTTCGGCGAGCAGGTCGGCGGCGCCGGCAACGTCGCCAAGCACCATGCGTTCGAGACCGCGTGGTGGGGCGAGGGCGTCGATCGCGCGGTCGACTACGTCAACACGAACGCGCCGCAGGGCGCGCACGTCTATCGCGATTGCATCGAGCCCAAGCACCTCGCGTGGTTTCGCGGCGACCTGTGGGTCCCGCTCGCACGCACGCCGGAGGCGGCCGACTGGATCATCGCGTACTCACCCCAGACCCATCGCTGCCCGATCCCACCGGCATTCCGCAAAGTGTTCTCGGTCGACGCGAACGGTGCGATCCTGGCCGAGGTGTGGAAGCGTTGAGGCATGTCGTCCTGCTCGCGCTCGCCGCGTGCGGCCGGATCGATTTCGACGCGCGCGTGATCGACGCCGGCGAAGCCAAGCCCGATGCGGCCTGCTTCGGCACCGGCGCGTTCACGAACGTGCAACCGGTCAGCGTGCTGAACGATAGCAACACGCAGTACGGCACGTCCCTCTCGCCTGACGGCCGCGTCCTGTTGTGGGAGCAAAGCAACGGCACGTTCGATCAGCTGTACATGACGCAGCGCTCGAGCCGCGCGGACGCGTTTCCCGCCGGCACGCTGATCCCGGGAATGTTCGTCGCCGGCAATGCGAGCGATCCAACGATCACCGCCGATCTGCTCGAGCTCTATTTCGCGAGCGACGTCCCCGCCGGCCTGTGCATCCATCGCGCGACGCGGACGAGCCCCGCGCTGCCGTTCGATCCACCGGTCAAGCTCGGCGCGCTGTGCAACGGCATCACCACGTCGGGCCCATCGATCAGCGCCGACGGCCTCACGCTGGTCTACAACAGTGCGCTCGACGGTCTCGCGGAGGGCGACCTCTACATCACCGTACGCTCCGATCGCACCGCTGATTTTCCGTCAGGCAAGAAGCTGAACGGTCTCCCGACCGCCGTCGGTTATCCATGGCTGTCGGAGGATCGGTTACGGATCTGGTTCGAGGAGGAGGTCGGACCCGACCTCCAGCTCGTCACCGCCCAACGGATCAGTCCGAGCGATGACTTCTCGAGCCTGCAGGGCCTCACCGAGCTGGACACGGGCACCGGCAACGGAGATCCGGGGCTCACCGCCGACGAGAGCGTGATCGTGTTCTCGTCGTCGCGCACAGGAAACTACGACATCTATCTCGCGTCGCGGCCCTGCCTCTAGCAACCCGTCGGCGTGTAACTCGCGGCAAAGTCGCCGTACGTCGCCGCATAGATCTGGGTGCCCGGCAGGTTCGACTCCGGCGCGCACGCGGGGCCGTAGAAGATGTAGCTGCACGCCGGATTCGAGTTGTGCGTGCAGTCGTAATCCTGATCCATCTCGAGCGCGTACGGATCGACGAGCGTCATCAGATCCATTCGTCCGAGCGGTGAGGTCGTCACCGTCGATGCGGGATCCGTGAAGTACTGGGTCTGGCCGCGCGGCGCACCGTCGTTGGTCTCGTCGCTCTTGTCGAACGGCGCGTGCGGACCGCCCGCATCGTGCGAGTCGCGCCAGAACCCGTTCGCCACCACATCGCCGAGGTCGTACGGCTGCGCGCCCTGGTGCGCGTTCGCCTGGAGCTGCGCAGCGTGGAGCGTCGCGTCCTCCTGCATGATCATCCGGTTGTACTCGCCGCCACCGCAGCTACCGTCCGCGGTCGCGCTCGCATCTTGGCCGCCGACGACGCGATACAGCTTCGTGACGTGCGCGAGCATCGTCGTCGTGTCCGCGAGCTTCGAACCGTACATCCGATGCGTGATCGTGAGGAACACACTCTTGCCCGACGGCTGCAGCGCCGACCACAGATCGCACACGGAGTGCTGCGAGCTACCCGCGAGCCCGTTCGACTGCGGGGTCGGGTTCGCCTGGAGCCATGCGAGGTAGGTCGCGAGCAAGCGATCGCGTTCGCCGGTCAGCGAGTGATCGTCGGAGCTCGGCGCGTCGACCACGTGCCCGCTACCGCTGCCGTCGGCGACCGGCGACGCATCGCCATGCACCGCTGCCGGCGACGAGCACGCCGCCACCAGGACAAGCCACGCGTGTCGCGCCCACATGGCGCGAGTCTAGCCAACCTGACTACTTCTTCCCCGGCTTATCCGGCGTCCCACGCAAACCTGTAACATTCCAAGACTGGGTGCAGTACGGCTTCTTGTCGTCGTGCTTGATGTACTCGGCGACCAGCACCAGCTGCAGCATCCCGCCATCCTCGATCTTGCCGGCGATCGAGTACTTCGCGTCGAGCCCACCGACCGTCGTCGGCACCGCACCCTTCACGGTCTTCGCGTTGACCTTGCCGCCCTTTTCAGGGATGCCGGCCATCTCTGGAATCGTGTCGATGTTGACGACGAGACTGTTCTTCCTCGTCGCGATCGTCAGCTTGCCGCGCCCCAACGCCACCGGCGGCGGGTTGCAGTTGTGACCCATCTCCTCGAACTTGACGTCGTACGCTCCCGCCGCGTCCTCGGCCCAGGCGGCCGAGCTGCTGAGACTTGCGACGAGCACCAAAGCGAACAGATTGCGCATGGTTGCCTGCTTGGACGCCCGGAAACGGCCCGGGATTCAGCCCAGGCTATCATGCCTTAACCGCTGAGGTTCTTACGGAGTCGCCGCAGTACGCGGTGCGTCCTTGTAGACGTACACGGTCTTGACCGAGCGCACGTCGTTGTTCTCGCGCGCGACGATCGTGACCATGTTCGAGCCCGGCCACA
>JBDUAS010000581.1:0-2116 GCA_040004535.1 Deltaproteobacteria bacterium
GCGCCGGTACCCGACGCGCACTTGTCGTTCATCGACGTCTGCGCGGTCTTGTCACCGGTCTCTTCGTTCTTCTTGAACATGATGATCTTGGCGTCCTGGCCGCCAAGCTCGATCACGCTGCCGACGTCGGGGTGGAGCTTCTCCACCGCCATCGTCACGGCATTCACTTCCTGCACGAACTTCGCGCCGAGGTGCGGCGCGATCGGAGAGCCACCGGAGCCGGTGATGAACGTCCGGATCTGATCTTTGCGAAGGTGCGGATACGCCGCGTGGATCTCGCGCAGCATCTCGCGCGTCATCTCGGGCTGACGGGTCTCGTGGCGCAGGTATTTGCTCCACAAGATCTCTTTCGTGGTCGGATCGACCACGGTCATCTTCACCGTGGTGCTTCCGACGTCGATGCCGATGACGACCTTGTCCGGGTTTGTGCTCATGAGTCCTCGTGCTGGAGTACGACTAGACTGACGCGTCAGTCTGCCGGAGGAGTATAGATAGACTGACGTGTCAGTCCAGTCTTAAACACCGGCAACGCCTGGATCTTCTGATCCCCACCCGCGTAACGGATTACGCGAGGACGCCGCGGAGGGCGACCATCAGGATCTCGTCGACCACGGCCTCGACCGTCGGCGTGTCGGGCTGGGTGATGATGTGCTCTACAACCCCGCGAATCATCCCGAGCATTGCCGCCGCGAGGAGCTCTGGTTGGACCTTTCGGAGCAGCTTGATCTCCTGGCCCGACTCGAACGCCCTGCGTAACAGGTCGCGCACCTCGCCAAAAAATTGATCGAGCCGCTCGGCCGCTTCGGCATCTGGCGTGTGGCCGGCCGACAACAAGAGCATCGCGAGCGGGCGATCCTGAACGACGTACTGGAGCGCCGCGATCACCTGGGTGCGGAGCTGGACCTGGGGCGGCGGCGCCTTCGGATCCTCGACCTCGATGCGATGCATGTGGCGGCGGAGCTGCTCCATCGCCTCGTCCAGGATCGAGGAGAACACCGCGGACTTCGATTCGAAGTAGAGATAGAACGTGCCGCGCGCGATGTCGGCGCGATCGATGATCGCGTGGATCGACGCGCCGTGATAGCCGGCCTCGGCGAACACGTGTTTCGCCGCCTCGAGGATCTGCCGGCGCCGCTCGCGCTTCTGCGGATCGAGGACGACGACCTGCGCGCTCACGATCAGCCGCCTCGTCGCGACTGGTAGGCGACGATCGCGCGCTCGAGGCCCGAGAACATCCGCCGCCAGCGCAGCCGCGAATCGACGACCAAACCGTCGACGCAGTGCGAATCGATCTCTTGCTCGAGCGCGACCGCGAACGGCGCGCAGTCGGTGTAGAGGTTGATCTCGTCGTAGACGCCGTGCGACAGCGTCGTGAAGTTCGCCGAGCCGACATCGGCCCAGCGATGGTCGATCACGACGACCTTCGAGTGGACCATCCGGGGCAGCAGCACGATCGTGAGGTTCTGCGGCGCGCCGGTCAGCCGCATCAGCGCGTCGCAGGTCGCGCGATTCGTCGCGCCGAGCACGTCCGCGTGATCCGCGGTGACGAGCTTGACCTTGACGCCGCGCTGGACCGCGCGCGACAAGGCCGCGGTGAACCGATTGTCGCCGAGGTACGCCATCTCGACGGTGAGTGACTCCTGGGCCGCATCGATCAGCGCGAGCCGATGCGAGATCATCGGGCACGACTTCTTGCGATGCGCCTCGCGGCTGTGGACGAGGAAGTCGACGCCGCGCGACGGATCGAACTCGTCGAGCCCCGCCATCCGCTCGCGCAGGCGCTGGACGTGCTCTTCGCCCTCGGCCTCGATCATCAGGTCGATCCAGTCGTGCCGGTGGTTGTCGCCGATGCCCATCGAGCCGAGCGCGAGGTAGCGATCGTCGACGATATAGATCTTCGAGTGATCGAACCGCTTGCGCATGTGCTCGACGGTGATGTTCGGGTGCGCGAGGATCCGCTCGGACAACAAATTTGGCCGCTGCTTGAACGACCCGGGCGCGCGATAGACCGCGCCGAGGAACCACGCCTGGATCCCGCGGACCATGTCGACGCGCTTGTGAAAGAAGCTCTGCTTGTTGCCGCCGGTGTACTCGTAGACCGCGGCGATCCGATCCT
>JBDUAS010000335.1:0-7018 GCA_040004535.1 Deltaproteobacteria bacterium
TCGCGGCGACCGCGCAGGTCGGCCTGACCTACCAGTCGACGATCCAGCAGATCCTGAATGCGGCGGCCATGCGTGCCGGGCTCGCCACGGCGTCGCAGCTCAACATCACCCGCGCGCGCAGGGTCCAGCCGATCCGCGTCGGCTTCACCTACAACGTCAAGCGCACCCAGGCCGGCGACGACGAAGCCGAGTGGGATCCGCCGGAGACGATCATCGCGATCGCGAACGCCCTCGCGCGCCAGGGGCACATCGTCGTCCACCTCGAGGCGACGGCCGACCTGCCGCGAGTGCTCGCGGAAGCCGATGTCGATCTGATCTTCAACATCGCGGAAGGCGTCGAAGGCCGCAACCGCGAGGCCCAGGTGCCGGCGCTGTGCGAGCTGCTCGGCATCCCGTACACCGGGTCGGACTCGGCGACGCTGGCGATCGCGCTCGACAAGGCGCTCGGCAAGAAGGTGCTGCTGCAGCACGACATCCTGACGCCGAAGTTCCAGGTCATGGAGTCGGCGCGCGAGCGGCTGTCGCCGGACATGAAGTTCCCGCTGATCGTGAAGCCGAACGCCGAGGGCTCGAGCAAGGGCATCGGCTCGACCTCGGTGGTCGATAACGAAGAGGCGCTTCGCGACAAGGTCAAGGAGCTGATCGAGCGCTATCGCCAGCCCGCGCTGGTCGAGGAGTACATCACCGGTCGCGAGTTCACGGTCGGCCTCCTCGGTGACAAGCGCCCGCGCGTGCTGCCTCCGATGGAGATCTGCTTCAAAGACAACGACGGCACGTCGCGCCCGGTCTACGACTACGCGGTCAAGCAGGAGTGGGAGAAGTTCGTCTACTACGAGTGCCCGGCGAAGCTGACCGAGGCCGAGCAGAAGGCGATGGAGAAGATCGCTCGCGCCACGTTCTGGGCGCTCGATTGCCGCGACGTCGCGCGCGTCGACATGCGGATGGATGCCGAGGGCCGGATCTACGTGCTCGAGGTCAATCCGCTGCCCGGTCTCACGCCGGACTATTCCGACTTGGTGCTGATCGCGAAGGCGTGCGGCATGGAGTACGACCAGCTGATCGCCGAGATCATGACCGGCGGCCTACGCCGGATGCGCGAGAAGCGTCGCGAGGAGCGCGAGCTCGAACGCGAGAAGGAAGCGGCGAGGGGGGCCGCGGCTGCTGCGCAGGCCGAGAAAGACAAAGACAAGGCGAAGCGCGCCGCGAAGCTCGCCGAGGCGAAGGCCGACAAGGCCGCGCTGGCCAACGCCAACGCCAACGCCAACGCCAACGCCAACGGCAACGGCAACGGCAACGGCAACGGTCACGCTAACGGAAGCGGCGATGGCGAGGTCGCGACACCGGTACGCGTCAAGCGCGAGCGCTCGGAGCCAACGTCGGCGAACAGCGATGGCAACGGTAGCGGCAAGCACGATCGTGCGAAGACGGATCCCGGCGCCGAACCGACGACGCCGAATTCGAACGCGAACTGAGTCGCGACCGCGCTACGTCAGTAGCGCCGCCCGGGTCGATCCCGCGGCGTCGGCTTCTTCGGTGGGTCACGCGGCGTGCAGCCTGCGACGAGCAGCGCCTCGAGCGCCCCGGTCCCGAGGAGCGCGAGCTGGAACCACGTCACGACGTCGAGCACCATGATCTGCTCGAGTCCCCACGCGATCGGCACGAACGCCGCCACCAGCGCGACGAGGCGAGCACGCAGGAATCGACCTGCGAGCCAACCCGCCGCGACCAGCTGGAGTGCAGCGAGCCCGATCATCATCGCCGGGGGAACGGGCATCCGGACGACTGCGACGATGGCGAGCACAGCGCCGACGACCAACACGCCGATCAACGCGTGGCGCGGACCGCGCAGCTCCTGACGGCGGCGCGTGTTCTCGGGATGTGGACGGTGGGTTGACTTCATCTCGCAGCGGACGCCGAGCGCGACGAACCGCTGAGCTACCGTACCGCGATGACGGGTTCGCCGCTCGACCTCGTGTCGCGTTGGAGCATGCCTGTGTCGTGACGACGCGGCCTCGATTGGCGGTGGTCCGCGCCGGCTCCGGATCGAGGGGGTGGTGGGCCGGAGCCGAGAAAGCTCTCGGTCCTGCCCATCCCTCGGTTGTGGCGCACGGATCGGGTTCTCCAGCTGCGGAACCCCTGAACCGCTGCACGTCAGTACCTGATCCGTATCCGGAGCCGGCGCGGTCACCAAAGTGTTGTTGGTTCGCCCTGCTCCCCTGAGCACCCTCTTGGTAGCTACTGGAGCTCTGGCCGCCAAACCAGCGGGATGATCGACCTCCGCAGGGGTAACGCCGGCCCGGCCGAATCTTCCCCAAGACCCGCGGCCACTCCCGGGGTGTAGCGGCGAGCTATGCTCGGCGGGCATGAAAGTCGCGACGCGCATCATCTCGGCCACCGCCGTGGTCGTGCTGATCGCGACGTCGATCTACGCGGCGTTCGACCTTCGCGGTCGCGTGGCGGAGCGTCGGAGCACGCTCGAACGCGAGGCCAAAGCGCTCGCCACCACGCTACGCGCCACGTTCGAGGTCACCGCGAGCGCGTTTCGTGCGCCCAGCGATGCCCAGCTCGAGATCATGTCGGCACGGACCGGTGGCTGGCATATCGCCGTCTTGCCTCGCGAGCGCGCGCTCGATCCGGTCCCGGGACCGAACGCCTCGCAGGGCCAGCTCAAGTTACTCCAGACGATGACCGAGTTGCCCACGTTGTGCGACACCAGTCCGGCCCTGTGCGCGAACACGCGCGGCAACATCTACTTCTACGCCTTGCCGTTGCGCGCGCGGACGGGCGCCGATTCGCCGACGACCGTCGTCGGCATGCTCGAGATCAGTCGGGCTTCGGACGTGTTGTCGGTGACCACCGACGATCTGTTCGGCGCGCTCGCACTTGTCGCGTTGATCGTCGTCGTCACGACGCTCGTCGTGGGCCTGGTCGCGAGCCGGTTCGTGAGCCGGCCGATCACGAAGCTGCTGTCCGGTATCGACGACGTCGCGAAGGGCGACCTCTCGCACGTCCTACTGTCCGAGCGCGACGACGAGATCGGCCAGATCGCGACCCGGTTCAACGACATGACGTTCTCGCTGCGCGAGTCGCGCGGTGAGACCCAGCGTCAGAACGAGGCGAAGCTCGCGCTCGAACAGCGGCTCGGCCAGACCGAGAAGCTCGCGACGATCGGCCAGCTCGCTGCCGAGATCGCGCACGAGGTCGGCACACCGCTCAACGTGATCGCGGGGCGTGCTCGCTCGATCCAGAAGAAGTCGCGCGATCACGAGGCCGTCGAAAAGAATGCCGAGATCGTCGCCGAGCAGACGGCGCGGATCACGCGCATCATCCAGCGGCTCCTCGACTTCACGCGCCGCAAGGTCGGCACCGCGGGCAAGCAAGAGATCAACGTCAACGAGCTCTCGTTGCTGACGATGGAGCTGCTCGCCTCGCAGTTCTCGAGCGCGAAGGTCCGGACCCGGCTCGAGCGCGCTGAAGGCCTGCCGCGCGTTGCCGGCGATCAGGATCGGCTGCAGCAGGTGATGATCAACCTCCTGCTCAACGCCGTCCAGGCAATGCCAGATGGCGGCTCGCTCGCGGTCGAGACTGCGATCGTGCGGCGGACCCGGCCCGGTCTCGAGGACGGTGCCGAGCAGCGGTTCGTGTCGTTCGCGGTGCGCGACACCGGCATCGGGGTTCCCGAGGACATCCGCGACAAGATCTTCGATCCGTTCTACACGACGAAGGAAGGCCAAGGTGGGACCGGCCTCGGCCTCGCCGTGTGCTCCGGTATCGTCAAGGAGCACGACGGCTGGATCGACATCGAGTCGAACACGAACGGTGGAACCATCTTCCGCGTGTTCTTGCCGGCCTGACGATCACGACGACCGATCACGTCATTTCGGGGTCGTCGTCGCCTTCTTGTCGTCGACGCACTTCTTGTACCCGTCGCAATCGGCCGCGGTCTGGGCGCAGCCGGTCTCGAGCGCGATCAACTGATACGTCGTATCTGTCGCGCCACTCTCCGCCTTCGTACAGAAGTCGATGATCGTCGGCTTTGCATCGGCCGGCGCGCCGCCGCACTCCATCTCCATCTTCGCGTACTTCTCGCACGCCGGCGATCCGGTCTTCTTCGTAGCGGCCTCGACGAGCTGGCCGACGTGCTTGTTCTGCGCTTCGGTCAGCTTGTCGGCGCACTCCTCGAGCTTGAGCTTCGTCGCGATACAGCTGCGCGCTTCGGCCGACCACTTGTCCTCGTTACACGCCTGGATCGTCGCCTTCTCGAGCGGCGCGAGCGATGCGTCGAGATCCTTCTTGATCCGCGCGACCTCCGCGGAGGGCGCACCGTTCTTCGCCCCCTCGTCGATACCGGAGTGCGCGACGTGGTCGATCGCTGCGGTCAACACGGTGGCGCAATCGCCGGCCTTGTCGCCGCCCGGATCGGCGGGCGCTGCGTCCTTCTTGCAAGCGCCACCGATGATCAGCATCAACGCGCACGCGAGGCGAAGCTTCATGCGCGCGACGATAGCACTCAGTCGACGTCCATCATCTCGCCGCGCATCCCACCGTAGCCGTAGCCGCCGTATTGCTCCCGGCTGCCGGCGAGCTTGGTCACTTCCGCCTCGGTACCGGTGTCGAGCTCCGAGCCACGGCTGCGCAGCTGGATCGCCGCCGCCGCACGTGCCGTCGCGTTCGCGCTCTGATCGTTCACGATCTGGGTCAGCGTGGTATCGACCTCCGGTCCGCCGTTGTACGACGACGAGATCGCAGTCTGCGCGACGCTCGGGTCCGGGTCGCGCATCAGCGCCGCGAGCTGCTGGGTCGCGCGCGGGTCGTCGAGCTGCGCGAGCCCCGAGATCGCGGCGCTCCGCTCCTCCGGCTTGCCACTGCGCGACGCATCGAGCAGCGCCGTCTGCGCGCGCTCCGAACCGACCTGGCCGAGCGCCATCAGTGCGCTCTGCGCCACGCCGACATCGCCATCCTTCGCCATCCGGATCAGGGTGTCCATCGACTTGTCGTCGGGGTTCTGTGCGAGCGAGTTGATCGCCGCCATCCGGACCTGCGGTTCCTTCGAATCGAGGGCGCGGGTGATCAGTTGCTTCGCCTCGGGCGTGCCGAGGTTGTTGAGCGCGTACACCGCCTGCGCCGCCGCGCTCGGATCCTTGCCGGCGAGCAGCTCCGACGCGATCCGCACGCCCTCGGGCGCGCCCGCATTGACGAGCTGGGTCATGACCTGCGCCTTGATCTCGGGGCTCGATTGCGCCGCCGACATCAGCGCGGTCTTCACGCTCTCGGTCATCCCGGTGTTGCCGAGCGTCATCGCAGCGGTCTGCGCGAGCTCCTTGTCCTTGCCGGTCAGCGCCGCCATCAGCGCCGTCCGCGAATCTTCCGTGTTCAACCGGCCGAGCACGCCGGCGGCGTACTGAGCCTCGTCACGGCGGCCCGAGAACAGCGAGTCCGCGAGCATCTGACCGACGGTCGCGTCGCCCGGGTGTGCGCGCGCGACGAGCTCGAGCGACTGGACGCGCGACATGCCATGGGTCTTACCCGCGATATCGACGAGCGCCGCGAATGCCGCAGGTGTACCGGAATCGGCGAGCATCCGCATCGCATCGGACTTCTCGTTGCGCGAGCCCTTGTTCGCGAGGTCGATCGCGAGCGCGATCGCGTCGGGGTTGCCCGACTTCAGCAGCCGCGGCAACGCCGAACGCTTGTCGGCGCTCGTGCCCTGCTTGACGACGCTGATCAGTGCCTGCTCGACGTCGTCGCCTTGCATCTGTTGTAGCTGATCGAGCGCGCCGGTCAGCTGCGCGCGATCCGAGAGCGCGGCCTCGATCAACAGCTCGCGCGCCTGCGGCCCGCCGAGGTTCGCGAGCGTCGACGCCGCGACCATCGCGGCCTGGCGATCCCCGGTCTTCATGATCTCGCCGAGCACCGCGATCGCCTTGTCGCCGCCGACCTCGCCGAGCGCGGTCACCGCCGCGAAGCGGGTCTGGCGCGATCCGGCAAGTGCCGCCTCCTTCAACACGGGCAACGCGTCCTCGCCGGCGTGGGACAGCGCGGTCAGCGCCGCGGCCACGACTTCCGGATCGCCGGTGCGGACGATCGTCGACAGCTTGCCGAGCATCTCCTCGTCGATCGTATCGATGCCCGCGAGCGCCGCCGCCGCGATCCGGCTATCCGGCGAATCGACGAGCGTACGCAGCGCCGCGGCCGCCGCCGGCGACCGCGCGTTGCCGAGCGCGTAGACCGCGGTGTTCGAGGTCTGGACGTCCCCACCTGCGTTGACGAGCTCGATCAGCTTCGAGACGGCGCTGTCGGTTCCGATCGCGCCGAGCCCCGCGATCGCGGTGGTCTGCGCCGGGTCACCGGCCTTGCTCGCGATCTTCAACAGCGTCGACTCGGCCTTCGCACTCTGCGTGGCGCCGAGGGCAGAGATCGCAGCGTTGCGGACCATCGGCCGCTCGTCGCTCGTCGTCGCGATCACGATGTCGATCGCGTGCTGCGTCCCGATCTGACCGTACGCGCCGAGCACCGCCTCGGGCACGCCCTTGCGCGGGTCGGTCAGCAGGCTTTGCAGATTGTCGACCGCGTCGTCATCGCCGACCGCGCCGAGCTTCTCGCACAGGAGCTGGACGTCTTTCACCGAACGCGCCGCGAGGATCCGATCGACGAGGTCGTGTTGCGACACGCCGATCGCCTCGGGCGCGACGTGGATCGGCCGGCGCAGCGCGAAAGGCACCGTTCCGGAGCGCTGCCCCGTGACCGCCGCGGCGGGCTCGTTGCGCGCCCCGTGGTGAGCGCCAACCACGCCGTAACCGGCGATGGCGGCAAACAGGGCGCACGTCAGTTTCCAGCGGGTCAAAGTGGTCACGCGGGGCTCCTCGACATCTCTGTGTCCAACGAACGCCAGCAGGTAACGATCCATTCGAAATTGGCGGGAAATTTCGAGCCCGGTTCGGGCGTTAGCTGGAACGGATCTTTGGTGCCCCTGCTGGGTGCCCCTGCTGGGTGCCCCTGCTGGGTGCCCCTGCTGGGT
>JBDUAS010000336.1:0-7011 GCA_040004535.1 Deltaproteobacteria bacterium
CTACCTGCAATTGACTACCGGGATTCCACAACGAATCGGCCAGGTGCCGAGCGAGGTCCCGCCGGAACCGAAAGCCAGATCGAAAGCCAAGAGGTAGAGGAGGCCTCATGGGGGCGGAACGGATACCAGACAAGGCGAACACTCCTTCCCTACCGAGTCGATCCGCGCCCGTCATCGAGCGCGCGCCCCTCCCTCTCATTGAGGTCGAGGGGGACACGCACATCGTGTCTTACGTGAATTCCGCGTTTTGCAGCCTGATGGGGAAATCCAGAGGCGACCTTGTCGGAAAAGGCTTCGCCGAAGTCGTCCCGCGAGGGGACGAATGCCTGCCGCTGCTGACGAGAGTTTACCAAACCGGCGAAGCGGCAACCTATGTGCAGGAGGGCGGCTCCGACGCCGACCCGGCAGTCTGGTTGTACGCGATGTGGCCCGCACTGGATGCTAACGAACGTCCGGTGGGACTCGTAATCCAGCTAGCGAAGGCCGCCAGGTTTCGTCAGAACGTCACAGCGGTCAACGAGGCGTTGCTGCTCGCCGGGTTGCACCAGCACGAACTGAACGCGCGCTTGCAGCAAGAAATTGCCGAGCGCAAGCGGGTGGAGGAAGCGCTGCGCAAGAGCGAAGGCAAGCTGACCGCGGCGGCTCGCGATAAAGATGTATTTCTGGCGATGTTGTCGCACGAACTCCGCAATCCTTTGGCCTCGATCACGGTTGCTGCTCACTCCCTTCGCATGATCGGAAGCGTCGATTCGTCGAGCGTCCAGGCGCAACAGATCATCGAACAGCAAGCTTACCACCTTGCAAGACTGGTCGACGATCTGCTCGAAGTGTCACGCGTCGAACAAGGCAAAGTCAGGCTTCGCAAGGAGCCGATGGATCTGGCCCAGGCGATCTCGCGTGCAGTCGATTCCTGCGCGCACGTGATCAACGCCCAAGAGCACACGATCAGCCTCGACTTGCAGCACATCCCGCCTCTCAATGTCGAGGCCGACCCGACGCGCATCGATCAAATCCTGATCAACCTGATTGGCAATGCTGCAAAATACACTCCAGCTCACGGGGCGCTCTACATCAAAGCCGCGCGCGAAGGAGACGTAGCCGTTGTCCGCGTGCGTGACAGCGGCATTGGCATCGAGCACGACATGCTACAAAGCGTGTTCGACCTGTTTGCACAGGTGGACCACTCCCTCGAACGCAGACAAGGCGGTCTCGGACTGGGATTGAAGCTCGTCAAGGACCTGGTCGAAATGCACGGCGGTAGTGTCGAGGCCAGAAGCGAAGGCCCTAACACAGGCAGCGAGTTCATGGTTAGATTACCTCTCTCAGAGAAGACGGACTCAAAGCTGATCGCCGAGAGAGCGGTTGACGTTCGCGCCAGCAGCACCAAGCGCATCCTCGTGGTCGATGATCGACCGGCGATGCGCGAGGCCATGGCGGCGTTCCTGAAGATTTCCGGACACAGCGTCGAGTTCGCAGAGGACGGATTGCAGGCGGTGGAGACGGCACTGCGGAGTCATCCCGATATCGCATTTGTCGATATCGGACTGCCCAAAATGAGCGGCTACGACGTCGCTAAGGAGATCCGTCTGGCGCCTGGGGGCGAGACGATCGTCCTGATTGCGGTGTCCGGCTACGGCTTGCCAGAAGATCAGCGCATGGCGCTCGCGGCAGGCTTTGACGCCCATCTCACCAAGCCGTTCAATCCTGACGAGGTGACCAAGATTCTAAACGAGCTCGAACAAATTCGCAGGCATCAGACCTGATACCGAAGCGCGGGTTCGCGCTCATGACGAGCGCGGGGGCGCGCGCGACGCTTTGCTCACCTCACCGTCGAGGCGTAGCCCCGAACGGCAGATGTTCTGGACCGAGGCGGCTCGAGGTGTGGCCGTGATCAACAGGTCTTCCGTGCTTGCGATGATCTCGATCGGGGCATCCTTAGCGAACAGACGCGGTGCTGAAGTTGGAGTCCGTTTTCAATTCTGGTTCGACGACGAGTGCCCAGTCTTGCGTGTCAGCAGATCGCGACCGGATGTCCCGTCGGCGTTCGTCCGATGTTCATTGGGCAGAATGGCGAGAAACTTCAAGGAGATACGAAGCTTGAGGTTTCTGAGCGTCGCCACAACGCGAGCATCGCGGTTGCGTGTGGATCGCACCTCGTCGGGGTCGCTACACAGTCGGGAGGGGGCCAACCTCCCACACCGTTTCGCGCACTTGGGTTTGCACTCTCGCTATTTCCGCGCGCTGTCGGAAGGTGAGGGGTCGTGATGCGGTTGGGAGGGTGCTCGCCAACCACTGTATGAAGGCTCGCGGACCTAGTGATCCGCCAGACCTGCCTTGCTCCGTCGGTCGTCCGCGCTGCGGTGAAGGTGAGGCCGTCGGGAAACAGGGCCAAGAAGACGTCGCGGAGATCGTGCCGGTCTGCCAGGGTGGTCCGCAGATCGCGGAGACGCTCGCGCGCGGACGTCTCGATCTTGGTGACGAGCGCGAGCACATCATCGGGGGTTCGCTTGGCGGCGATGATCCGCGCATCGAGGCTCGAGATCAGCTGATTCCGTTTCTTCAGCTCGGAGGCCAGCTCCGCGACGTCATCCGCGAATGCGACGGCCTTCGCGAGTCGCTTCTGTTCGGTCCGTGCCTGGGCAAGCTCGGCCTCGAGCGCGGCCACGTCCGCGTAGTTCTTCGGCAGCTGCGCGGCGATCTCGGTTCGGATCTCGCCGAGCACGAGATCGAGCACGCCCTCGCTCAACACGTGCTCCTGGAGGTGCGCGACGAGCGCGTCTTCGACCTCGGTCATCGGTTGGTGAACCGTGACCGGGCAAACGGCGCTGCCGCGATCGTGGTGTCGCGCGCAGCCGTAGCAGAGCACGCGCTCGTTCGGACCACCGTACGCGATGACGCGTGCCGCGCCGACCGCGCCACTGCACGAGCCGCACTTCGCGATACCGCTCAGCGGATACTTGCCGAGCGGGCGACCGCTGCGAGGACGCGACACCGGAATGGCCTTTGTCGTCATCTCGCACATTCTTCCCACAGCGAGCAGTCAGCTGGCCGAGATCCTCGCGCGCTGCACCAAGATGGCCGTCCGGGTCGCATTGGAGGCAATGCCGATCCGTCCCAATCACGTCTACGTGTATCCGCCCGACACGGATCTCCTGATCGAGAACAATGCCTTCAAGGTCATCTCGCCACGCGCGAAGAGGAACGAGCAAGTGGATCTGTTCTTCGGCTCCCTTGCCGAGGTCGGGGGACCCCGTGCGATCGGGATCATCATGTCGGGCTACGATGGCGACCGACGACGGCACCGAGGGCTGCAAGAAGCTGAAGGCAACGTCGGCCGAAGTCGACGGCATGCCGATCAGCGCTCGCGCCTCCGGCTATATCGATTGCGTTCTGCCGCCTGACAAGATGCCGGCGGCGCTAGCAAGGCTGCTCGGCACGTTGGACAAGCAAGCGTGAGGATGCTTGGCCGCCGTTCACACAGACCGACGGCGAACTAGATCCTCGTGCTCCGTCGAGAAGCTGTATGTAGGACGAGCGCTGGCGCCCACCGAGCGATGATCGTAACGATCCCGCACACGAGTGGTCTGCGAGTCTCTTTGAGGGAAGTCGGGAGTCGGGACGAGTATCGGACTTCGACGAGGCCACCACGTTGGCACGCCAATCGCTCGGGTTGCAGCCTATGAGTGGCGTTGATGGGCTTGCGGAGTTTATCGAGAAGGAACGCCCAAAGATCGTGGCAGATTGGGAGGCTTTCGCGCGCACGCTCTTACCCGCGGCAGGCGGCATGAGTGGCCCCGCTCTGCGTGATCATGCCGACCAAATCTTGACCGCAATCATCCACGACATGAAGTCGCGACAATCGGCAGCGGAGCAGGCCGAGAAGTCCAAAGGCCGAGGTGAGGCCCAGCACCTCGGCGAGATCGGTCAGCTTCACGCCACGCTACGGATCGAGAACGGTTTCAAGGTCGGCCAATTGGTGGCGGAGTATCGCGCGCTCCGCGCCAGCGTCCTTAGACTCTGGGAGAAGATCGGTACCGATCCTGGAGGCGTGACCCGATTCAACGAGTCGATCGACGAGGCTCTTACGGAAGCCGTGCAGAGTTTCACGGAGACGACCGAGCACTTTCGGGACCAATCACTCGGCATCCTTAGCCACGATCTCCGGAATCCGCTTTCGGCCATCGTCATGGGTGCGACGCTGCTGATGAACTCGGAGGAACTCGACGACAAATTCCTCAGGATCGTGACGCGCATGTTCAGCAGCGCCAACCGGATGGGCCGAATGGTCGCCGACCTGCTCGACCTGACCCGCACTCGGTTCGGCGACCGAATCCCCATCGTCCGCGCGACGATCGATCTAGATCCCCTCTGTCGGCAGGTGATCTCGGAGCTTGAAGGACATCGCGCTCCCGGCGACTTGCGATTCACGGCCAGGGGCAACCTCCAAGGAGAGTGGGATGGCGACCGGATCGCCCAAGTTCTGTCGAATCTTGTTTCGAACGCGATCCAACACGGCGGCAAGTCCGATCCGATCGACGTTGTCGCGTCGGGCAATGGCGATGAGGTCGTCCTGGAAGTTCACAACGTCGGAGCCACAATTCATCCAACCGCTTTGAACACCATGTTCAACCCGATGGTTCGTCATCACGGTACGTTCCAGACGAACGCCGGGCTGGGCTTGGGTCTCTACATCGCATCACAGGTCATGCTGGCGCACGGCGGGACACTCGAGGTGACGTCGACCGACGCTGACGGGACGAGGTTCACGGCGCATCTGCCTCGACATGTTCCTGAGACGAAGACGTGACTGTGACGCTGGGACCTGCTCACGAACCTCGGGATCTGACCGCGCTCGATCCTGACGGCTCCTCCGTCGAGTTCGCCCAGGGTCCGTCGCGGAAAAAAAGGCAGTACACCCGTGGCGAGCCATAACAACGTGGGCAGGGCGCGATGCGACCACAACGTTGACGCTGCTACTTCCTCGGAGTGCGCGAGCGCGTCAGTCGATCCCAACAGCGCGCAGTCGCACGCTCACGATCGAGCAGAACCACCGTGCCGAACGATCGGATCCCGACCAGAGTTGAGCATGGAGCGCATCACCACGGCGTCGCAGCCGCATGTGCTGATCGTCGAAGACGATTTCGAAGTTCGATGGATGCTCGCGGCGGTACTCACCGCCGAGGGGTATCAGATCGACATGGCTTCGAATGGTGCTGAGGCGATCAGCTTTCTCGAGGGTGGTCAGCGGCCGAGCGCCGTGTTGGTGGATCTCTTGATGCCGGGCGTCGTCGGCCAGGAGTTCCTCGAATATCTGCGCGACGACGTTCAGCTCGCCGAGATTCGAGTGGCCATCGTCTCGGCGTCTCCGCACCTCGCTCCAAAGGGCTACAGAGTGTTTAACAAGCCGTTCGACTTGCAGCCGTTGCTCGACTTTCTTCACCACGGCTGCCCGGTGGATAACGAACGCGCGAGCTAGATCGACTTGGCGAGGGACCAGTCGAGCTAGTTGCGCGCGGGCCCTCGTTCGGTGCAGAAGGTTGGTTCCTTGTTCGAACCCACCGCTGCCACCACGCTGCCGCCGAAACGCGAGCTCTACACGTTTGGTCCAACGTAGGGAAGCCGCACTGAACAGCTGTCGAACATGGCTACCGTTCTCGGCCCACGCGTGCTCCGCCTCCCCGAGTACGCCTTCGTTGACGGGATCGTGTTGGCGTAGATCGAGGACGTGTCGCACGAGCATTCAGAACGACTGATCGCATGAGCGAAAAAAGAAAGTCTGATTGCTCGAACAGCGATGTCTGGCTACAAAGATCGGGCATCTCCACGCGAACCAGTCTTTGTTGCAAGGCGTCCGTTCGAGAGATGAAGTTGCGTTACGGCGAGCCGTTGTACTTGGGGATCGCTAACAACTCGGGTGCCCGACATCGCGGCACTCGCTGTGTGACGATGGTTGTCGTGATGCAGCCGATCTGGGGCAAGCTCGCGCCGTCATGACCTCCCCCATCGCTACGCTCGTGTCGCCGACTTCGTCCCTCACCATCGTCGTGTTCGATGCCGCCGCCGCGACGGAGTGGGTGCCCACGAAGCCCGCCGCGAACAAGGCACAGTTCACCGGGCATCCTGCCGAGGTGATGCGCGGCCTCGCCAAGGGCGACGATGCGACGACGGTCGATGTCGGGTCGAGCAGCGGCCTCGCGTTCGAACTCGAAGGCAAGTCCGGACGTATCGAGGCATATCGCACGGCAGACGCGCCGCTCGTTCTCGCCGCGCCGCCGCGCACGTGGTGGGCGGAGCACCACGCCGCTCATACCGACGAGCTTGACGCGTTGTTCGCTGATGCGCTCAGTGCTGGCGCCGATGCGACCGAGGTCGGCGAGATCGAGCTGACGTCGGGCAAGCTCCTCGCCGCGTACATGTGGCTCAAGAAGATGGGTGCAGCGCGGGAGCTCGTGGCGAGCTTGCCGAGCGGCGGCGTGGCTTCCTTCGGAGACGGCTACGGTGATGGTGATGGCGCGCTGATCGTGGATCTCGGCGCGGGCCGCTACCGGCTCGCACGTCAGGAGACGCCCGCGCCGTGGGACGACGAGCAGGTGCTGGTGACGATGTTCCTGACGCCCGGCCGCTGATCGGGTTCTCCATCGAGGCGCCCTCGAGATCTGCAAACACAGGTAACGCGCGGACAGCTGGCAGCGCGCGAGACACTCACATGTGCCTGTTCGATCCGAAGTGGTACCTCCGGTCACCTCGGATCCCGGTCTCGTTCATTGCGGACGGGCTTCGGTCTCGTAGCGACGAAAGTACAAACCGATCCGCGCGTCGAGCACCGAGATCAGACTCCGCGCCCCTTCGTCGGTCCTACCCGCGGCGACGGCACCGTTTGCATCGAGCACGTGCAGTCCGGTGTCGTCCTTCGCGCGCTTCGGCCGGTAATCCTCTCCGAGATCCGCGATGCCGGCAGGTCAAGTCTCTTTTTTTGTGTGAATGCCTGACGAGAGAGCATCGGGTTCAGGT
>JBDUAS010000337.1:0-7011 GCA_040004535.1 Deltaproteobacteria bacterium
GATGTGCTCGCTCGCGTCGCTGCTCTCGATCGTCAAGGTCCTCCGGCTCGACCCCGCATCGGTCTTCAAAGGTTGATCATCATGGACACCGCACTCGCATTCACCGACACCCTCGTCCTGTCAGAGCTTCCGGAAGCCAGCAAGGCACCGACGACGCTCGCCCGGCTCGTCGGCACCGGCAAGATCTACGGCTCGGGCGAGAACGCCGTCGCCGCGCTCGCCGACGCGACGCTCGACATTCGCCCCGGCGAGGTCACGTTGATCGAAGGCCCGTCGGGCTCGGGCAAGACGACGCTGATCTCGATCCTCGGTTTGCTGTTGAAGCCGACCTCGGGCGAAGTCTGGCTCGAGGGTAAGAACGTCGCCGGCCTCGGCGAGCGCCAGTTGCCCGGCTTGCGCGCGCGCAACTTTGGATTCGTGTTCCAGGGCTTCAACTTGTTCCCGGCGCTGACCGCGCTCGAGAACGTCGCGATGGCGATCCAGATGAAGGATCCGAAGGCGAAGGACCCCCGCGGCGAGGCCAAGCGGCTGCTCGAGCTCGTCGATCTGTCGCCCCGCGCGCATCACCTGCCCGCGGATCTGTCGGGTGGTCAGAAGCAGCGCGTCGCGATCGCCCGGGCGCTCGGCGGCAACCCGCCGATCCTGATCGGCGACGAGCCGACCGCGGCACTCGATACCAAGACCGCCTTGTCGGTGATGGATCTGCTTCGCGAGCTCGCGAGCTCGCACGGTCGCGCCGTCGTCGTCGTCACCCATGATCCGCGCCTCGAGCGCTTTGCAGACCGCGTCGTCCGCGTCGAGGACGGCCGGATTTCTTCGATCGAAGGGAAATCGTCATGAACGTCAAGAAGACACTCGCTCTCGCCCTCCCCGTCGCCGTCGCTGCCGGTTGGTTGGCGCTCGGCCACAAGACGCCGACCGCTTCGGCCAACACCGAGATCGGGCGTCCCGCGATCATCGTCGCGCCCGGCCGGGTCGAGCCGTTCCGCGATCCGGTCGCGCTCGCGTTCGAGACCGGCGGCCGGATCGTCTCGATCGATGTCGATGAAGGTGACGTCGTGAAGACCGGCCAGATCGTCGCGCACCTCGATGACCGGCTCGCGAAGGCGCGCGTCGCGGGTGCCGAAGCGGCGCTCGCACAAGCGCACGCGCGCTACGACCTTGCCCGCCGCGGTCCTCGCCACGAGGATCTCGATGCGGCGAAGGCCGAAGCCCTGGCGGCGACCGCCGAGGCGGAGCATCGCTCGGCCGAGCAGGTTCGGTCGGAGAAGCTCGGCGCGGTCGGTGCGATCGCGAGTGCGTCGGTCGATACCGATAGCGCGGCGGCACGCGTGTCGACGGCGACCGCGGCGGCGGCGAGCGCGCGGTACCAGTCGCTCGCCCGTGGCACGCGCGTCGAGCAGATCGCAGAAGCGCAGGCGGCGGTCGAGGCCGCGGCCGCCGGGCTCGAGGCGGCGAACGTCGCGCTCGACCAGACGCTGCTGAAGGCGCCGCACGACGGCATCGTGTTGCGCCGGCTCGCCGAGGTCGGCACGCTGGTCGGCACGGTGACGCCGCTGCCGGTCGTCACGGTCGCCGACGTCACCCAGCTCGAGATCCGCGCCGAGGTCGACGAGGCTGATGTCGCGGCGATCAAGCTCGGTAAGGCTGCCTACGCGACCGCCGACGCGTTCGGCGACAAGCAGTTCCCGATCCACGTCACGCGGATCACCCGCGAGCTCGGCCGCAAGACCGTGCGCGATGATGACCCGCGCGCGCGCGTCGATACCCGCGTGCTCGAGGTGATCGGTTCGTTCGACGCGGCGCCGGGTGCAACGCTGCCGCTCGGCCTGCGGATGTACGTCCACGTCGACCGGTAGTGCTACGATCGCCGGGATGATCCGGCCGTTCGTGGGGATCGCGCTCGTCGCGTTGCTGGCTGCCTGCAGCAAGCACGAAGCGCCCGCACCCGGGCCTGCAAAGCTGCCGGTGCTGCCCGACTCGATCACGAACCAGCTCGGGAATGTCGGGCTCGCGATCGCGATCGATCTGAAGGGCCTCGAAGCCGCGAACCTCGCGGACCTGGCACCGGCCGACCCACCGTGCATGCGCAGGATCCTGGAGTCCGCGCGTCTCGGTGCGCTGACCCAGAGCGGCGCCACCTGGCAGGGCTACATCGCGGGCGTCGATCCCGCCGCGACGCGCGCGTGCGTGACCGAGTTTGCCTCCCGCGCTGGCTTGACGGTGAAGGACCACGGGACCGGCTTCGAGCTCGACCTCGCGGCGACCCCGGCCGTATTTCAATGGCAGGGCGACCTCGCGCTGATCACCCAGGGTCAGGAGCCGCCGCACGCGGGCGAGCCGGCGAGTGCGATCTACGATCTGCTGCGCAACGTGCCGCGGACCGCGAAGGGTTGGTTCGTATCGCTCGGGATTCCCGCGTACAAGATGCGGAACATCGTCGCGTGGCTGGATCTGCACTCGGACTCGTTCCAGATCACGCTGCAGTTCGACTCGATGACGCAGGACGAGGCTGGGGTCGAGGCCGCGCGAGTCGTCGAGAGCTTCAAGGCAGCCGCGCGTGGCAACGGCGTGAAGGTCGAGGACAGCTGGTTCGACATCAAGTCGACACCGACGGCCGCGACCGTCGTCGCGAAGCTGCCGATCGCGGCTTTTGGCGCGGCGGCGAAATAGACGCGCGTCGGAGATGGCGGCCGAACCGCCACATCACGTAGCGATGGACGAGCGCCTGCGAAATCCGATACAGCCACCACGGCAACGCCGGCATGAAGTCGTGAATCGCGGTGAGCAAGTGCGCACCGTCGGGTGTGACGCGGAACTCGAGCCGGCCTCGGGTGTTCGCGCGCGCCAGCGAGCCACCCGTCACGTAGAACAGCTGGAGATCGGAGGCACTTCGATCGTCGGCGAATTCGAGCTCGAGCAGCGGGCGCCGGAACGGGCGCAAAAAGAACCGGGTGAGGCGGTGGTCGCTGTCGACCGCCACCCGCATCGGCCACGCGCCGCGGGGCAACCACCGCATGTACTCGTGCGCGGCCCACTCGGCATCGCGCTCGGGTGGCAGGGCAATGCGTTGGACGGAGCGCACGCCCGCGACGGGCGCCGGCGGGGCGGGTGCATAGGCTTGAGGCTTCTTCGACGCGCCGCTCTCCGCCGCGAGCGCGGCGCGGACCGCTTCGCGAAACGGCAGGCCCGGGAGGTTGGCCTCGTCCTGAAGCCGGCGATCGCGGCACACCATGTCGTGCCGCAGGCTCTCGACGAGCGGCTTGACAAGCGAACGCGGCGCGCCCGTGATCGTGGACACCCACAGCCGCGAGATCCGCGGGCTCACGAACGGCACGCGCAGCGTTCGGCGATGCACGCCGAGCTCGTCGCCGACCACCGCGAGCATGTCGCGATAGCGCAGGGCATCGGGGCCGCCGAGATCGTAGGTCTCACCGTACGCGGTCGTCCGGCCTGTGACGTGGTCGACAGCGGCGGCAACCGTACCCAGGTCGATCGGCTGGCAGAGGTGCTCCGTCCAGCTCGGCAGGACCATCGCCGGCAACCGCTTCACGAGGCGCGTCATGATCTCGAACGATGATCCGTGCGGCCCGATCACGATACCTGCGCGTAGCGTGGTGACATTCACGCCGTGCGCACCGAGTGCGGCCTCGACCTCGCGGCGACTGCGCAGGTGCTCGGAGATCTCGACATCGTCCGCGGGGATCAGGCCGCCGAGATAGACGATCTGCTCGACCCCGAGCTTGGCGGCGACGCGGCCGACATTGTCGGCGCAGATCAGATCGAGATCGGAGAACGCGCCCTGGACGAGCCGAGCCGACGGCAGCATCGAGTGCACGAGGTAGACGACGTAGCGCGCGCCTGCGAACGCACGCTCGACGTCCTGCTGCGAGAACAGATCGCACGTGACGAGCTTGGTCCATGCGCCGCGCGCGTCGCGCCGGCCGCGAGTGAGCCCGGTGACTTCGAAGCGCTGCGCGAGCCGCTGGGCGACCGCGTGGCCGACGAACCCGGTCGCGCCGGCGATGACGATCGAATCCATAGATCTTTGATGCTAGAACGGCGTGCACGTTACACGCCACGCTGGGGTAATGCGCGTGCCAAGATCCGGATCGCGTCGGCGAGCTCGGCCTCGGAGTACTGGGCGAACGCGAGGCGGATGAACGGCCGCGGCTTGCGATCTAGCGCGAGCTCTTTCGCCGCGACCACGCGCACACCGCGCACCTCGGCTCGCTCTAGCCAGCGCTCGAGCGGAATGTCGTCGGCGACGCGCGCCCAGATCGTGATGCCGCCCGGTGGCAGCGTGAACTCGAGCGCGGAACCGAAGTGGGTGCGGAGCAGGCTCGCGAACCGCTCGCGGCGTAGCGCGTACGTGCGACGCAGCTTGTTCGTGTGGCGCTGGACCTCGCCGTCCTCGAGGAGCTCGGCGACCGCGGCCTCGAGCACGTGATCGCCTTGGCGATCGATGATCGTGCGGACGCCGGTCAGCGCCTGGACCACGTGCTCCGGTGCGGCGAGGAAGCCGAGGCGAAGGCCGGGCGCGAGCGTCTTCGACAGCGAGCCGATGTAGATCACGCTGCCTTGCGGATCGGCGCTCGCGAGCGGTGGCACCGGCCGGCCGTCGAAATGGAACTCGTGGTCGTAGTCGTCCTCGAGGATCGCGAACCGATCGCGGCGCGCGCGGTCGAGCAGCGCGAGGCGGCGCGCCGGCGTGAGCAGCACGGTGGTCGGATACTGGTGGTGCGGCGTGACGTAGAGCGCGCGGAGGCGTGACGGCAGCTCGTCGACGACGAGGCCTTGGTCGTCGAGGCGCACGCCGGCGAGCTTCGCGCCCGCGGCCTCGAACGCACGCCACGCCGGCTGGTAGCCGATGTGCTCGACCGCGGCGATGTCGCCCGGGCGGAGCAGTGCGCGCGCCGCGAGGTCGAGCACCATCTGGCTGCCGCGCGTGATCAGGATGTGCTCGGGCCCGCACGGCACGTTGCGCGCCTCGCGCAGCAGCGCCGCGACCGCCTCGCGCAGGCGCAGCAGGCCGGCGGCATTCGCGTACGCGAGCGCGGCATTCGCACTGCGCGATCGCAAGGCGCGGCGATACGCGCGCGCCATCACGTCGTGCGGGAACAGCCGCGGATCGGGGACGCCGGCGGAGAGCTGATAACGCGCGGCGGTCGCGGTGAGCGGCAACGGGGGCAGCGGCGCGACCTGGAGGTCGTACGCAGCGCGCTTCGCGAACGGCGGCGGTGCATCGCTGCGGCGCTTCGGCAGGTCGGGTAGCTCGCCGGCGACGAACGTACCCGCCGCACCATGCGAGACGATCCAGCCCTGCGCGAGGAGCTCGTCGTACGCGGCGACGATCGTGTTGCGGTTGACCGAGAGCTCGGCCGCGAGCGTGCGGGTACTGGGCAGCCGATCGCCGGCGCGCCGCACACCCCGCCGGATGTCGGTGGTGAGCACGTTCGCGATCTTCACGAACATCGCATCCGAGCCGGAGCCACGCCTCATCCATGAAGGATGGCGCGCGGCGGTACAGATCAGCAATGGATGGACTAGGTGATTTCTACAACATGGACCTGTTTGATGGTCCGTCTCGATCGCATGGTGAAGCCATGGATCGCACAGAGCTTCGCCGCAAGCCGGCGCGAGGCAGCCACGACCGCGACGTCATCGCTCGGATCTGCGACGAGGCGTTGATCTGTCATGTCGGCTTCCTCTCGCCGCACGGCCCCGTTGTCATCCCCACCACGTTCGTTCGCATCGGCCCCGAGCTTCACATCCACGGCTCGGTCGGCAGCGCGATGTTGACCGCGCTCGCCGAGGGCGGCCACGCGTGCATCTCGATCACGCTGCTCGACGCCCTCGTGCTCGCGAAGACCGCGCTACACCACTCCGCGAACTATCGCTCGGTCGTCGTGTTCGGTCGCGGCCGCGTGATCGAAACCCGCGACGACAAGCTCGCCTCACTCAGCGCGTTGCTCGAGAAGATCGAGCGCGGCCGGTCCCGCGCCTGCCGGCCGCCGAACGACAAGGAGCTCAAGATGACGCGCGTCATCGCTGTGCCGCTGACCGAGGCATCCGCGAAGATCCGCACCGGCGGGCCGCTCGCCGAAGACAACGCCGAGGATGCTGCCCTGCCCTACTGGGCTGGAATTATCCCGGTGGTCACGACCCGCGGCGAGCGAGTGCCGGCATGACCGCGCTTCGCTTGATCCGGCTGGTCCTCGCCGGCTGCCTCCGCTAAGCTCGGTTCGATCGAAAAACGGCACCCTTGGGTGGTCAGGTCCGTGCCAACGACCTCGCCCTTGCCGATGTCGACGGTCAAGCTGCCAGCCGGAAACACCGACAGGTACACGAACGTCGCTCTGAACATGAGTCCCTGGTCGACGCTGACCGGAAACGATGTCGCCATCGTCGAGGTTTCTGGCATCGTCGTTCCCCGCGTCGTCTTATCGGTGCCGCTGACGTCCACGCGCCGGCAAAATCGTCGGCAAACGGGCACGCGTCGCCGGCATCCGGCGAGCGAGCGTCGGTGGGAGAGGAGCCACATGCGAGGCTATCGATCAGGATAATCCCGACGAGCAGCCGCCACATCCCCGTAGTCTAGCGCACCCGTCAACGCCGCAGCTTCGCGAGCATCTTCTCTGCCTCTTCCTGCATGACGTCGGCGAGCAGCTTGAACTCGCGCAGCCGCCCCGACGAGGTCCGCCATGCGAGGCCGACGGTGCGGCCGGGCTGCGGCTTCGCGAGCGGCTTGACCTCGACCGGGCCGCGCGGCTGGACGAGCGCCGCGGCGGCGGCCTCGGGCAGCAGCGTGATGCCGAGCCCGCCGGCGACCATCTGGACCAGCGTCGGCAGGCTGGTCGCGCGGACCTGCATCGCTTCGACGGCGCCGCTGCGCTCGCATACGGCGAGCGCCTGATCGCGCAGGCAGTGGCCGTCCTCGAGCAGCAGCACGGTCAGATCGTCGAGGTCGCGCTCGGTCAATGTCCGGTGGGCGTGCAACACCCGCGCGCC
>JBDUAS010000582.1:0-2106 GCA_040004535.1 Deltaproteobacteria bacterium
GTCCGCGACAGCTCCATGAGCTGGCGGTTGAGGTCCTGCATGTCCTCGCGGATCTTGACCGCGTCTTCCTGCGCGCGCGCCGCCTGGCGCTCGCGGGCGGCCATGTTCTCGGCCATCTCGCCCATCTCGAGGCGGAGCTTGTTGTACTCGTCGCGCGTCTGCTGGAGCTCGTCGCGCAGCTGATCGGCGACGCGATCGTGCGCGGACGCTTGCTCCTCGCGATCTTTCACCGCGGCGCGCAGCTCTTCGATCCGCTCGCGCAGCGTCGCGGACTCGGCGCGAATCCGCTTGCCGTCGGCGACCTCGCGCTCGTAGTTCGCGTTCGCCTTTTCGATCTCGACCTTGAGCTGTTTGACCTCGGCGTTCGCCTTCGCTGGATCCGCGGCGAGGCCGAGATCCACGAGCACCTTCTGCTCGGGATCCGCGGTTGGCTGCGGCGACGCAGACGGTGCGTTCATCGGTCCGCCGCGCCCGAACATGCTCGGGTTCGCCGCGCCCGGCATGACCGGCGGACCCCCATAGGGCATCGCGCCGCCGCCGGGTTGGTTCGGCATCGCCGGCGGTCCGCCGTACGGCATGTTCGGCGGCGGTTGTGAATTCGCAGGCGGCGACGTCCCACCCGACGGCATCGGCGGCGGTGCACCGAACGGCGACGCAGCACCGGCGGCCGAGCCACCGAAACCTCCGCGGCTACCGCCGAACGTGCCGCCGCCCGGCATCTGCGGCGGGCCGCCGTACGGCAACGCCGGCGACCCGGCAGCGGGCCCCGCACTCGGCATCGCCGGCGGCGCGCCATACGGTGTCGGGCCAAACTGCGACGGCGGTCCGGAGAAGTTGTTCGCGGCCGGCGGCGGAAACCCGCTCGGCGAGTTTGGCCGCGACGGCATCGCGGTCGGCAGCGGCGGTTGGTCGCCGCGATCGAGCACCATCGTGCCGCCCTTTTTCGGCGGCGGATTCGCGCCCGGTTGGATCTGCTGCGGGACGACGTTGACGCCGCCCTCGTCGACGAACCGGATCACGAGCGATCCGCACTGGATGATGTCGGCGTGGCCGATCGCCTGCTTCTGGATCCGCGTGTTGTTGAGATGCGTGCCGTTCGCGCTGCCGAGGTCCTCGACGACGAACCGGCCGTTCTCCATGCGGAACTGCGCGTGCTTGCGCGAGACCATGCCGTCGTCGGTGCGAATCGCACATTCGAGACCGCGGCCGACGTAGACCGTTTCGGTGGGGCTTAGCTCGACCGTTCCTTCGCGGCCCTGGCTATCCCTGAAGAGCAGGCGCGCCATTACGTGCGCAAAATATACCAGGAAAACCTGGATGTAGACGCCTACGGACCATTCGGCGGATTCTGCTGTTGATTCGAAGCATCCCGCTCGGGCGCACAGGTCGACACACCCGCGCCACTGATCCGGTAGGCCAGGTGCGTCATGATCGTCCGGTACTTGCCGGTCGCCCGATCGATCGTCCGCACCGTCGAGCTCTCGGTGAAAGTGTCGGGGTCGGTGACGGTCGCGAAGATATAGAACACCCCGCCCCACTGTGCGAACGCGTACGCGTCGATCCCACCGAGCGGCTCGCTGCCGAGGAACCACTTCTTGCCGACCGGGCCCGCGGTCGCGCGGTTGATCTCCTGCACGAACGACGGCTCGCTGAACGACGGGTAGAACCCGAACAACCTGCCTTCACTCGTGCCGGTGAGCTCGGGGTTCTGATCCGTCGTCGCGGTCAGCGTGCCGATCCGATGCGGACGCAGATCGTGCGCGGTGTCGATGCTCGATAGCTGATTCGTGAAGTCGTTGTCGGCGACGTACAGCTTCTCGCTATCGGCGCCGGCCTTGTCCGTCGAGAACCCCATGCCGAATGTCAACGATCCCGTCGAGCCCGAGTTGAACGCGGTCGGCTCGCACTTGGCGTCGTTGATGTTGACCTTGAACAGCTCGCCGTCGCCATACAGCACCCATGCTGTGCCGTTGCGATCGACCGACATCGAGAACGGGCTACCGGCGCCGCGGCACTTGAGCTTGCCGATGAGATGGAACGGATCGCCGGGCAGCTTGCGCGGATCGAACGACAAGAAGTCGTTGTTCGTCGACACGACGTAGATCA
>JBDUAS010000583.1:0-2101 GCA_040004535.1 Deltaproteobacteria bacterium
GTGTCCGATCGGTGGAGCGCATCGGGATCGGCCGCTTGACGGCGCGACCTCATGCGTGGCGCTTCTCAGCCCGAGGTAGCGGCGTCGCGTCGAGCTTTCCAACGCGCGGGCAGCAAGCCGGGCAGATCGAGTAGGCGCACACGACGCGCGAGGATCGGAAACACGGACGTCAGGTATTCGATCGGATTGACGCCGACGATCCGACAGCAGCCGAGGATCGTGAAGGCCACCGCGGCGCGCTCGCCACCGGTATCGGACCCGGCGAATAGGAAATTTTTGCGAGCCAGAGCTGCTCTGATGTGAAGCCGTTCGACCGCTCCGTTATCGATCGGTACGAGGCCGGACTCGAGGAAGCGGCCGAGCGCGACGCGGTGGTTGAGCAGATAGCGGAGCGCGTCGCCGAGTTTGCTCGAGGGAGTTTCGAAGAGTTGGTGGACCTCCGCCCACTTCACGAGCTCGTCGAACACGGGTCTGCTCTTCTCGACCCGCACGGCGAGCTTGCCATCGGGATCGCGGTCGCGGATCTCGTCTTCGATCTCGAAGAGCCGCTTGTAGCCAGCCAGTGGCAGCGCGGCACGTTTGTCGCCAGCGTCGAGCGCCTTCGTGTAGTACCGCCGCGCGTGCATGTTACAGCCACACTCGATCAGGTTCGGTCGTGTCGCGAAGCTCGCGTTGAACTGGCTCCCGGCGTCGGCGACGGTGAAGCCCTCGCGCAGCGACAGGATGTCTTCCGGGCCCATCTCGCCGGGCTTCTGCCCGACCGCCTTCGCCGTCGAGGTGAACACGTACGCCGCGACGTCGTCGCCGACGTAGCCCCACAAGGTACCGAACCGCTTGCCGCCGGGCGCGGCGCGGTCGAGCACCGGTAGGCCGGTGCCGTCGAGGTGCATCACCTTGCTCGCGATGCACTCGGCGATCGCCGCGCGCCAGAGCGGCCGCAACAGATCCGTGGACCACTTCACCTGATCGACGAGCGTCGAGATCGGCATGTCGAGACCGAGTCGCGCGTAGCGTTCCTTTTGGCGGTGCAGCGGAAGCCCGTCGGCGTACTTGCTCACGAGGATATCGGCTTCGAGTGCGTCGCCATACTTGCCTCCGTCGACGACCTTTTCGACGTTCGGAGCGCGGACCAGCTCACCTTCGCACTCATCGCACGCGAGCTTCTCGCGCTTGTCCTGGCGCACGATCACCTGCGCCGGCACGAGCTCGATCACCTCAGTGACGTCGTGACCGATGCACACGCGGGCCTTCCCACAGCGCGGACATGGCTGGTGTTCGGGCGCGACTGTGATCGGATTCTCGACGCGCGGCAGGTGAGCCGGGGCGGGCTCACGTTTAGGCTGTTCGCGCGGCTGCGTGGTTCTTGGCTCGTCTTGGTCGTCATCGATGCCAGAGGCCGTACGCAGCTGTTCGTTCGCCTCGCGTCGCGGATCGTCCTCGTCGGTGAGCACGTCACCCGCTTCGCCGCGCGATAGCGCATCGATGAACAGCACGAGCTGCGTCTTCGAGACCGCCTCGCTCTTCTTGTAGCGAGCGAGCACCTTCTCGAGCTGCTTCTCGAGCTCGGCGTTGCGCGTCTCCAACACGCTCGCCTTCGCCGCGCGTACTGCCAACTCGGAGTTCTGCGCGACGAGCTGGGTGACGAGTGAGATCACGTCGTCGTCGCGGCGACCGCCGAGCAACTCGCGCACGATATCGACCACCTCACCATGGTGCTCGGTCTCGTTGCGGCTCGACGAATCGGTCACTCACGCATCATGATCGTCCGACTCGACCGCGCAAGCCCGCGCCTCGAGAAACATGCACGGTCATCGTGAGAAATCCGGTCCGGATTTTGCTCGTCGATCAGCCGCGCGATGCATGCATCGGCGGCTCCCATCGCGACGATGTCCGAGCACGACGGATGTCGATTCCTTCGAGCAGCATCGCGAGCTCGTGCACATCGATCGCGACGCTCGCCACGCCCTCGACCACGCGATCCGGAAACGTGAACGTCCCGCGCTCCAATTTTTTGTGCACGATCGTGAAGCCGCCACGCGTCCAGACGATCAACTTCACTTGGTTCTTGCGCCGATTCAGGAACACGAAGACGTGGCCTGCG
>JBDUAS010000584.1:0-2096 GCA_040004535.1 Deltaproteobacteria bacterium
GGATCGCGGGTTCCGCGACCACGCTTGGCGCTGCCGATAATGAGCTAGCAGGTCGTCCTCGTATTCACGCGTGATCGGCACGTCGGGATTCCACTTCGGACTGCTCTTGATGAAGTCGCGGGGCACGAGCACGTCGACGATCCGGGTATCTGCATGCACAGCTTCGATCCAGTCGGGCGCGATCAGAACGTCGTGCCCCATGCCCCAGTTGGAGGTGTCGGCGACCAAATAGCGGATCGCCCAGGTCGCGTCATCGATGATGAAGTCCGCGACGTGCCCGATCTTGGCGTCGGTCGCGTGCAGGTGATAGCCCTTGATCTCGCGGCTGCTTCGCAGGTGCGGGTCCTGGCCCTGATCGAGGACGCGATTACGATCCTCGGGGCGCGGTGGCGTCGCCATCATCATCGGAGTACCCCAACGCGCCCACAGGCCGTCGCCTCCCCAGTACGACGACCAGCCGTAGTAGTCGTTGAACCGAGCTTCTTGCTGGCGCGAGACAGGCTCGTGAAGATCGATCGACGGGCTGTGCTCGATCTTGTCCTTCGTCAACCGCACGGTCAGCGTGCGCGTTTCCCAGTGTGGCTCGCCGAGCGAGATCGGCGACAGCAGGACCTCCCGCGTGTCGAGCCAGCTTCCTGTCTTCACGACGAGGTATCTCACCGTCCACTTCTCGTCGTCGAAGTAAACCTCGGCGACGTGGCCGATCGGACCGTCGGTGGCCTCGATGGCATAGCCGTGCAGGTCGTTCAGTGCGCGTAACATGGTCGGTTCTCCTCAGGCTGTGTGAAACGAACGTCTCGCCTGCGATGTCACTCGGAATGCACGATGTGCTCCAGACCACCACACCGAACCAGGTTCCTCGACGCGCTCACGCTGCGTAGTTTTGCGCGGGTCGTGACCGCACGCGTGGGGCGGTCGATCGTGCGAAGTGCCGCGAGAGCGTGGCTTGCAAAAGGAATCAGCCATGCTCGATTCGAAACGCGGTGACTCTTGACGATTAGCCCACTCGCCGGACAACCTGCCCCAGCTCGACTCCTCGTCGATGTGTCGCGACTGCTCGCGGCCTATCTCGACGTTCCGGACCCATCCATCGCCGAACAACGCGTCGCCTTCGGCACGTCGGGGCATCGCGGGTCGTCGCTTCACCGTTCGTTCAACGAGTGGCACATCGTCGCGATCACCGAAGCGATCTGCCGGTATCGCAAGCTGCACTCGATCGACGGACCCCTCTTCATCGGCATCGACACGCACGCGCTCTCGGTGCCGGCTTTCGAGACGGCGCTCGAAGTGCTCGCCGCGAACGGAGTCGAAACGCGGATCTCGCAAGCCGGCGAGTACACGCCGACACCGGCGGTGTCTCACGCGATCTTGATTCACAACCGCGGTCGCAAGACCGGCCTCGCCGATGGGATCGTGGTGACGCCTTCGCACAATCCACCCGAGGACGGTGGCTTCAAGTACAACCCGCCGCACGGTGGCCCAGCCGAGGCTGCGGTCACGAGTTGGATCGAAACCACGGCCAACGAGCTGCTCGAGCGACGACTGGCCGACGTCGCTCGAATGCCGATCGAGCAGGCGCGACGCGCGACGACCACGCGCGAGCACGACTTCTTGACCACGTACGTCGCCGACCTCGGCAACGTGATCGACTTCGAAACGATCCGCGGCGCGGGGATCCGTATGGCTGTCGATCCTCTCGGTGGCGCGGGCGTTCACTACTGGGCGCGTATCGCCGAGCTCTACAAGCTCGACCTGAGCGTCATCAGCGACACCGTCGACAAGACATTCTCGTTCATGACCCTCGACTGGGATGGCCGGATCCGGATGGATCCGTCGTCGAAATACGCGATGCAGCGCTTGATCGCGATCAAGGATCGTTTCGACATCGCGTTCGCCTGCGATACCGATCACGATCGCCACGGCATCGTCACTCGCAGCACGGGCTTGATGCCGCCGAATCACTATCTCTCGGTCGCGATCGACTATCTGTTCCGCAACCGGACCCAGTGGAGTAGCGCAGCCGCGGTCGGCAAAACCGTGGTCACTACCTCGTTGATCGATCGCGTGACCGCGCGCCTCGGCCGCAAGCTCTACGA
>JBDUAS010000585.1:0-2095 GCA_040004535.1 Deltaproteobacteria bacterium
GCCGATGCCGATGCCGATGCCGATGCCGATGCCGATGCCGATGCCGATGCCGATGGCGATGCCGATGCCGATGCCGACCCCGATTCTGGTTCTGCAAGACCGCCGGTCACCGGGCGCTGGGCTGGATCGGGAACGACCTCGAGCTCCCCCTTCGTACGATCCAGGAGCGTCACGCGGCCAAGCGCGCGGCCGCGGTGGCGCGGGAAGCGGCCTTCCACGAGCGTCTGATGATCGGCGCCGCCGAGAAATCCGGCCGAGACACCGCGGCTGTACGCGATCTCGAGCGCGTCGCGATCCGCGGGAATCGCAACGGCAGGTTCGAACGCGGGCGTGCCGGGCGTGCGGAACGGATCGACGGCGGCGCGGTACTGCGCCACGGTCGCGGCGACGTACGCGGGGCCCTTGAGCCGGCCCTCGATTTTGAGCGATGCGACCCCGATCTCGGCGAGCGCGGGAATCGCATCGAGCCCGACCAGATCTTTCGGCGACAGCAGGTACTCGACCTCGCCGAGATCCTTGACCTTGCCGTCGACCACGAGCGCGTACGGCAGCCGGCACGCTTGCGCGCACTGTCCACGATTCGCCGAGCGACCGCCCCACGCCTCGGACGACAAACACTGGCCACTCCACGCAACACACAGTGCGCCGTGGACGAACACCTCGAGCTCGACCGGCGTGGCCGCTCGATACGCGCGGATCTCGTCGACCGAGAGCTCGCGCGGCACCACGACCCGCGACAGGCCGAGCGCCTGCAACAGCGACACCGCGAGCGGGCTCGATGCGGTCATCTGGGTCGACGCGTGGACTTCGAGCGCGGGGCAGATCCGGCGCGCGAGCAGCGCGACCGCCGGGTCCTGGACGATGATCGCATCGACGCCGGCCGCCGCGACGCGCCGGATCAGCTCCTCGACCGTCGCGAGCTCGGGCTCGAACACGAGCGTGTTGAGCGTGACGTAGAGCCGCGCGCCGGCGCGGTGGACCCAGCGCACGATCTCGGCGAGACCGGTCGAAGGGAAGTTGTCGGCGCGCGCCCGCGCGTTGAACCCGTCATCGAGTCCGAGGTACACGGCGTCGGCGCCTGCGGCGAGTGCGGCCGCGAGGGCATCGCGATCGCCGGCGGGCGCCAGAATCTCGGGGCGGCGCATCGACAGCGGAACCTTTCGGGCAGCGTTCCATAACACGATCGCGCCCGGAAGCACTATCCATTTCGGCACTTGGGCCCGGCTGCGGCTTGCACTGAGGACCCCGCATCCTTATAAAGCCCCCCTTACCCGAGGAACCGAAATGACGTCCTTTCTTCTAAAGGTGGCCGAACAGGCCGCCGCCGCGCCTGCGGCAGCTGCACGCCCGCATAGTGAAGCGCAGCTCGTTCTCCCCGATCTCGGCCAGGTGAAGTTCCTGGGCATGTCGGGCTCGAAGCTGCTGATGCTCGGCCTGATCGTCTGCGCGTTCGGCTTCATCTTCGGCCTCGTCAAATACCAAAAACTCAAAAACCTGCCGGTTCACAAGGCGATGCGCGAGATCAGCGAGCTGATCTACGGCACCTGCCGCACGTACCTCAAGACCCAGGCGAAGTTCATCTTCCAGCTCTGGATCCTGATCGCGATCGTGATCGTCGTCTACTTTGCGGCGCTCGAGAAGGTGCCGTCCCTCAAGGTCGTCGCGATCGCCGGGTTCTCCGTCGTCGGTATCCTCGGTAGCTCGCTCGTCGCGTTCTTCGGTATCCGGGTCAACACGTTCGCGAACTCGCGCGCGGCGTTCTCGTCGCTCCGCGGCAAGCCGTACGGCACGTACTCGATTCCGCTCGAAGCCGGCATGAGCATCGGCACGGTGCTGATCTCGACCGAGCTCATCCTGATGCTCGGGATCATGCTGTTCCTGCCGGGCGACTACGCCGGCCCGTCGTTCATCGGCTTCGCGGTCGGCGAATCGCTCGGCGCCGCGGCGCTCCGCATCGCCGGCGGCATCTTCACGAAGATCGCCGACATCGGCTCGGATCTCATGAAGATCGTCTTCAACATCAAGGAAGACGACGCGCGTAACCCCGGCGTGATCGCCGACTGCACCGGTGACAACGCCGGCGACTCGGTCGGCC
>JBDUAS010000338.1:0-6945 GCA_040004535.1 Deltaproteobacteria bacterium
GTGTCGGCGTACTGGGACCTCGTGCTCGCCGAGCAGCAGGTCGCGATCACCGAGCAGAGCCTCGCGCTCGCCCGCGAGCGCTTGCGGGTGACCGAGATCCAGGTGAAGGGTGGCAAGGTCGCCGACGCCGAGGTGCCGGCGGTGCAACAGATCATCGCGACGCGCGAAGAGGACGTGCTGAATGGCGAGCTCGCCGTCTTGAACACCTCGGTCGCGTTGCGCCGCGCGGTCGGGATGCCGATCGGCGCCGGTGAGATGGGCCTCCGCGTCGCGACCGACCTCGGGACGGCGGTCGGTGAGCTCGATCTCGCGGACTTGGTCCAGCGCACGTATGACGCGGCGCCGCAGCTCGCGGAGCTGAACAAGCAGGATCAGGCGTCGACGATCGATATCGAGGTCAACGAGAACGGCCTCTTGCCGCAGCTCGACCTCGCGCTGCAAGCAGGTCCGCGCGGCACCGACAGCACGTTCCGAGCGTCGGCGAGCGACATGGTGAAGTTCGACTCGTATCAGGTCGCGGGCACGTTGACGTTCTCGCGCACGCTGCACCAGTACGACGTCCACTACCGCGATCGGGAGCTTCGCGCCGTGCGCGAGAAAGTCCGCGTCAACGTGACCGACGTGCGCGCGCAACTCGCACAGGGCATGGCGCAAGCGGTCGCTCAGATGGAGCTCGCGAAGCGGCGCGTGGTGCTGAGCCAGCGCGCGATCGATCTCGCGAAGGAGAACATCCGGATCGAGACCGACCGGTTCAACCTCGGCCGGTCGACGAACTTCGACGTGCTCAACCGGCTCGAGGAGCAGCGCCAAGCAGAGCTCCGCCGCGCGCAAGCGCTGATCGACTGGCACAAGGCGGAAACCACCGTTCAGACCCTGACCGGTGACCTCCTCCCGAAGTTCGGCGTCAGCGTCGAGTAACTGACACCGTGGCACCAGGCTCCGCGGGGTTCCGCGTGGCACTGACCTTGTAGTCAAGACCGGTCGATGCGCGGTTTGATCGGGTTGCTGGTAGTTACAGCAGCGTGCAGTGGTGGAACCGACCCGGCGACGGTCCGGTCGCGGATCTCCACGGATCTCGGCAACGTGCTGCACCAGAGCCAGGCGGCGTCGGGGCTCGCGATGCCCGGTGCGATCGCACTCGGCTACGTGCTGCCCGCCATGCCGGCCATACCCGATGCCGAGACGGCGCTCGCGTGGACGACGACCGTGTTCAGCGACGCGGACTACCTCGGCGATGACCTGTTTCGGTTCCCGGCGGAGTCGGTCTGCAAAACCGACAATGTCGTGGATCCGGCCTGCGTCGCCGCGGTCGACAAGGCGCAACTTCGGATCCGCGTCGATGCAGGGGAGGCCCTGCACTTCTATCCGCAGCTCGGTCCGGATCACGCCGAACCGATCGACATCACGGTGAAGCACGACGGCGTGTCGATCACCGCGGATCTCGACGGTGCCGATTCGGCGTTGCTCGCGGTGGCCGCTGCATTGGGCGCGCAGGCACCGGGCGCTCGGCTCGCGGGTCAGGTCACGTTCGAGCTCCGGGTCGCCGGCACGGCGCACGTGCTCGCGGCACTCGCGATCGACCGCCCGGTCGCGATCGCGCTCGCCGATCAAGGCGGTGTGCTCGACGGCGACGGCGCGGTGCGCTTCACGGCGCCGGTTGGCGAGCTCGCGTCGATCGATCTCGATGCCAGTGCGCGAACGTTCGCCGGCCACTTCGATCTCGGCGGCCTCGGCGCGCACCTCCCCGGCCATGATCTTGCGATCTCGACGGCGACCGCCGACGCCGCGTTCGACGGCACGGCGCTCGCGTTGACCGGCGTGGCCTTGTCTGCGAGCGAGTCGGTCGACGCGCACGTCGCCGCGACGATCGCGCTGACCCAGCTCGACGCGACGATCACCGGCGCGAACGGGCAAGAGACGCTCACGCCGTCGCCGCGGCTCGAGCTCGCGTCGTTCGTCGATCACGGCCTGCTCGCGGATGCGGCGCCGGCGTTCGATGTGACGCACCTCGTACTCGACGGCAGCGTCCGCGGTGATCCGGCGATGCTGTCGGTGACCACGGGCACGTTGTTCGTCGCGACCAGCCCCGTCGAGTTCGGGTTCGCTGCGAACGCCGGTGACTGCGTCACGGCCGATCCGTGGGCGCTCGCAGCGTGTAACTAGAATAGAGCGTCGAGCGTGACCTCGCCCTCGACGCAGATCTGGTATCCGGAGACCCGGCGCTCGAAGACGTTCGTGACCTCCTGGACGTCTCGCAGTGCGAGTAAGCCGAACGGGTTCTTCACGTTGTCGTGCATCGCCATGCCGAGCGTCGCGAGCCGTTGATCGGCGCAGAGCTCGAGGTACGTGCGCAGCTCGCCGACCGCCATCCCGGCGACGCCGCCCGCGAGGAGGTCCTCGGCAAACTGGTCTCGCACGCGATCGCTTCGTCGAGCATCGCGCGGATGTCGCGAGATCATGGCGGCTCGTGTCCACCCCCGAGGCATTCGAGGACTTCGCGCGCGCCCACGCGCCGGTGATCGTGCGCGTCGCGTGACGCGTTCGATCCGGATCGTGGGGCGAGTCGTACCGCCGCGACATGCAGGGCCTTCGCATCCAGCTCGTGCTCGCCTTCCTGTTCGCGATCGGTTGCGCGTCCGCATTCGCGTGGGTGGCGTGATAGCGTCCGCGGGATGACACAGCGGCCGTGCGCCACGGTGCTCGTCGAATCGCCGTCGGCGATGCGCGAGACCGGCTTCGTGGTGCGGATCGCGTTTCACGTCGTGATGTGGACGGCGATCTTCATGACCGCGACGTGGTTCCCGCGCGGCGGCCACGCGCCTGCGGCAGCAGCACCCGCAACGGCGATCGGCGAGATCGCGTTTCGCGAGCTGCCCGGGGACATCCAGCGGATGTATCGACGCTGCCTCGATGGTCTGGCCGATGCAGAAGAAGCACGCGCGGATACCGGCGCGTGGCCCACGGTCGAGACGCTCGCGGCCCGCGGTGTGCCGCCGTTCGCGGCGGATCCGATCGACAAGGCCAGCTATCGGTGGGAGCTACGGCGCGAGGGCACGGCGGTAAATTATCTCGGCGTGCCGGCGACGGGGCCGACGCTCGTGATCACGATCCTCGAGCCGGATCCGGGCACGCCGATCGATCCGACGGCGTACACGGACGAGCAGCATCACCGATTGCGCGGCGGCGAGATGATCCACGTCGCGGTGTGGATCGGGACGAAGCCGGTCAAGGGCGTGATGGTGACGCCGGCGATCGAGGATGGCTGGAAGCGGATCACGATGGTGACGCCATGAAGCGACGCGATGTCTTGCGCGTGCTCGCGGTCGCGGTCGCTGCGATCGGGTGCGGCAGATCGGGCTCGGGCTCGGGCTCGGCATCGGCATCGGGCTCGGCATCGGCATCGGCATCGGCATCGGCATCGGCATCGGCATCGGCATCGGCATCGGGGTCGGCATCGGCATCGGGGTCGGCATCGGCTCCATTGCGGATCGGCGTGACGTTGCATCCGTACTACTCGTGGACCGCGAACATCATCGCGGGCGTCCCAGGTGCGGAAGTCGTCCCTGTCCTGCCCGGCGAGATCGACGCTGGCAACTACCAGCCTTCGCCCGACGACATCGCGAAGCTCGCACATCTCGATGCGATCGTGATCAACGGCATCGGCCACGACGACTTCATCCGGCCGATGATCAAAGCCTCCGGCAACGATCACCTCGTCGTGATCGAAGCGAACGCCGAGACGCCGCTCGTCAAGAGCGCGCACGGCGATGCACCGAACTCGCATACGTTCCTGTCGTTCGAGAATGCGATCGCGCAGTCCAAGCTGATCGCGCGCCGGCTCGGCCAGATCCGTCCGGCCGCCGCGGCGACGTTGTCGGCAAACGCGCGCAGCTACGGAGACAAGCTGCGAGCGATCGAGCAGGCGGCTGCGACGCAGCTCGCGCACGCGAAGATCAAGCGGGTCGTCACCGTCCACGACGGCTATACCTACCTGCTCCAGGAATTCGGCATCGAGCTCGCCGGCGTGGTCCAGCCCGCGCACGGCCTGACTCCGTCGGCGAAGGAGCTCGCCGACATGATCGCGCTCGTCAAGGCGCAGCACATCAGCATCGTGCTCAGCGAACAGGACTTCCCGGCGAAGCTGCTCGCGACGCTGACCGACGCCACGGGCGCGAAGGTCTACATCATCAGCCACGTCGCCGTCGGCGACTACTCGCCCACCGAGTTCGAGACCGCGATGAGCACGAACGCCGCCACGCTCGTGAAGGCGCTCGTCACGGACCCACCGTGAGCAGCCACCCGTGAGCGATGCCGCGCTCGAGCTCGAGAACGTCGGCGTCCGCCGCGAAGGCCGGCCCGTCCTCGAGGACATCACGCTCGCGATCAATCCGGGCACGATCCACGTCCTGATCGGCCCGAACGGCGCCGGCAAGTCCACGCTCCTCGCCGCCCTGCTCGGCCAGATCGCGTTCACCGGCACGATCCGCCAGCGCCTGTCCTCCGGCGCGACGATCGGTTACGTGCCGCAGAGCTTCGTCGCGGACCGCACGCTGCCGATCACGATCGCCGAGTTTCTCGCGCTCTCGCGCCAGCGCTGGCCCGTGTGCCTCGGCCTGCGTCCCGCCGCGCGCGCGAAGACCGCCGAGCTGCTCGCAAAGGTCGGGCTCTCGGGCATGGAGCGCCGCCGCCTCGGCGAGCTCTCCGGCGGCGAGCTTCGCCGCGTGTTGATCGCGAATGCGATCGATCCCATCCCCGAGCTGCTCCTGTGCGACGAGCCCGCGACCGGCCTCGACCCGGGCGCCGTCGAACAGCTCGACGCGCTGCTATGCGGCCTCCGCGACGATCACCACACGACGATCGTGATGGTCTCGCACGACCGCGCGCAGGTCCGGCGGATCGCGAATCGCGTGACGTTGATCGATCGCACCGTGAAAGACACCGGCCAGCCGGCGAAGGTGCTCGAGCGCGCCGGCGAGGCCGCCCCATGAGCTGGCTGTACGACTGGTGGATCGCGCTCGCCCACGCGCTCGGCCTGCCCGCCGAGCTCCAGTATCCGTTCGTCGCGCGTGGCGTCGTCGCGATCCTGCTCCTCGCGCCGCTGCTCGGCGGGCTCTCGCACCTGGTCGTCGCGCGCCGGCTCGCCTTCTTCTCGACGACGCTCGGCCAGGCCGCGCTGACCGGGCTCGTGATCGGCGTCGCCGCGGGCCAGCCGCTCGACGACACGTACGCGTCGATCCTCGGGTTCTGCCTGCTCGTCGCGATCGTGATGGTGTTCGTCCGCCGCCAGGCGACGCTGCCGCCCGACACGGTGATCGGCGTGTTCATGGCGTTCACGCTCGGCCTCGGCATCTGCTTGCTCGTCGCCGCGACTCGCCGCTTCAACATCCACCAGATCGAAGCCGTGATGTTCGGTAGCGTCCTCACGCTGACGGATCACGATCTCGTGCTCGTGCTCGCGCTCGGCGCGTTGCTCGGTGCCGCGACCGCGCTCGCCTACAACGCGATCCTCGCGGATAGCCTGAGCCCGCCGATCGCGCGCACCCGCCGCGTACCGACGACCGCCATCGACTACGGCTTCGTCGTGATCGTCACGATCGCGATCACGGTCAGCCTGAAGGTGATCGGCGCACTTTTGGTCGAGGCGATGGTCGTCGTGCCTGCGGCCGCGGCCCGTAACCTCGCGCGCTCGACCCGCAGCTACCTCGTGTGGAGCATGGTGATCGCACTGGTCGCGGGGCTCGGCGGCCTCGTGATCTCGACGATCTGGAGGGTGCCGACCGGTGGGGCGATCGTGCTAACGTTAAGCGTCTGCTTTTTCATCACACTTCCCCTGGGTCGCTGGCGATCCGGGACCCGTGATCGCTCGTAAATGGGTGGAATGGGCGGCCGCCGGACACGTCGCACTGCGCCGGCGCTCGCGCTGATCGCGGCTGTCCTGTGGCTGGTCGGCATCGAGCTCGTCCCGAACCTCCACCTCGCGCTGCACGACTCGCTCGCCGCGCATTCGCACGAGGGCGACACCACGGTGTTCTCGCCGCACCGCCATGCGGACGGCAGCGAGCATCGCGTCGTCATGCGCGCCGGCCATCGCGTGCGCACGCGCAGCGCGCACGACCTCGCGTTGCGGCTCCAGCACGGCGCGCACTCGCTCGCGCACCACGCCGCGGCGCTCCAGCCGGCGCCCGCTCCTGTCCTCGCACCCCTTCCGATCGATCGGCGGCGGACCGTGGCCGCGCAGATCGCGATCATCGAACCGAGCTCGCGCGTCGTCCCTCGCGCGACGGCTCGCGGTCCGCCACTCGCGGCCGCGACCTCGCTCACCTGATCGCTTCTCTTCGAAGGGACCTATGTCTTCACGACGATCGTGTATCGCCGGCATGCTCGTGTGCGCGCTGTCACCTGCTGCTTCAGCGCGCCCGAGCGTGGGCCGCGTCGCGCAGGTCGACGGTGTCCCGGCGCCGCCGGAGCCCGACCCCGTACCGTCCGTTCCAGCAGCCACGCCGCCGACTCCTCCCGTGCCGCCGGCCGCGGACTACGTGCCGCCCGCGAACGCCGAGACGATCGAGATCGAAGACACCGCGCCCGCGGAGTCCGCGTCGTCGGTCCGGATCACGCGCGACGATCTGAAGTACCGCTCGACGACCCAGATCTCCGACATCCTGCGCCAGGTGCCCGGCCTGATGGTCAGCCAGCACGCGGGCGGCGGCAAAAGCGATCAGTATTTCATCCGCGGCTTCGACGCGGATCACGGCACCGATATCGCGATCTACGCCGACGGCGTTCCGGTCAACATGCCGAGCCACGGCCACGGTCAGGGCTACGCCGATACGCACTTCCTGATCCCCGAGACGATCGACTCGGTCGAGGTTCACAAGGGCCCCTACGCGGCTCGGTTCGGCGACTTCTACACCGCCGGCGCGATGGAGCTGAAGACGATCGACAAGG
>JBDUAS010000099.1:0-23105 GCA_040004535.1 Deltaproteobacteria bacterium
TTCTGGGTCTGGCAGAAGTACGCGCCCTCGAACAGCTCGCTCGGCAGGATCACCTGCGCGCCCTTGCCGGCGGCTTCGCGCACGAGCTCGGTGACGCGGCGGACGTTCGCCGCGACGTTGTCGGTGAACGCGGTCTGGAGCGCGGCGACCTTCATGGTGCGAAAGGTAGCGCCGGTTGCTGCTGCGTGCAGCAGTGGAAACCGCCGCCGCCGACCACGACGGCCTTGCACGGCACGCCGACGATCTTGCGGCGCGGGAACCACTTCTCGAACGCCATGATCGTGACGTGATCGGCATGCACGCCGTACGTCGGCACGACGACCGCGGAGTTCGCGATGTAGAAGTTCATGTAGCTCGCCGGCATCAGGTTGCCCGCCTCGTCGTGGATCGCACCCGGCGATGGCACCGTGACGACCTCGAGCTTCGCGGCGCGCAGATCGCGCATGATGTCGTGCATCGCATCGTGATTCGGATCGCCGGCGTTCGGCTCCATGCACGCGACGACGCCCGGCGCGATGAACCGGGCGATCGTATCGATGTGGCCGTCCGTGTGATCGTTGCGGAGGCCTTGATCGAGCCACACGATCCGTTCGACGCCGAGGCTCCAGCGCAGCCGCGCTTCGAGCGCCTCTTGATCGAGGCCCGGGTTGCGGTTGCCGCCGAGCAGGCACTGCTTCGTCGTGAGCAGCGTGCCCGCGCCGTCGACCTCGACCGCGCCGCCTTCGAGCACGAAGTCGTAGGCCGCGCCGGAGATCCCGCTGCGCGCCATCACGCTCGCCGCGAGCTCGCGATCGCCTTCCATGACGTACTTGCCGCCCCAGCCATCGAATCGGAAGCGCGCCGCCGCGACCTCGTTCGCGCGGGTGACGAAGATCGGGCCCGTGTCGCGCAGCCACACGTCACCATAGGTGGAGTAGTGAAACGTCACCGCGTTCGCGGCGGCACCGAGCAGCGCTCGCGCCGCGGTTTCATCCTCCGCGTGGCGCACGAACAGCTCGACGCGCTCGCCGCGACCACCATCGATGATCGCGGAGCACATCGCCATCAAGGCGCGGCGCGGCGCTTCGAGTCCTTCCGCCCACTGTTCCGGATCGTGGGGCCAGGCGGTCCACACGGCCGTATGCGGGGCCCATTCGGCCGGCATCTGGAAGCGATCCGTGGAGGTCGTAGCCGTCACGATTCCAGGTGTTAACGTGGTTCCTATGGATGAACTCGACTCCGGAGCAGGCGTTTTGCCTCGCGGAGGCTTTCGGCCTCGCCCGGGCGTCTCCAACCCTGCAAAATTACAAGGCAGCAAGTGGCATAGGGCGCGCACAAGGGTTCGCCCCATGAAGACCCTCATCAATGCACTCCTCATCGGTTCGCTCATGACCACCGTCGCGTTCGCGGGCGACGCCCCGAAGGCCGACAAGACCGCCCCGGTGAAGAAGGACGACAAGGCCGCCGCGAAGACGGACGACAAGGCCGCGGCGACGCCGACGACCGACAAGAAGACCGACGCGAAGACCGAGAAGAAGACGGACGCCAAGAAGGACGCGAAGGCGCCGGCGACCAAGTAACTTCACTTCTCGCGATGCTCTAGGTCGCGAACCGATTTGAAACGCCACCGTTCTGGTGGCGTTTCGCATTTTCGGTCAAACCGCGTCAAACATCGCGCCACGCATCTGACGGCGGATCGAGATCCATCGGCTTGTTGCGACGCGCGGCGATGAACGCCTGCGCGAAGGCCAGTGCACTCGAGAACCGCCTGCGCGGATCCTTCGCCATCGCGACCGCGAGCACGTCCTCGACCGCGATCGAGACGCGGCCGAGCTGACTCGGCCGCTGCGGCGGCTGATGAACGACTTGATACACGAGCTCGGCGATGTCCTTGCCTTTGAACGGCGAACGCCCGGTCAGGCAGCGATACGCGATCGCACCGAGCGCGTAGACATCCGCGAGGTGCGTGACATGGCCACCCGATGCTTGCTCCGGCGCCATGTACTGCGGCGTGCCGACGATGCCCTCACCGGTCAGGGTGCCCTCGGAGTCCATCACCTTCGACACGCCGAAATCGAGGATCTTCCAGGTGCGCAGGTCGTGATGAAACAGGTTGTGCGGCTTGAGATCGCGATGAACGACGCCGGCGACTCGCGCGACCTCGAGACCGCGTGCGACCTGATCGAGCATCAGCACGAGCTCGTCGGACGGCAGCCGGTTCTCGGTGCGCAGCCGCTTCGCGAGATCGGTGCCCTGCAGCCGCTCCATCGCGATGAACGGCACTGCCGCATCCGCCGGCGACACCGCGAGCACCTTGACGATGAACGGTGACTCGAGCCGCAACGCGACCTGCATCTCGCGATGAAAGCGCTCGACGAGGCCAGGCGATTGCGCGGCCCGCACGTCGAGCAACTTCACCGCGGCTTGCTCGTTGGCCGGACCGACGGCCTCGTAGACCTCGCCCATCGCGCCGCGCCCGAGCACGACGCCCATGCGATAGCCGCCGAGCACCTGGTTCGTCCACCGGCCCTCGGCCGCGCGTTTCTGGCGAGCCTCGGCGTCATTGACCTCGGCGAGCGCTTGCTGCTGATCGCCGATCACTCGCAACGCGTCGTGAAGCTCGGCGAGCGCATTCGCGTTCGTGCGCCGCGCCCACCGCCCGAGCAAGTACGACGACACGAGGAACGACACGATCAGCGCTTCGGCGAACCACAGCTGCGAGCGCCCGGCGTAGCCGCTCGACAGCACCCCGCGATCGTCCATCACGCCGAGCGTGATCGGGATCGCGATCCCGACGTGGCCCGCGATGCAGACACATGTCGTCGCGATCGCCGGCACCTTCTTGCGGCCGAGTGCGATGAACATGATGCCGAGGATGTCGACCATCACGACCGCGCTGAACGGGCCGAAGTAATAGATCGCGGTCTGCGCGGAGACCGTCGCTCCCATCCACAGCACGGTCGCAGTGGTCTCGTCGTAGCGCTCGGGCCGGCTGGTCAGCCAGACCAGGCCGATGTTCAGCACCGACAGCACGATCGCGCCGACCCAGAACACGTGCTGCGCGGTCCGATCGCCGCCGATCATCAGCGAGAACACGATCGCGCCGAGCGGTGCGACCACGCCGAACGTGTGGAACACCCGGCTGCGCTGGAGGTCGCTGTTGTGGAGCGCGGCCGCCGCCGTCGTCGTCGGTGCCGGCGTCCGATGCGATGAGGTCACCCACGCGCTCGGGTGCAGGTCGGCGTTACTCGGCGCGACGGCGAGAGCGCGCGGGCTCGCGGCCTCGGTCGCATTCGCTTGCGTCGCGTCGGCGTCCTCTGCTTCGCCGGGCACGTCACTATCCTAGCGTGTCGGCGAGCCTCACTAGCAACCTACGTCAGGCGAGACCTACATAGATGTGTTGCACGTCATCGTCCTCGTCGATCGCCGACAGGAACGCGTCGACCTCGGTGCGCGCCGCTTCGTCGAGCTTGACCGGGTTCTTCGGCCGCCAGCCGATCCGCATCGAGGCGACCGTCCAGCCCTTGGCGGTGAGCGATTTTGCCACGCTATCGAGGTCGGCCGGCTCGGTATAGAAGTGAAAGCCGCCCTCGCCATCGGGCTCGAAGTCCTGGGCACCGGCCTCGATCGCGGTTTCTTCGGGATCGCTGCTCGCGTCTGGTCCTGGCAACAAGGGCGGCGTCGCATCGAGCAAGCCGACGTGGGTGAAGTCCCACAGCACCGGCGACATCTGGCCCTTGCGAAAGTGGTGGCGAACGTTCGTCGCGGTGCGGTTCTTGTTGTCGGTCAAGCACTCGACGACGACGGGTACCTGGTGCGGCGCGAAGCCTTCATACGTGACGGTCTCGAGCGTCATGCCTTCGTCGAGCAGGCCCGCGCCGCGCTTGATCGAACGCTCGAGCGTATCGCGCGGCATCGACGCCTTCTTCGCTGCTTCGACCGCGACCCGCAGGCGCGCGTTGAGCGCCGGATCCGCTCCAGCCTTCGCCGCGATGATCAGCTCGCGCACGAGCTTGTTGAAGATCTTGCCCCTCGCGTTGGCGCTCGCCTCGCGGCCTTTCTGCTTCCACTGTGCACCCATGGCGCGTCGGGCGTAGCACAATCCGGCGGATGAACGTCGTGATAACCGGTGGCACCGGCGGGCTCGGGGCCAGCGTGGTCGAAGCGTTTCTCGAGCACGGTGCAGATGTCCATCTGCCGATGTTCGAGCCCGAGCTCCCCGCGCACCTCGCGTGGCGCGATGACAAACGCGTCCACGCCAAACACATGTCGCTCGATGACGAAGCAGTCGTCGCCGCGTTCTATGGCGCGTTGCCTTCGCTGTGGGCGTCGATCCATCTCGTCGGTGGCTTCGCGATGGCGCCGATCGCGGAGACCTCGCTCGCCGACCTCGAGAAGCAGTGGCGGATGAACACCGTGACGTGCTTCCTCGGTTGCCGCGAGGCGGTCAAGGCGATCCGCAAGTCCGGCAAGGGTGGGCGGATCGTCAATGTCGCGGCGCGCCCCGCGTTGCAGCCCGTGGGCGGGATGATCGCGTACGCGTCGAGCAAAGCGGCAGTTGCCTCGATCACCCAGTGCCTCGCGGCGGAGGTGCTCGAGGACCACATCCTCGTCAACGCGGTCGTGCCGTCGATCATCGATACGCCGGCGAATCGCAAGTCGATGCCGAAGGCGGACTACACGAAGTGGCCCACGTCCGCGCAGATCGCGGCCGAGATCTTCTTCCTCGCGTCGGAAAACAACGCGCTGACGAGCGGCACGCTCGTCCCGGTCTACGGGCGAGCTTGATCAAGCTCGAGATCGTCGATCGCTTTGCGTTGCCGAACGACGACGGCGAGATGGTGCTCGCGAAGCGCGGCGCGGAGTTCGTGATCCGCGTGCGTGGCGTCGAGCTGATGAACAGCCGCAACCACATCTCCGAGGACGAGCTCGGGCGGTTCGCGGCGCGGTTGGTCGCCGGCAAGCCGGCCGCGCGCGTCCTGATCGGCGGCCTCGGCCTCGGCTACACGCTGCGCGCGGTGTTGAACGCGTGCCCGACGAGCGTGCTCGTCGATATCGTCGAGATCTTTCCAACGGTCGTGCGCTGGAATCGCGAGCACCTCGCGGATCTCGCGAGGCGCCCGCTCGAGGATCCGCGCGTGACGGTGATCGAGGATGACGTCGCGCACGTGATCGCGCGATCTACGGGCGTCTACGACGCGATCGTGCTCGACGTCGACAACGGTCCAGACCCGGTGTTCGATGCAAACGCGAAGCTGTACAAGCGCAACGGCCTCGCCGAAGCGCGCCGCGCACTCGCGCCGGGCGGAGGCCTTTGCGTGTGGTCGGCGTTCGAGTCACCGACGTTCACCCGGTGGCTGCACGAGGTCGGCTTCACCGCCGAGATGCATCTCGTCCGCGCCTACGGAGCCAGACATTACATCTGGTTAGCTCGGTGATCGTTACCCTGCGCTCGGTCGTACGTATGCCAGACTGAAGAGGTAACCGTGAGCGATTCCCCCGATCTCGATCGCTACCCCGAGCTGGCGGACCGCTGGAACCGCCGCAACTTCATCAAGTCGGCGGTCGCCGGCACCGCACTGCTCGGCTTCGGCGGTGCACTGATGCGGCTCGCGGCCGATGACCTGACTCGCGCCGCGCGCGCAGAGAGCCGCGTGGATGGCCGGCCGCGCCTGCCCCCGGGCCAGCGCGTGCTCGAGTTCTTGCGCCCGATGGGCGGCGATGAAGGCGACGGCAAGACCGAGACGTTTCGGTTGAAGGTCCACGGGGCGTGCAAGAAGCCGTTCGAGGTCGACTACGCCAATCTGTTGAAGCTGCCGCAGGTCGAGAAGATGGCGGACGTCCACTGCGTGACCGGGTGGTCGATGATCGGAGGGATGTGGAAGGGCGTCCAGCTCAAGAAGCTCGCCGAGCTCGCCGAGATGACCGACGAGGCGCGATTCGTGATCCTCGAGGCCGCGCACGGCTTCACCGCGAACATCCCGATGAAGGAGGCGATGGCCGATAACGCGCTCGTCACCTATCGGATCAACGGCAAGCCGTTCTCGATCGATCACGGCGCGCCGGTGCGCGGGCTCGTGCCCGATCTGTATTTCTGGAAGAGCTCGAAGTGGATCACCGGCGTGAAGTTCGTGAAGAACGATGCACCGGGGTTCTGGGAGACGCGCGGCTACAACAACCACGCGGACCCGTGGAAAGAGGAGCGCTATGGTTGACGTGAAGAAGCGGTGGCGCGCGTGGCTTCGGGCCATCCACCGCGACTTCGGTTACCTGGCGGTCGGCTTCACGCTCATCTACGCCGTCTCGGGCATCGCGCAGAACCACATCGAGGATTGGGGCGACGTCAGCTTCAAGGCGACGGAGCGCACGCTCGCGCTGCCGGCGATTCCGGACACGACGCCGGAGATCGTCGCGGTGAAGAGCATCGCCGATGCGGTCGGGATGGGCGCGCCGACGACGCACTCGCGCGCGGGCGACGAGATCCGGCTGGAGTATGCGAACGGCAGCAAGGCGACCGCGATCGTGGGTGCGAAGGACACCACGGTCACGGTGCAGGCGCGCTCGCGGCGCGCGTTCATCGGCCTCGCGAACTGGTTGCACACCGCGCGGCACAAGAACGCTTGGAAGTACATCGCGGACAGCTACGCGGTGCTGCTGTTGTACCTGGCGCTGAGCGGGATCTTCATGATCAAGGGGAAGCTCGGGTTGAAGTGGCGAGGGACGATCCTGATCTCGACGGGGATCCTGGTGCCGGTGATGTACGTGGGGTTAGCGGGCGGGCCGAACGAGCAGAAGGATGCGATCGCGGGGACGGAGATCGGGTTGAAGAGCGTGCCGGTGGGGCTGGGGCCACCGCGGACAGCGCCGACGCCGCAATCGCCTACGCCTACGCCGGACCCAGAGGTCAAAGGGCCTGGATCGGCAGTACTGACCCCGCTGCCGCCCGACGACGATCAGTAGGCCGCCTTGCGGGTCGTGCACGTGCATGATCTGGTACGGGTGTACGGTTTTTATGGTACAGTCGTACCGTTTTGGAGCGCAGCCAAACTCCCAAAGGCAAACGAGCACGGGAACGGATCCTCGTGGTGGCGGAGCGCCTGATCGCCGAGCGCGGGTTCTACGGCACCAGCATGCGCGACATCGCCGCTGCAGCGCGGCTTCCGCTCGCGACGACGGTCTATCACTTCGCGAAGAAAGAGCAGCTCTACGCGGCACTCCTCGGCGAGATCGCCGACGCGCTCGACGCACGCTTTCAGTCCGCGATGTTCGAGCGTTACTCGACGAGCGAGCGCTCGACGACGGCGATCGATGCGCTCGCCGTGGCGCTCGTGCGCTGGGCTGCGGAGGAGCCCGGCCGGGTGAAGCTGTTGCTGCGAGAGCTCCTCGATAACCCGGGGCGCGTCGCGAAGGCTTCTCGCTTGCCGCTCGCCCCGTTCCTGGAGCGAACGTCGGCCCTCGTCGCCGCGCGCGGGGTTGCATTTCCCGAGCTCGCAGTGCTCCACCTCGTTGGCGCGATCAGCTACTTCGTCGCCGCCCGGCCGACGGTCGAACGGATCGTTGGCGCTGCGCGCGCGAAGCAGATCGCCGCCCACTACGAACGCGAGGCGATCGCGCTCGCGCGCCACATGGTCGGTGTGGCACCGCTCGCTGCGGACAAGCGTCGGAGCCGAGGAGAGGCCGCATGAAACCCGAGCTGCAACACGAGTTGATCGAGCGCGTGCTCGTCCATGTCGAGCGCCGCACGACCGATACCGAGGACCGCCCGACGCTGCTGCCGACCGCCGCGTACTACGCCGGCCCGGACGGCGACGCGCGTTTCGCCCGCGAGCGCACCGCGCTGTTCCGCGAGCTACCGGTGCTCGCCGGTCATACCTCGCAGATCCCGAACCCGGGCGACTTCTTCACGCACGATGCGAGCGGCGTCCCGCTGCTGATCGCGCGCGACGATGCCGGCCAGGTCGGCGCGTTCTTGAACGTGTGCCGCCACCGCGGCACGCGCGTCGAGCCGGCCGCGTGTGGCGAGGCGAAGAAGGCGTTCGTATGCCCGTATCACGCGTGGAGCTACGCCCGCGATGGCGCGCTGCTCGGCATGCCGCACGAGCGCGGGTTCGCGCAGATCGTCCGCGACGACCGTGGACTCGTGCGCGTGCCCTGCGATGTCGCGAGCGGTCTGATCTTCGTGCGGCCGACGCCGGGCGAAGCGCTCGATGCGAGCACGTGGCTCGGTGCGCAGATCATCGACGACCTCACCGGCTTCGGGCTCGCGACCTCCACGCACTATGCGCCGCGCCGCGAGGAGCGCGCGTTGACCTGGAAGCTCGCGATCGACGTGTTCCTCGAGACCTATCACCTGCGGTCGGTCCACAAGGATTCGATCTATCCGCTGTTCTTCGACAACATCGGCATCGTCGATCCGATCGGCCCACACCTGCGCAACATCTTCCCGAAGCGCTCGATCAAGGATCTCGCGACGCAACCGCGCGATGCGTGGATCCTGCGCGAGCACGCGAACGTGCTCTACCACCTGTTCCCGAACACGCTGATCCTCGTCGAGCCCGATCACTCGGCCATCCTGACGCTGTGGCCGCAGGGTCCGGCGCGTACGCTGCTGACCTCGTTCACGCTCGTTCCCGAGGCGCCTACATCCGACAAGGCGCGCGAGTACTGGGATGCGAACAACAAGATCCTCTACGGCGCGACCGCCGAGGACTTCACGATGGGCGAGTCGATCCAGAGCGGGCTCGCGAGCGGCGCGAACGGCGAGGTCGTGTTCGGCGCGTTCGAGCACGCGCTCGCGCACTTCCATCGCCAGATCGATCGGCTCGCGTCACCCGCGCGCTAGGCTGCGGATGTGCCCGTCCCGCCAGAGCTCGCCAGCTGTACACGCGCGACGCTCGTCTACGACCTCGCGACGATCGACGCGACGATGGCAACCGTCGCGGCCGCGGCGCGCGCACAGGACATTCGCGTGGTGCTCGCGGCGAAGTCGTTCCCGCACTCGGCAGTGCTCGCGCTCGCCGCACGTCACCTCGATGGCTTCGATGTCGCCTCGCCGGGCGAGCTCGCGCAGATGCCGGCCGCAGCGATGATGTCGATCTGCGATCCGACCGGGCGCGCGGTCACGAGCTCGCCGGCCGCGCGCACGATCGCGTCGATCGAGACCGCCGCGCAGCTCGCTGCCGCTCCCGCGACTGCCGAGGTCGCGATCCGGATCTCCGCATCCATCACCGGCCGCGATCCTGGCGTGGGCGCCGTGCTCGACGGCAGTGGCCATCGCCGCTCGCGGTTCGGCCTCGCCGACCGCGCCGAGATTCTCGAGCTCGTCGCGCTCGCGATGGCGAGCGGCCGCCGGTGGGGTCTCCACGTCCACCACGGGCCGGTCACCGCGACCTCCGCCGAACGTTTCGTCGCGACCGCGCGAGCCGTGCTCGCGCTCGTCGACGCCGAACCCTCGTTCCTCAATCTCGGCGGCGCGTGGCATGGCATCGCCGATCTACCGGCCGCACTCGCGAAGCTACGCGCCGCCATCCCACGCGCGATCGAGCTCGTCATCGAACCGGGCCGTACGTTCGCCGCCGGCGCCGGCTTCGCGTGCGGCATCGTCACCGCCGCCCGCTCGCTCGGGGATCGCGAGCTCCGCGTGATCGATCTATCGCGCGCGTGTCACCTGCGGTGGTCGCCGGTCGAGCTCGTCGCGCCTGCACCGCATCCCGGTCGCGGCCGCGCCATGCTGATCGTCGGGCCGACTTGCTACGAAGAGGACACGCTCGGAGAATGGACCGTAGATCCAAGACACGTCACGGAGCGCGTGACCGTGCGCGATGTTCCGGGCTATGCGCTCGCGTGGAACACCGGCTTCGCCGGCATCCCGCCGGCCGACGTTGTCGTCCGCTAGTGCTATTTGATCTCGCCGACCGGAATCTTCGTCGTCGCGAGCCCGATGCCCGCGCGAGAGATCGCGTTGCGCAGCACGTTCGCGCGGTACGGTGGACCGAGCACGACGCCGATCGACAACGACACGCGGAGCGGATCGGGCACTCGCCCGAGCCCGATGATCGCGCCGAACCAGCCACGCTCGCGGATCTGATGGAGCTGCATCGTCTCTGCCGCGCCGAACGCGTCGAAGTCGCACACCAAGATCGTCGCGCGAGGCGGCGGATCCTCGACCAGCGCCGAGATCACGTGCGACACGCTGCGCGCGATCTGCAGCGTGATCGTCTCGTGCGTGAGCTCCTCCTCGATCCAAGGCAGCGTCGCATCACCTGCGAGCGCCAGCACCCGGACTGTCAGATCGGCCGAGCCAGGAGCTCGGCTACGCACGTTCGGGTGCCCCGCCACGCACCCAGCTTACTCTGCGGGAGCCGGCTCCGCAGCATCCGGCACGACCGGTTCCGAGCCGATCGGAGCGAGGTCGCCGCCATCGGCGCGGACACTCCCGGTCCGCCGTGGCACCGACGCTGCGAGCATCTCCGGGTAGCGCCACTGGAACTCGAAGTAGACCGTGTTCCGGAAATACGACGGTTCCACGAGCGCTGCGACCGTATCGCCATGCTGGTACGCGAACTCGTAGCGCAACGCATAGATCGTGCTCCTGCTCGGCCGGTATTGCAGCGCGAGATCGACATGTGCCAGCTCGAACGAGCCGACCAAGTTCGAGCTCTGCGGGTCGATCAGCTGGGTCTCGGCGACGCCGAGCGAGCCGACCGCGGTGTAGTGCGGCTCCGAGCGGGAGCTCAGCTCGAGCCAGGGCAACGGCAGCGACACCCGCAGATACGCGCCCGTGTCGACGGTGTTCTGAGCGATCAGGAGGTTCGGCGACACCGCACGCGAGACCGCCAACGTCGCGAAGCCCCAATCGCCGGTGTACGCCGCCGTCGCGTTGAACACCGGTGCGGGCGCCGCGGCGCCGGGCGGCCGCGTCGGGTTGTACTTGTCGGTGCCGAACGGGTTGACGTACACGACACCACCGCTGAGCGAGCTGCTCCAGCGCCGCGTGTAATCATGTCGCCACGACGCGGTCGCGTGTGGGTTGAGCTCCTGATCGAACCGGCTCGGGGTTCCGGCCATCCCGACGGGCGCGACGAGCTCCAGCCGCACGTACGACCCGCCGACCTCGAGGCCGAGGTCATCGTGCGAAAACAACCGATCGAATCCAAAGTTGATGCCCGTGTCGACGGAGTTCGTCGTCGTCGGGGCCATCGCGTTGTCGCTGGTCGCACCCCAGCGCGCGTACGCGTTCTCACTCGTGCGGGTCGCGCGCGTCGACTGCCACGACAGCCGCTGGTAGGCGTCGGCGTTGCGCAGCGACGAGTTGCCCGACGGCGTGACGATGACCGCGCTCTGATCGGCGGAGCTCCGAGAGCTCAGCGCCGTGACGCGACCTTCTGCCGCATCCCCACCGATGCCGAATTCCGAGCGCGGACCGATCAGCCACAGGGAATCCCACCGGCCGCGTAGCGTGACCGACGGATCGGTGTTGTTATGCGTCGCGTACTCGAGGATCTCGGCCTCGACCGCGAGGTTCTGGATCATCCGCGGCGTCTCCCAGGTCCCGATCAGCCCCGGGCGCAACGTCGTGTAGGCGTCCGATTCGGGGTTGGCGTCCCGCGATACCGAAAATAGGTTGTCCGTGACGGCCACGTCGCCTGCGGCCGAGACGTTCAGGCTCGTGTGGTCCGCGTGGGCAAGCCCCGCCACGAGGATGCCTGTCATCACGATCGGCCTGCCGATTCGGCGCACGGCTGGTTTGTAGCACGCGCCGGTTGACACACTTGGTGCCGGGGCTGTTTAGAATTCCTCATCCCATGCGCACTGACGTCGATGTGTTCGACCCGCGGTCTGCCGCCGCCCCTCGTAAGAAGCCCGCGGCACAGCCGGTGGCCGATGATGATGACGACAAGGACGAAAAAGACGACGCCGCCGATGACGACGACGATGACGCCGGCGACGCGGAAGGCACCGCCGACGGCGATGACGAGGACGAGGATGACGACGAAGTAGACGACTTCGGCGAGGAGTCCGGCGAGACCGCACCTGTCGCCGACGACGACTCGTGGACCGGCGACGAAGAAGAAGAGAAAGAAAAGGAAAAGGAAGAGGAGGACGACGACGACGAGGACAAGGACAACGACGCCGGCGGCTGGCGCGGTGGCGACAAGCCGCCTTGGGGCGAGGACGAAAAAGAGAAAGAGAAGGAGGAGGACGAGGACGAGGACGAGGACGAGGACGAGGACGACGATGACGACGACGAGGAAGACGACGACGATGACGACGATGATGATGACGACGAGGACGACGACGAGGACGAAGGCACGATCCGCCGCCCGACCGTAGTCCGCCCCGCCGCGCAGAAGCCAGCGCGGTCGATCATCCGCGACGATGATGAGGACGAGGATGACGACAAACCGTCGTCGTCCGACGACGACGACGACGAGCGCGACATCATGGAGCCCGACGAGCTGCCGCGCCGTGGCCCGCTCCCGCCGCGTCCGGCGAAGCCGCTGCCGAACGGCAAGCCCGAGCCGATCCGCGTGCCCGCGAGGCCCGGTATGCAGAAGCCCGCGCCCGCGCCCCCTCCGGCTGCGAAGCCCGCCCCGGCTCCTGCCCCGGCGAAGCCCGTCCCGGCTCCTGGGCCCGCGAAGCCGGCGCCCGCGAAGCCGGCCGCGCCGACGGCGAAGGCCCCCGCCGTGAAGCCCGCCGCCAAGCCCCCTGCGAAGCTTCCGGTGAAGCCCACTGCGAAGCCGCTCACGAAGAAGCCGACTGCCCCCGCGAAGAAGCCGCCGCCGAAGAAAAAAAAGTAAGGGATCAGTCCCGGGCGCTGCAGCGCCCGAAACCGGCGCGAGGCGATATTTCGCCGAGCTTCTCCGCGCCGCGCAGGCGGCGCGTTGTGATGATCAACACTACAGCTCGCCCTTGGCCTTCAGGAACACGGGCAGGATCACGGTCGCGTAGGCCAGGCAGCTGAGCGCGATGATCAGGATGTCGATGAAGTGCAGCTTCACCTCGAACTCCGGCATGTGGTGCCGGATCGAGGAGTACCAGGCGCCGCACAGGCCGAAGAACAGCCACAGCGCCATGTGATACGAGAACGACAGCGTGTTGATCTGGAACAAGATCCCGGTCATCGCGGCGAGCAGCGCCATCCCCCAGATCTGCGCGGACCGCGTCCCCGGAACCTCGCGGATCTCGCGCAAGCCGAGGATCAGCGTCTTCAGGCACAAGTAGACGATCGCGGTGAACAAGAACAAGCCGACGATGCCGAGCTCGGCCAGCATCAGCACGAACGAGTTGTGCGCGGTCAAATAGTGGTGCTCGGCGAACTGGCGCGCGCCGACGCCGAACACCGGACTGTGGTGCCACATATCGAGGCCGACGCCCCACGCCTCGTAGCGCATCTCCGTCGAGACATCGGCGTTCTCGCCACTGCGCCCACCGAACATCAGGATCGGCAGCGCGATGATCACCGCCGGAACAATGACGGACCACCCCCATCTTCGAATCGCGTAAACGCCGGGCACGAGCAGCAACACGACGAGCCCGCCACGCGATTGCGTCATCCACACCGCGACGCAGCACACGACGATGCCGAGGAAGCACAGCGTCCGCAACACGGGTGAGCCGCGCTTGCGCAGCATGAAGCCGAGCAACATCGCCATGCCGCCGGCGCAGATCACCATCGCGACCTCGTTCGGATCCTGGAGCTCGCCGCGATAGCGCACCCGCTCGTCGACGCTGTACGTGCCGAACAGGCCGACGTGCTCGCAGCGATACTCGGCGCCCGGATCCGCGTCGGGTCCGCGGCACTCCTCGCTCGTCGTGCAGAACCTGCCGTCTGGCTCGCCGTCGATACCGGCCTCGCTCTCGATGCCGGCGATGCACTGCATCGGCGCGACGCCCTGGTGAAAGCACACGCCCGCGATGAACGTGCACGTCAGACACAGCACGCACGCGACCGTCTGGAACGTCCGGAAGCGCTGGATCCCGTGGGCGACGGTTCCGTACAGCGCGAACAGCACGATCAGAAACAATATGAGCGAGATCAGGGTCGCCGGCGCAGCGGCGGCAGTTGCGAGGATCGCCCAGACAAAGAACGCGATGACCCAAGGCAGCGTGTTCGCCGCGATCGGCTGGAGCCGGCGCAGCCGGATGTCGAGCACGTAGCCGAGGACGGCCAGCAACGTGAACAGGTGCAGGAACGGAAGCTTCGCGAGGAGGGGGACGAACTCCTGCGGCCGTGCCAGGACGAAAACTACGAGCAACGTGATGCCAGGGACCGCGAACACGCGCCCGCACCATAGCATTTGGTACACTGTTCTCTCGATGGGAGTCCGCGAGCGATTGGCCACCGCGCTCCACCGTGCTGGGGCGTTGGAGGCTGCGATGCGCCTCCGTCGGGCTGCGCCGATTCCATCGACGCTCAGCATTCTCACGTATCACCACATCGCCGAGGACGAACCGAACTACCGGTACGATCCGGGCGTCGCCGACGCCACGCCGGCGCAATTCCGCCGCCAGATGGAGCTCGTCGCGAAGGTCGCGACGCCGGTGACGATCGACGACGTCGTGCGCGCACTCGAGGGTGCGCCGCTGCCGAAGAACCCGGTGATGGTGACGTTCGACGACGGCTACAAGTCATGCGTCGAGACGGCGCTGCCGATCTTGAAGTCGGTCGGCCTGCCGGCCGTGTTCTTCGTCGCCACCTCGTACGTCCAGGATCGTCTGCTGTACTGGTGGGAACGGATCGCGATCATCCTCAACTCTGCAAAGCGAGCGCGGGCCTGCATCCGCTACCCGATCAACCTCGACATCCAGGCCAAGGATCCGGCCGCGCTCCGTACGCTCGCGCACATCATCAAGGACACGACCGGCCTCGACCTCGAGCGCTTCCTCGGCGAGCTGGCGTCAGCGTTCGGCGTCGAATGGCATCGCGATGCCGAGAGCGAGCACGCGAATAAGATGGTGATGACGTGGGATGACGTCCGCACGCTCGCGAACAACGGCATGGACATCGAGTCGCACTCGCGACGGCACCGCGTGTTGCAGACGCTCGATCCCGCGACGCTCGAGGACGAGCTCGCCGGTTCGAAGCGCGAGCTCGAGGCTCAGCTTGGCAAGGAGTGCAAGGCGATCGCATATCCGGTCGGCTATCGGATCGCGCACATCAAGCCGATCCGCGACGCCGTCGCCCGCGCCGGCTACAAGGTCGGGTTCACGAACGCGACAGGTGCGACCCGGATCTGGCCCGGCGCACTCGGCCGGATGATCCCGACGGATCGCTTCGACATCTGCCGGTTGTCGACGGACCGCGAGCTCAGCGACGCGATGTTCCTCGCGCAGATCGCGGTGCCGCGGCTCGCTTATGTAAGCTGAGAAGTTGCTCCGATCCGCACGGGTGCCCGAAAATTTTCGGATGCACGAAATTCGTCGCGTCAGTCCGCGGATCGAGACCGAGGCGCTGTGCTGGGAGCTGATCGACGATCGCGAGAACAGCGCGCTCGTCGTCGATCTGTCGAGTGAAGGCGCCCGGGTCGAGCGGCCGTATCACGGCGGCCGGATCCTGAAAGAGGTGCCGCTCCAGCTCGAGGTCCCCGCGCTCGACGAGGTGATGTGGGCGCGCGGCGATGTCATGTTCGACACGCTGGTGCCGTCGAAGTCGCCGATGGCGGGCCCGTTCGGGCTGCTGCGCCGTACCGGCTATCGGATCGTGATCGCGGCGCAGCGCGATCTACGGTTGCTCAAGGACTACGTGTTCGAAATGCATCGCGCGATCCGCGAGCGAGATGCCGCGGCGGATAACGAGATCTGGATCCGGCTCAACGGTTAGCGGCGTAGAGCGCGAGGTACGCATCGACCATGCGATCGCTCGAGTAGCGAGACAGCGCGACCTCGCGCGCGTGGGTCCCGAGTCGCTTCGCGAGCGCGCGGTCGTCGATCAACCGGCCGAGAGCCTGGCCGAACGCGCGCTCGTCGACCGGAACCAGCAGGCCGGTGTGGCCTTCGTCGACGACGCCCGGCAAGCCACCGACGGCCGTGGTCACGATCGGCAAGCCCGCCGCCATCGCCTCGGGCACGACGAGCGGCAGGCCCTCCGTGGTCGACGACAGCGCGAACACGTCGAACGCGTGGACCAGCTTCGGCACGTCCATCCGGCGGCCGGTCAGCGTGACCGTGGTCGGGTCTTTCAAGCGCGCGACCTCGGCCTCGACCGCCGCGCGTGCTGGGCCTTCGCCGATGATCACGAGCCGGACGTCGCGACCGAGCCGCGGCGCGAGAGCGCGCACGAGCATCGCCTGGTTCTTGTTGTCGTCGATCCGGCCGACCGTGCCGATCACGTACGCGCCGTCGAGGCCGAGCTCTGCTCGCGCCGCCGCGCGCGCCGCCGGATCCGGAGCGTAGCGATCCAGGCGGATGCCGTTGGCGATCACGTGGAGCTTCGCGGGCGGGCAATCGTGCTGCGCGCGTGCTTGCTCCGCGGTGGTCTCCGAGACGGCGACGAACGCGTGGACGAGGCGAGCGGCCGCGCGACGCAACGCGACGAGTCCACGCGATCCGGGGTTCTTGCCGTGCTTCGTATGGATCGCCACGGCTCTCACCAACCGTGCGGCTGGCGCGCCGTAGATGAGAGGCAGCGGGTTGTGCGTGTGAACGACGTCTGCATGGTGGCGGCGCAGCGCCATCACGAGCCGCGGGATCAGCGTCGGATCGAGTCCGCCGCGCTTCGCGACGCGATCGACGGTGATGCCATGCTCGCGAAATTCGTCGGCCATCGCACCGTCGGGCGGCGGCGCCAGCGAGATCACGGCGACGTCGTGGCCGCGGGCGCGCTGGCCGATCGCGAGATCCAATGCGACACGCTCTTGCCCACCAACCCCGTACGACGACAGCACGTGGACGATCGCGAGCCCGGCTCTGCCGGGCGGAGCAGCGGCGCCGAATGGCGCTGCGGAGTCGATCGACGGCACGGTTAACGGCTACCGCGCCTGCAAGCCAGGTGGCAAGCTCGCGGCCGTGGATCAACGCGTAGACGACGACCTGCTCGCCTCGATCGGGATCGAGCTCGATCGCGCGGTGCTCGGCGAGCTCGAAGCCGCGTGTGCGCGGATCGCGCGCAAGATCCGCGGTGACGGGCTGCGCGTGGTCGGATTCGTGCCCAGCGACGACAAGGTCGCCGTGCCCCCGGTGATCATCCACCTCGGGCTCGCGCTCGGCGCTCTCACCGGCGCGACGGTCGCGGTCGTCGACGCCAATGTGCGGTACCCCGCACTCGCCAAGATCGCCACGGGCACCCGGACCGACCATGACGATTCGGTGTTCGCGACGCGATGGTTGCGCGACTCGCTCGCCTTGTTGACGCCGCCACGCGTGGAGCAAGCCGGGCAGGTTGTCCCGCAACTCGCTCGCGTCCTGCTCGAAGGCAGTGACTTATTCGCACATGTGCTCGTGGATCTCACCGGGTTCGAGCTGCTTGGCGAGCACGCTTCGGCCGCCGCATGTATGGACGGGGTCGCCGTCGTGGGACGTGCGCACAGGACGCGGGAGCACGAGCTGATCGAGCTCGCGCGCTTGATGCCACACGGACGGTTCCTCGGCGTCTTGCTCGTCGGATAGTGATCGTGTTCTTCTTGCCGACGATGGCTTCTCTCGAGCAGGAAAAGATCGCGGTAATCGGACTCGGATACGTCGGACTTCCGGTCGCGATTTCGTTTGGACGCAAGCTTCCGACGGTTGGTTTCGATATTCGCGCGACGCGCGTCGAAGAGCTCAAGCGCGGCCACGACGACACGCTCGAGGTCAGCGACGAGCAACTCGCATCGGCGAAGAAGCTCGACATGACCGCGGACCCGGCGAAGCTCGCCGACTGCACGTTCTACATCGTCGCGGTGCCGACACCGATCGACTCGAACAACCGCCCCGACCTAACGCCGATGATCTCGGCGTCGCGCACGATCGGTCCGCACCTCAAGAAGGGCGACATCGTCGTGTACGAATCGACGGTCTATCCCGGCGTCACCGAGGACATCTGCGGTCCGATCCTCGACGAAAAGAGCGGCCTCAAGAACGGCGTCGACTACTTCCTCGGCTATTCGCCCGAGCGGATCAACCCGGGCGACAAGGAGCACACGTTCGAGAAGATCTTGAAGGTCGTCTCCGGTCAGACCCCCGAAGCGCTCGAGCGCGTCGCGGTCGTGTACGGCTCGGTCGTCACCGCAGGCGTCCACCGCGCGCCGTCGATCAAGGTCGCAGAAGCTGCGAAGGTGATCGAGAACACCCAGCGCGATCTCAACATCGCGTTGATGAACGAGCTCGCGCTGATCTTCGATCGCATGGGCATCCGCACCCAGGACGTGCTCGACGCCGCCGGCACCAAGTGGAACTTCCTCAAGTTCACGCCCGGCCTCGTCGGCGGTCACTGCATCGGCGTCGACCCGTACTACCTGACGATGAAGGCCGAAGAGCTCGGCTACTTGCCCGAGGTCATCCTCGCCGGCCGCCGCGTCAACAACAACGTCGCCCCATTTCTCGCCCAGAAGACGGTGAAGTACCTGACGTCGATGGACGTGCCGCTCAAGAAGGCGAAGGTCGGCATCCTCGGCCTCACGTTCAAGGAGAACGTCCCGGATCTCCGCAACTCCAAGATCCCCGACATCATCAAGGAGCTCGCTGAATACGGCATCGACGCGATCGTCCACGATCCGATGGGCGACCCGAAGGAAGCGCACCACGAGTACGGCGTGCACATCACGCCGCTCGACAAGTTCCAGGGTCTCGATGCGCTGATCCTCGCGGTCTCGCACAAGGACTACATGAAGGACGTCGACGCGATCTACGCGCGCGTCCGCGACGGTGGCGTCGTGATCGACGTCAAGAGCGTGCTGCCCGTGAAGCAGCCCCCTCGCGGCATCCGGCAGTGGAGCCTGTAATCCGTTGACGTGAACATGAACGCTACCGATGACGATGACGTTGACCTTCGGTCGCCGGAGCGCGTCCAAACGTCCAGACGCAAGATCACGTCGACGGTGGGGCTCGAGCTCGCGTCGAAGTCAATGTCAACGCTCGGCGAGGCCAACTGATGACCAAGTACGACCACGTCTGCGCAGATCTCGTGAACTCGCCGCGGCGCTGGTTAGTCACCGGCGTCGCCGGTTTCATCGGCTCGGCCCTGCTCGAGCGGCTGCTCGATCTCGGCCAGAGCGTCGTCGGCGTCGATAACTTCATCACCGGGCACAAGCACAACATCGACGACGTCCTCTCGATCAATCCCGACGAGAAGCTCCAGTTCAAGTTTATCGAGGGCGACCTCCGCGATCCCGAGGTCGCGGCGAAGGCGGTCAAGAACGTCGACATCGTGCTCCACCAGGCCGCGCTCGGCTCGGTGCCACGCTCGATGAAGGATCCGATCGCGTCGCACGAGCACAACGTCAACGGCTTCTTGAACGTGTTGAATGCCGCGCGCGAGGCGGGCGTTCAGCGCTTCGTGTTCGCGTCGAGCTCGTCGGTCTACGGCGATCATCCGGGCCTGCCGAAGGTCGAGGACCGCACGGGTCGGCTGCTCTCGCCGTACGCGGCGACGAAGCGCACCGACGAGGTCTACGCCCAGACGTTCCACGAGGCGTACGGGCTCGGCACGATCGGCCTGCGCTACTTCAACGTGTTCGGGCGCCGCCAGGATCCCGACGGCGTGTACGCGGCCGTGATCCCGCGCTGGATCGCCGCGCTCGTCGCCGGTAAGCCGCCCGTGATCTTCGGCGACGGCTCGAATAGCCGCGACTTCTGCTACATCGACAACATCGTCCAGGCGAACTTGCTCGCCGCGACCGCGAAACCCGAAGCGACCGGCACGGTCTATAACTGCGGCTGCAACGGCCGCACGGACCTCAAGGAGCTGTTCGCGATGATCCGCGACAACTTGGCGAAAGACATCCCGGAGCTCGCGACGGCGGAGCCGGTGTTCGAGGGCCCGCGCTCCGGCGACATCGCGCATTCGCAGGCATCGATCGAGAAGATTTCGAGCACGCTCGGTTACGCGCCGACCCACCAGGTCGCCGAGGGTATGGCCGAGACCGTCGCGTGGTTCGCGCAGCGCTTGCGCAAGAAGTAGTAAAGTCTGGCCAGTAATGGCCGACGATCTTCTGCCCAAGCCCGAACCGAAAGAAATCGACGAGAAGGAAGCGCTGCGCCTCTCGCACATGATCGACGACAACGTCCTGAAGGGCGTGCCGTACGGCGACGAGAAGTGCCAGAACTGCCTGTACTACCTCGATCCCGACAAGAAGCTCGCGTATTGCTGGCACCCGAAGCTGCGCATCCTCGTCGGTGCCGAGTGGTGGTGTCAGTGGTGGGAGAAGATCGAGGATTGAGGTTCGAGGACAAAGACGTCGACGGCCCCGAGCTCGACCGCGAGAAGGGTCAACGCGAGAGTGACCTCGTCCAGGAGGACGAAGAAGAGGTCGACGCGATCCGGATCGACGATGTCCTCGCGCAGCAGCACGAGAGCTCGCTGCTCGCCGCGATGCGCGAGATCCTCGAGCACCGTCACGTCGTGATCAACGATCTCGCGCTGCCGCAGAAAGAGCTGCGCGCACTCGAGGCGTTGAAGGCCGCGGTGACCGGCCGCGACGGCGAGCTTTCGCAGTTCGTGTACGCGTCGGACCGCCGCGACTTGCTCGAGCAGGCGCTCGCCGTGCTGCAGCCGCGCGTGATGTCGGAGCTCACTCGGCCATTTCAGGATCTCGTGCAGCGCATCGGCTCGTTGCGCCACGACCTGAAGGATCTCGAGGATGCGCAGGACGAGCTACTCGAGGCGAACCAGGAGGTCGGCCTCGACAAGGCGGATACCGACACCGCCGACAAACCGAAGCCGGCCGCGAAACCCGACGACATGTCGCTCGATGGTCCCGAGCGCAAGCTTCCGAAGCCCGCGTCAAACCTCGACGGTCCAGAGCCAAAGATCGTCAAGCCGCCGACATCGCTGACCGGCGAGCGCAAAGACGAGCCGAAGCTTCCATCTACGCTCGATGGTCCACCGTTGAAAGAAGACCCGCCACACGAGACGACGGTCGGTTCCAGGCAAGACCTCGCCGAAGCCAAGATCGCCGAGCCTCAGAAGCTAAAGACCAAGCCGTTCTGGAGACGGAACGATGGCTAAGAACAAACCGAGACCGTCGCACGGCCCGCGAGCGGCCCGCGTCCCTCGCGCGGCGAGCCGCCGACTCCTCGGCGGCTTGGCCTCTTGTCCTCTTGGCGTAAAATCCGAAACGCAACGGCCCGCGACCGGCCCGCGACTGGCCGGCGCCCGATCCTCCGGCGTGACCAACGCTTGGCCCCTCGACGGAGCCCCCACGTGACCAAGCACGCGTGGATCGATGCGGTCGTCGCCGAGATTCGCCTGCACGCCGAGGCTGCAGTCTTGCGTCGGCTCAACGCCGGCGCCGGCGATCCACGTTCGCCGTCCCAGATCTATCTTCGGGATCCAGAAGCAGCGGCCCGGATCGCCGGCGGCACGCTGCGGCCGCAGAACACGCACGCGAAGGCGAACGCCGAGGTCGAGGCAGCGATCGACGAAGCGAGCGCGCGCTCCGCGAAGCTGGTCGCGAGTGCCGAAGACTCGCGGCTCGCGGTGCTGTGCAACCGGCTCGGTGTCGGCGCCATCCCGAGTGGGCTCGTCGCGATCGCACTCGCGTACGCGCTCGATCTCGATACCCGCGAGCTCGTCCACGCACTCGCGCCGCGCAAGAAGCCGGCGCTGTACGTCGAGACCTGCGCCGACGTGCTCGACCTGCTGCCGCGCGAGCTGCTCGCCGCGACCGCGCCGAGCGGTGCGCTGCGCCGTGGCCGCGCGATCGTCGTCGATGGCGACGGCCTCGATGCTTCGCTCGAGCTCGCCCCCGCCGTGCTCGCCTGGCTGCTCGGCGACGACGGCCTGCAACCGCCGCTCGTCTCGCTGTGCGAGCTCGTGCCGGTGATGGCGGAGTCGACGGTCGTGCTCCCCGCGGCGACGGCGGCCGCGATCGACGGGCTCGTGCCGCGCGCGATCGCGGCGATCGCGGTCGTGTTCCGCGGACCACGAGGCAGCGGTCGGCGCGCCGGCGCGCAGCGGCTCGCGAAGGCATTGCAACGCCCGCTCCTCGTGATCCCGATCCCGCAATTGCTCGTCGCCGAAAAGCGCGGCGGCCGACCCATCCTTGCCCTCGCGCTCGCCGCCGCACGCTTGCGCAACGCGGTGCCGTTCCTCGCGGACGCCGACGCGCTGTACGACGAGAGCGGGACGATGGCCGCCGATCACGCGGACGCGATCGCGGGCTCTCCCGGCGTCCTGTGCGTCGCCTCGACCGGCCGCGGCGGCCACCTCGAGCTGCGTCGGCCGGCACTGCTCGTCGCGATGCCACGCACCGAGCTCGCGGATCGCCAGCACGCGTGGGAGCACGCACTCGCGCGAGCGAAAGGTCCGATCGCCGATGCCGCCGAGCTCGCCGCACGCTACGTGATCGGCCCCGGTGCGATCGCCGAGGTCGTCGCCGAGGCCGCACGTCACGCGGCCGCGGCCAGCGTCGGCTTCGATCTCGAGGTGCTCGAAGGCGCGGTCGGACGCCGGCTGTCGCTGCGGCTCGGTACGTTCGGCCAGGTCGTGTCGCGCAAGGCGAAGTTCAACGAGCTCGTCCTGCCCGACGACGTCGTCGACACGCTGCGCGACATGATCGCGATGGTCAAAGGCCGCTCGCAGATCCTCGAGCGCTGGGGCTACCAGCGCCACCTCGGTATCTCGCGCGGCGTCGCGGCGCTGTACTCCGGCGAGCCCGGCACCGGCAAGACGATGGCCGCGTCGGTCGTCGCGTCGGAGCTCGGGCTCGAGCTCGTGCGCATCGATCTCTCGGCCGTCGTCTCGAAGTACGTCGGCGAGACCGAGAAGAACCTCGGGAAGATCTTCGACGAGGCGCAGGACGCTCACGCGATGCTGCTGTTCGACGAGGCCGACTCGCTGTTCGGCAAGCGCACCGAGCTCAAGTCCGCGCAGGATCGGTTCGCGAACCTCGAGGTCAACTACATCCTCCAGCGGATGGAGACGTTCGACGGAGTCAGCGTGCTGACGACGAACGCCGAATCCGCGATCGATCCGGCACTCCAGCGCA
>JBDUAS010000586.1:0-2082 GCA_040004535.1 Deltaproteobacteria bacterium
CCGGTTGACCGCCTTCGCGAGGCCGACCGTCAGCTCGGCGACGCGCTCGGAGTGACCCGACGTCGTCGGATCACGCGACTCGATCGCGGTCACCGAGGCCTTCACGAAGCTGTCGAACAACGTGCGGACTTCTTCGTAGAGCAGCACGTTCTCGAGCGCGATCCCGGCCTGCGACGCGAGCGCCGAGACGTACGTCTCCGACACCGCGTCGAACGGCACGACGCCCTGCTCGAAGTCGCTCGGGTTCTCGAGCTGGATGAAGCCCTTCGCGCGCTTGTTGATCAGCTGGATCACGCCGATCACCTCGTCGCGCGCCGAGATCATCGGCACCGCGAGGACCGAGCGGCCTTGATAGCGATACTTGTCGTCGAAGCTGCGGTCGTGGATGAAGCCCCACGGGTTGTTGCCGATGCCGGGCTCGTCGAGCTTGTACAGATCCGGCACGTTGATCCGATCGCCCGACAGCACGCACGAGCCGACGATCGACGACGCGGCCACCGCCATCGTGAACCCCGACGACTGGACGTCGCGCGACTCGTTCTGCGACACCGCGAACCGCAGGCGGCGCTTGAGCAGATCCTCGTCGTGACCCTCGACGATGTAGACGCTGCCGGCGTCCGCCGACGTGACCTCGCACGCGCGGCGCAAGATGATCGCGAGCAGCGACTCGATATCGCGCTCTTGCGACAGCGCGCGCCCGATCGAGATCAACATCTCGTTCTCGTGACGCGACCGTTCGTGCTCGAGCTCGATCGTCGCCGCCTGCATCCGCATCGCGATCGCCTCGGCGCGCATCCGTAGCGCGAGCAATAGCGTCACCATCGACACGGGCGTGACCAGCGCCGTCAGATCCGCGTCGACCGCATCGAGCTGCGCATCGTCGATCTCCTGGTCGCCGCCGACGACGATCAAGCCGTAGTTGCCGGACCGCGCGCGCGTCAGGTGCGGCGCGAGCTGCGCGCTGTCCTTCCACACGTCCGGCCACGCGAGCACGAGCATCACCGGCACCTTCGCGCGCTGCGACTGGACCTCGAGCTCGATCCAACCATCACCCTGACGCCGCACGCGGTATCCGCTCATGCGCTTGTCGCGCGATACGGCCGTGACCAAGTCGTCGGGCGAGCCCACCACCATCGGCTACGAGTCTAGCGTGCCTGGACCGGTGCCGCGCGTGTCTTCGTGCTGGTTCGTCTCGACGCGCGGCCGGCGCTCCTCGCTGGCGGCGGACCGCGCACGGTCGCGCGCGTCGTATGCACGGATCAGCGCGGCGACCAGCGGATGGCGCACGACGTCAGCGTCGCCGAACTCGATCAGGCCGATCCCGCGAATGCCCTCGACGAGGCCGAGCGCGTCGCGGAGGCCACTGCGCTGCCCGGCAGGCAAGTCGGTCTGGGTCGGGTCACCGGTGATGATCATCCGCGAGCCGTAGCCCATGCGGGTCAGGAACATCTTCATCTGCGCCGGCGTCGTGTTCTGCGCCTCGTCGAGGACGATGAACGCGTCGTTGAGCGTGCGACCGCGCAAGAACGCCAGCGGCGCGACCTCGATGATCTTGTCGGCCATCAGGCGCTGCAGCTTGTCGAGGTCGATCATGTCGCCGAGCGCGTCGAACAGCGGGCGCAGGTATGGATCGATCTTCTCCTCGAGCGTACCGGGCAGAAAGCCGAGCGACTCGCCGGCCTCGACCGCGGGGCGAGTCATGATGATCCTGCGGATCTGCTTGTCGAGCAACGCGCGGACCGCGAGCGCCATCGCGAGGTACGTCTTGCCGGTACCCGCGGGTCCGACGGCGAACACGACCTCGTTCGTGCGCACCAGGTCGACGTAGCGCTTCTGGGTCGCACCCTTCGGCACGATCGGACGACCGGTGCGCGGGCTCAGGATCGTGTCGCCGAACACGGCTTCGATCGAGGCGGTGCCTTCGCCCTGCAACAACTTCACGGCGCGCACGACGTCGTCCGACGACAGTGGCTTACCCGCGAGCGCGAGCGCGTAGAGCTGCTCGAGCGCGGACTTCGCGGTCTCGGTCGCGCGGTCCTCGCCCTCGATCGTGATCTCGTTGCCGCGCAGGTGGACCTCGGC
>JBDUAS010000100.1:0-23011 GCA_040004535.1 Deltaproteobacteria bacterium
GCCGTAGTGCATGAACGGCGCGGTCGTGCCGTAGTTGAAGAACATCAGCTCGCCGGTCGCCGGATCGAGCTTCGGATGCGCCGACACCCCACCGGCCGGCACCCACGGCGCACGCCCGCGATCGGACAGCGCCGCGTCGAGCTGGTAGACGTCGCCGCATTGATAGAAAGTGGTCAGCGCGACGCCGTTGTGGACGATCACGTCGGTCGACGACGCGTCCTTCAGGCGGCCGCGCGCGCCCCAGCCATCGCGCTCCGACTTCGCCGGGGGCTCGATGATGCCGGCCCACAGCGGCGCGCCCGCCTCGAGCTCGGCCGCGAGCCCTTGGGTCCGCACGAACCGATTGCGATAGCTCGCACGGCCGTCGCCGAACCGGATCGCGTGGACCATGCCGTCCCCGTCGAACGGGTGATAGCGGCCGAGCGCGGGCATCACCGGATTCTCGGTGTTGCGCAGGTAGGTCCCGCGCAGCTCGGCGGGAATCGCGCCTTCGACAACGTCGAGGTCGTCGGCGTCGTACTCGACGAACGTCGGCGCCCACGCGCCGGTGCGATACGGATGATCGTCATCGGCGGGGAGGCGATTCGGGATCCGGCCGACCTCGCGGAGCTGCATCCGCGAACTATATGCCGATCACGAAGCTGACGATCGTCGTCGCGCTGCCGCCGAGGTTCAGCGTCTGCACGGCGGTCGCAGCCTCGACCTGCATCGCACCTGCGGTGCCCGCGACCTGGTGCGCCGCATCGAGGGCCATCCGCACGCCGGTCGCGCCGACCGGATGACCGCCTCCGATCAGGCCGCCGCTCGGATTGACCGGCGTGGCGCCCGTGCGCTGCGTCGCGCCACTCTCGATCGCCTTGAAGGACTCGCCCGGCGCGGTGAGGCCGAGGTGATCGATCGCGAGGTACTCGGTGGTCGTGAAGCAATCGTGGATCTCGTAGGCCGAGATCCGATCCTTGCCGCGATCGGCGCGCGCTCGCGCATCGGCAACAGCCTCGGCGACGTGCGGCACGAGCAAACCGCCAGTGTGCGCGCTGCGCTCGAGCTTCGCTCCGAGGGATAGGCCCGCGGTGCGGTGGCCCCAGCCGAGGATCCGCGGCGTGGTCTCCAGGTCCTTGCCACGGCGCGCGGCCCAGGACGCGGCAAACCGCGGTGACGCGAGCACGAGGGCAGCGCCACCGTCGGTGACCTGCGCGCAATCGTAACGGCGCAACCGCCCCTCGACGACGTAGTTCTTCGCGGGGTCGCCGAACGTCGCATCGTCGAGCGCCCAGGTCCGGGTCTGGGCGAGCGGGTTCGCGCGCGCGTTCGCCAGGTTCTTCTGGGCGATCGCGGTGAGGTGCGCGGGATCGAGCCCCCAGCGCTCGGCGTACGCATCACCGATCTGCGAGAACATGTGCGGCCACAAGTAGCGCGCACCCTGCCCTTCGTGGCCGACCCACGCGGCGGCACCGAGGAAGCGCGCGGCATCTTCGCCGGGCACGTTGCGCTCCTGCTCGACGCCGAGCACGAGTGCCACATCGTAGTGGCCGGCCGCGAGCTCGGTCAGCGCGGCGAGGATCGCGATCGAGCCCGACGCGCATGCCGCCTCGTGACGCGCGGCCGGGACGCCCCACAGCGCAGGCCGCACGGTCGCCGGCATCGCACCGAGCTGGCCCTGACCGGTGAACAGCTGACCGAAAGCATTGCCGACGTGGATCGTCTGGATGTCGCCGGGCTCGAGCGCGGCTGCAGCGAGCGCGCCGTCGAGGAGCTCGCCGACCAGATCCGCGACCTCGTGCTGCTCTCTGGCAAGGTGGCGCGCGAAGTCCGACTGCACGCCGCCAAGGATGAACGTCATGACTTCTTCGTCTTGCCGAAGATCTCGTCGAAGAACGCGCGCATCGCGGCCCACGACCGCGCGTCTGCGGACGGGTCGTACGCGCAGCCCTTCGCGGGATCCGTGCCGGCGCTCTGGTCGGTGAAGCAGTGGACCGCGCCGCCGTATTCGATCAACTGCCAGTCGACCTTCGCGTCGGTCAATTCTTTCTGGAACGCGTTGAGGTCGCTCGCGCTCTCGTGCGGATCGGACGCACCGTGCAGCACGAGCAGCTTCGCCTTGATGTTCTTGCCGTCGGCGGGCGTCGGCGAATCGAGGCCACCGTGGAACGTGACGATGCCGCTGATCGCGGCTCCGTTACGAGCGAGCTCGATCGCGGTCGTGCCGCCGAAACAAAATCCGATCGCGGCGGTCTTCGCCGCATCGACGTTCGCTTGCTTCAACAGCGTGTCGAATCCGGCCTGCACGCGCTCGCGCAACAGCTTGCGGTTGCCCTTGTAGGTGCCCGCGAGCTTGCCGGCCTCGTCCGGCGTCTTCGGCCGCACGCCCTTGCCGTAGATATCCGCCGCGAATGCGACGTAGCCGAGCCCGGCAAGCATGTCGGCTCGCTTGCGCGCGTTGTCGTCGAGGCCCATCCACGCGTGGACGACCAGCACGCCGGGGCGCTTGCCCTTCACGGCGTCGTCGTACGCGAGGTAGCCCTCGAGCACGGTCGTGCCCTGCTTGTACTCGACGAGCCGGGTCTTGATCCTCGCGTGCGCGGTCGCGGCGAGCGCGGCGACGATGAGGAACGTGAGCGCGATCTTCATGCCGCGCATCGTATCAGCACCGTTCAGTGTGCGGCCGGCTTCGCGGGCTGCGGCTTCGGCACACCGAGATACACGTCGTCGACGCGATCGGCTCTCGCCGGCGGCGGGTGGGGAGGCAACGGCTTCGGCATGCCGAGGTTCGTGCACTGCATCAGGATGATCGTGACGATCACGAGCGCGAACACCGCGTAGAGCACCACGCGCCGCGACGTGAGCTTCTTGCGCTCCTCGTGCCGCGCGATGATGTTCTCGAGCCGTCCCACCGGGTAATCTTAGCGCACATGGATCTGGATGCCGCTCTTGCCGTCGCGAAGGATGCTGTCGCCGCCGCTGGGGCCGCGGCGCTCGCTCACCTGCGTAAGGGCATCGTCGTCGAGACCAAGCCCGATCTCACGCCGGTCACCGCCGCCGATCGCGCCGCCGAGGACGAGATCGTATCGATCATTCGCGCCGCGTTTCCGGATCACGCGATCCTCGGCGAGGAAGGCGGCGAGCGAGACGGCAACCCCGACATCCGGTGGATCGTCGATCCGATCGACGGCACGCGTGGGTTCGCGCGCGGCGGCATGATGTGGGGGCCGATGGTCGCGCTCGAGGTTCGCGGCGAGCTCGTCGCCGGTGCGATCGCCCTGCCCGCGCAGCGCACGACGTACTGGGCTCGCAAGGGCGGCGGGTGCTTTCGCGACGGCACGCGCGTCGCGGTCTCGGGCATCGCCGAGCTCGCGGACGCCACGCTCTCGATCGGCGAGCTCCGCCGGATGATCGGCAAGCCCGGCATCCTGGATCTGATGAAGCGCGCGGCGTCGTCGCGCTGCTACGGCGACCTCGCCGGCTGCGCACTCGTGCTCGACGGCCGCGCCGAGGCGTGGATCGAGGGCGGCGTGAAGCCATGGGACCTCGCAGCGCCGGCGATCCTCGTCCAGGAAGCCGGCGGCACGTTCACCGATTGGACCGGTGGTCCGTCGTTCGAAGCCGGCTTCGGCATCGCGTCGAATGGCCGGTTCCACGCGGAGCTCGTGACCGCCCTCTCTGCTCCTATGCCGTGAACACGTCGAGCTTGCGCTCGGCTTCCTGGAGCAGCAGCTCGTGTTGCGGATCGGGCACCGCCTTGCGCCGGAAGTGCGCCATCGCCGCGACGATCGCGTCGGTGCCGATCAGGGTGTCGAGCAACACGTTCGAGATCACGCTGAGCACGCTCGACACCACGCGCCACGGGCCGAGGTGGAGCGCCTTGATGAAGTCCGCGAGGCCCCAGACCATGAACACCATCGAGACGACGAGGATGCCGATGTACATCATCCAGGTCTTGTGGACGCGCTCGTGCGATTCGGCGTGGGTGAGCGGCACGGTCAACCGGCGTCCCGACACCGCGATGAAGATCTGCGCGATCAGGAGGCCACCGTTGCCGGCGACGAAGAACCAGCTGCCCGTGACCTGATACGGGACGAGCACGATGATGTACGCGAACAGCGCGTAGAACGGCGCTGCGAGCATCATCAGCCAGCCCGGCGCGGTCGTGCCCGGAAACAACAGCTTTGTCACGATCGACGCGCGGATCAGGCCCGGCATCAGCGAGATGATCTTCGGGCCGAGCGCGAGCAGCGCGTTCAAGCCGAACGCGAGCCCGACGATCATCCGTAAGTTGTGCTTGGTCGCGAGCGAGATCGAGCCGAGCTTCGACGCCTCGACCATCTGCTCCCAGTTCGTGATCACGCTGCGGAACGGGAACAGATAGACGATGAACGGAGCGAGGAAGTACAGGCCCCACGCGAACAGCAAGATCCGGCGCTGGCGCGCCCACTGGGCCCAGTTCTTGAGCTGGTCGAACGCGACGAGACAGAATAGACCCTCGGCGAACGCCGGCAACAGCTCGAACACGCGGCCGGTCATCGGCAGCTTCGGGCCATCGAACGATTCGAGAAACCGCGACACCGTGAGCGGGACGAACATCAGCGCGACCAGCAACAGCACCGAGCGTCGCCATGCGAGGAACGCCTGCTGATCCGGATCGGTGATGTGACGCGCTTCGGACTCGAGCGTCGCCCGCTCGGACGGCAGGACCTCGTCGGCCAGGATGTTGAGCCGGTAGCCGCGCTTGAGCGAGATGCCGAGGAAGCTGCGCGAGATCGCTTCGGCCTTGTGCATCGTCACGGGTTTGACGATCGCGGCGGCGAGCTCGGGCCTCGGTTGATCGTCGGGTCCGGCTGGATCCATGACTCGCGGCCATCATAGATTATGATCCAGGAGTGAGGGCCGCGAGCTGGGTGTTCATCGTGTGTGCCGTGGTGGCGGCGCTGTCGGTGTTCATGCCCGTACTCGACGTTCCGGTCGCCGGTCACGTGATGTCGAAGCGCGAGACCCTGTCGCTGCACGGCGCGGCCCGCAACCGCCGGCTGATCCGCAAGCTGCTCGCCGCCTATCGTCACAACAGTGCCGCGCGGCTCGGTGGCGCGATGGTCGGCAAGGTCACCCCGCATGCGAGCGGGCGCGCGAAGGACTACCTCGAGGACGCCGGCGACGCGATGGACGCGCTGTCGGGGATCAGCGACGAGGACGCGAAGCAGGCCGGGCGAGCGCTCCTCGCGCTGACCTGGATGGTGATCGGCCTGTGCGCGGTGATGGCCGCACTCATCTTCTTCGACGTGGTCACCGGGGTCTTTCACCGCGGCCGGATCATCGGTGCGCTCGTCGTGGCGATCTTGGTGTTGGCGCTCGCGATCGCGATCCGGATCGGCTGCGGCATGGTCGCTTTCGAGGCCAACGACGAGCTCGGCGCCGCCGCCGTCGAGGTCGGCGTCGCCACGATCGCGATGCCCGCGGCCGCCATCGGAGCGGTTCTGACCTCGTTCGTCCTCCTCGTCCTCGACATCCGGAGTCGGCGCGCCGCGTGATACCGTAGCGGCGGGTGGAAGACGCTTCGTATCGTCTGTTGTTCGAGCTATCGCCTCGACCGATGGTGCTTTCGGATCCCGAAAGCGGCCGAGTACTTGCGGCGAGCAAAGGCGCCGTGGCGCTGTTCGGCTACTCGCGCGACGAGATGCTCGAGCTCACCGCGGATCAGCTCCGCGACAAGAACGGCAGGCCGAGCGCCAAGGATGGCACTGTCCTCTCCGTCGAGCTGTCACCCTCGAACATCGAGCTCTGCGGCAAGCCGTACGTGTTCACGTTCGTCAACGCCATCCCCCCGCTCGCGGAGCTCGAGAAGCGCTTCCGGCTCATGGTCGAGAGCTCGACCGACGGGATCTTGCTCACCGATCCGCTCGGCCGGATGACGTATCTCAGCCCCGGCGCGGAGCGCTTGCTCGGCGTCGAGCCCGGCGAGCTCATCGGCTCGCCCGCCATGGCGCGAGTCCATCCCGAGGATGCGCGCGCGCTCAAGCGACCGAGCCCGGGCGAGACGGTGATCAACCTCCATCGCTCGATCCACAAGGCCGGCTTCCGCTGGTTCGAGTCCTACACGACGAACCTCGCCCACGAGGCGACGATCGGCGCGAACGTCACGAACTTTCGCGACATCACCGAGCGCCACGAGGCCGAGGAGAAGCTCCGGCGATCGGAGGCGAACTTCCGCACGCTGATCGAGCGGCTGCCGACCGCGACGCTCGTCCACCGCGCGGGCCGCTTCGTCTACGTCAACCCGGCGGCGGTCGCGATGCTCGGCTGGGATCGGCCATCCGACCTGATCGGCAAGGGCGCGCTCGCGTTCGTCCATCCCGACGATCAGGAGTCGATCCACCAGGCGATGGTGCAGACCACGACGTCGGGTGCGAGTGGCTCGATCGAGGTTCGCATGGTTCGGCGCGACGGCCGCATCGTGAACGTCGAAGGCAAGTCCGTGCTGCTCGACTACGACGGCGAGCCGACCCACGTCGTGCTCGCGAACGACGTCACGGAGCGGCGCGAGCTGTTCGCGCGCATGGCGGTGGCCGATCGGATGCTGTCGGTCGGTACGCTCGCGGCCGGCGTCGCCCACGAGATCAACAACCCGCTCGCGTACGTCGTGGCGAACCTCCAGATCCTGGCGAGCGAGCTGCCCAAGGTGCTCTATGGCGAAGGCGAGTCGCGGTTCTCGCGCGAGGAGCTCGAGTCGGTCTTGAACGACGCGCAAGAAGGCGCGCAGCGAGTCAGCGCGATCGTCCGCGATCTGCGCGCGCTCGCCCGCTCCGAGGACAACGCGAACACGCCGGTCGACGTGCTCCACGTGCTCGCGTCGTCGATCAAGATGACCCACAACGAGATCCGCCACCGCGCGCGGATCGTCCAGTCGTACGCCGAGGTCCCGCCGGTGATCGCAAACGCGTCGCGGCTCGGCCAGGTGTTCCTGAACTTGCTCGTCAATGCGGCGCACGCGATCGAGGACGGTCACGCCGACGCGAACGAGGTCCGGATCCGGGTCCGTGCCGACGATGCACGCGTCTACGTCGAGATCGAGGACACCGGCGTCGGAATCCCCGCGAGCGTGTTGCCGCGGATCTTCGATCCGTTCTTCACGACGAAACCGGCCGGCGTCGGCGTCGGCCTCGGCCTGTCGATCTGCGATCGCATCGTCGAGGCGTTCGGCGGCACGATCAGCGTGACGAGCAAGCTTGGCTTCGGCAGTACGTTTCGGGTCGCGCTGCCGATCGCATCGAAGGTGTCGCTCGCGGTCGCCGAGGAGCATCCGATGCCGACCCAGCCGCGCTCGCGGATCCTGATGATCGATGACGAGCCCGCGGTTGGCCGTTCGATCCGGCTCTTGCTCGCGCCCGATCACGAGGTCATCAACGCGACGCGCGCGCTCGACGGCCTGGCACGCCTCGACGCGGGCGAGCACTTCGACTTGATCCTGTGCGACGTCATGATGCCGGAGATGAGCGGCATCGAGCTCTACGAGCAGCTCGAACTCAGGTATCCCGCCTACGTCCAGCGGATCGTGTTCATGACCGGTGGTGCGTTCACGTCGCAGGCGCGTGACGCGCTCGAAAAGCTCGGTGCCCCACGACTCGAGAAGCCATTCTCCGAGGCTGCGCTGCGTCGCGCGATCGCGATCGTGAGTCCACCGGGCGACGTCGTGACTACCGCGAGCAGCGCCGGCATGAGCTCGACTCGTTAACGCCACCGCGCAAGCTTGTCGTTCTTGCAGGCCACAGCCAAATCAGGGGCACCACCAAGAACCCGGCGCGCGTGATCATGCGCGTACGTTACCTGTTACGCTCGCAGCATGCGCGGTCCCAGCACCGGCGTGGCCCTCGGGGTGGGCGCGGTCGAGACGCTCGTGCGCACGCTCGCCGAGGAGTTTCCCGAGCTCGATCGCGCGCGCCTGCGCACCGCGATCGAACGCGCCACCGCACGGATCGCATCGAGCGCGCTCGACACCGAGGGCTACCAGGTCGTCGACATGCACCTCCAGCGTGCCGAGGCGACCGAGGAAGCGAACGAACGCGCACAGATCCTCCGCGAGCTCAGCGAGAACCTCGAGGCGCGCAAGGACGCCGACCGCGCGCTCGTCGTGCGGCTGTCCGCGTTCGCCGAGCACGCGAGCACCGTCGACCTCGATCCGCTGCTCCGGCTCGCGCGCCTGACCGAGCGCTGGGCCGAGCTGCCGCTCGACGCGATGAACGGCCTGATCGATATCAACGAGGACGGTGCCGTGCGCCGGCTCGCGGACATCGCCGCCGCGTGGCAGCACGTCGGCCGCGGCTACCACGCCGCCGATTGCTACGAGCGCGTGTTGTTGATCGAGCCCGGTCACGTCCAGGCGAACGAGGCGCTCGAGCTGTTCTACCGCTCGGTCCAGGAGTGGCCGGTCCTCGTCGATCTGCTCGGGCGGCGCGCGGTCCACGCGACCGACGACAAGGAGCGCGCAGAGTTGCTCCGCGAGATCGGGTTGATCCACGAGCGCGAGCTCAACGACGCGGCGGGCGCGCTCGACGCGTATCGCGAATCCGATCGGCTCGAGCCCGATCGGCCGGATGTCCTCGAGCCGCTGGCAAGGCTGTCGATGGTGGTCGGCGTTCCCGAGGAAGAAGCGCTGAACGTGCTCGAGCGCTCGGGCCGCGCGATCGTCGATCCGAAAACCCGCGCGCGCGTGCTGGTGCGGGCCGCCGAGCTCGCGAAGCTCGAGAACTGGGACCGCGCGCAGAGCTTGTTCGAGGCGGCGCGCAAGGACGATCCGGATCTCGCCGAAGCGGTCGAAGGCTTCGTTCCACTGCTCCGCGACCGCGGCCAGCTCGCCGACGCGATCAATCTGTTGCTGGCCGGCGCCGAACGGCCTGCGCTCGCCGCGAATCGCTCGCGTTGGCTCACCGATGCCGGCGACCTGTGCGTCGCGCTCGGCGACACCGACTGGGCGAAAACGCTCTACCTCGACGCGCGCGCCGCGGATCCGTCGAACCACAAGGCCGGCGCCGCGGTCGTCGAGCTGTGCTGGGACTCCGGTCAGCTCGTCGAGCTCGCACCCATCCTCGACGAGCTGGTCCGGATCACCGACGATCCGAACAAGCTGCGCGAGTACCTCCTGCAGCGCGGCAAGGTCGCCCAGCAGCTGGGCGACAAGACCGGCGCTCGATCCGCCCTGTCGCGCGTGCTCGACCTCGATCCCGAGGACAAGGGCTCGCGCCGCGAGCTCGCCGACATGCTGTACGAGGCGCAGCACTGGGACAAGGCGCGCGGCGCGATCGAGGCGCTACTCGCGGACGAGGATCTGTTGCCGCCCGGCGTCGCGATCGAGCTCCACTACAAGCTCGCGCGCACCACGAAGGAGCTCGGCGACCGCGACGCGGCGGCCAAGCACGTCGACGTCGCGCTCGTGCTCCAGCCCGACCATCGGCCCTCGCTCGAATTGCGCACGGAGCTCGGCTCCGGTGATCCGTTGACCCGGATCCAGGATCAGCTCGCACTCGCGAGCAGCGCGCCGCCCGACGAGCGCGCGGCAAGGTTCGCGGCGATCGGCGATCGCTACAGCGAGCTCGGCGATCGGCTCGCCGCGCGCGACATGTATCGCGAGGCGCTCGCCCACAAGCCGGGCGACCACCTGTTGCTGACGAAGTTCCTCGAGCTCGTCACCGAGGACGGCGACTGGAGCTACTCGCTCGACGTCGTCCAGAAGCTCGTCGATACGGAAAGCGATCCGAAAGTCCGCGCGCGCTACCGTCACCTCGCCGGCATGATCGCGCGCGACGAGCTCGACGATCACGAGCGCGCGTCAGCGCTGTTCGAGAAGGCGATCGACGATCACGCGCACGCGTTCGGCGCCGCCGACGATCTCGAGTCCCTGCTCACCGCTGGCACCGACCGCAACGCGGTGGTCGCGTTCTACTACCGCCGGCTCGAGCAGGTCCGCGGCGAAGAAGGCCGTGGCGGCGAGCGCCTGCGCCTGTGGGATCGACTCGGCGAGCTGTTGCTCGATCTCGATCAACACGACGATGCGCTCGTCGCGTTCGAGGTCGGACTCGAGCTCGCACCGGCGGCCGACCAGCCAGCGCGCAGGCTGCGGCTCGTCGATCTCTACGCCGGCTCGGATACGAAGCACGACACGGTGTCGATCGATCACCACCAGGCGCTCGTGCGCGCCGATCACAAGCGCATCGAGTCGTACAGCGCACTGCGCATGCTGTACGGCCGGATCGGCGAGCTCGATCGCGCGCGCGCGTGCGATGACGCGGTGATCTTGCTGTCGGGCACGCCGAGCTCCGCGCCGGTCGAGGTCTCGAAGAAGGGGATCGACTCGCTGTTCGAGCAGAGCGCGACGAACGACCCGATCCGGCTCGCTCCGCGCCGCGAGCCGCCGACCAAGCCGCTCGCGCAAGAGGACTGGCTCGCGCTGTCGCGGCTCGACGTCGATGGCCAGCTCTCGCACCTGTTCGCGATCGTAGCGCCACCGTTCGCGGTCGAGCGCGCGCGGATGCGGCCGCCGATCGCGATGCCGCCGAAGGAGCCCGACGCGCCTCAGGCGATCAAGCGCGCGCTCGATCGCGCGGTCCGCTTGCTCGCCACTCCACGTCCGCCGGTCTACGTCGAGGTGGACCAGCTCGCGCCGGTCAAGATGGCGATGCGCGCACGCGGCGGCGTGCTGACGCCGGTGTTGATCGTCGGGAAGAACGCGGATCGGCTCGACGAGAAGGAGCTCGTGTTCCGGATCGCGCGCCAGCTCGCCGACCTCCGCACCGACCGGATCGCCCGCCTGCTCTGCCCGCGCGCCGGCGAGCTCGCGCAGATCATCGAGCTCGCGCTGCAGCCACAGCTCGGCGAAGCGCCGCAACCCGCCGCGCGCTGGCTGCAGACCTCGCTCCACCCGGTCGAGCTCGAGCAAGCGCGGTCGCTCGGCGCGAAGCTACGCGAGCGCGCGGTCCAGCCGATGGCCGCCGCGCTCGGCGTGATCGCGGCGACCGAGCGCGCCGCGGATCGGATCGCGTTCGTGATCACGGGCGACCTCGCGGGCTGCACCAAGATCCTGGCGAAGGATCCGTCGAACGATGCGGGCCGCGTGGCCGACCTCGTGTGGGCGAGCGTCACCGAGGACGTGCTCGGCGTGCGCGCGAAGCTCGAGGACTGGCCCGCGGTTCAGAGCGTCTCGAGATAAGCGACCAGGTCCGAGAGCTGCGCCGCGCTCAGCTGCGACGTCTTGCCGTGGAGGTCACCGCCGCCACACGTCGTGAACCGATCCATCAGCGTGGTCGCGCAACCATCGTGCAGGAATGGCGCACGGGCACCGACGCCGACGAGGCTCGGCACTTTGAAGGCGCCGCCCGTCCCGACATCGACGATCTGCTTCGTCGACATCAATGGGCCAGCGTGACAGCCGAGGCAGGCGGTGTCCGACGATTCGAAGATCGCCTTGCCACGCGCCGCCGCGTCGCCATTCGCGAGCCCGACCGGTGCGGGCGCCGGGATGCGCTCGAGGAACGGACCGAGCGAGCGGTGCTCGCTATTCGTCGGCAGCGTACCCGCCATGCGCACGGCGAATACGTCGTCCATCAGCGTCGGCAGATCCGCCTGATCGCCGGTCCAGTGATACGGCGCGCGCGCCAGGATCGAGCCGGCGAGCACCTGCGTGCGGCGCGGGCCGAGCTCCTGGAACTTCCACACGAGACCGTCGTCGCGACCCTCGGGGTGACAAGACGCGCACGCGAGGCCGCTCGGGGTCTGCTCGTGGAACATGTTGCGGCCCGAGTCGTAACCGAGGTCGCCGGGCAGCGTGATCGTGCGCTTCGCGCCGTTCTGGGTGACGACCAGCGCGGGGAGCTCGGGGTAGTACGCGATCAGGTCGCCGTTGCCGTCGAAGGCGACCGACGTCGGCGCGCCGAGGTCGTCGCCCGAACCTTGTCCGTTCGACTTGCAGCCCTGCTCCGAGTCCGCGGCGAGCGACGATGCGAAGGCCGTCGTGATCATCTTGCCACCGGCGAGCGCGACCGCGAGCTGGCCGCTGGAGCTGACGGCCAGATCGACCGGCAGCGCGCCCTGGAGCGGTGCGGTCGCGAACGTCGCCGCTGGGTTCGTACCGTTCGGCGGCGTGACGATCGTGATCGTGCTCTCGATCGGGGACGATCCGCAGCCAATCCCGCCGTAGCCGCCGTGGTGCACGCTGAGCTCGCGCTGCGCCGCGCGCTGGTGGACCACCGCGATCTGGCCATTCGGCAGGGCGACCGCGCGCCACGCGACCGCGGGGATCGAACTGATGAGGCCGGTCGTGTCGCCGCTACCGACGCCGCCATCGCCGGGCGCCGGAGGTTGCGCGCCACCTTCGCCGCTGTTGTCGAAGCGCTCGACCGTCGGCATCACGGTGCGGCTCGTGATCGTTCCGGACGCGTCGAGCGCGAGCAGCTCGGCCTTCTTGAACCGCGTCACGTAGAGCGTGTTGTTGATGATCAACACGTCCCGCAGATCGCGATCGACAAACACGCTGCGGGTCGCGTCTCCGCCGGCGGCGGGCAACGTCACGAGCTCGCCGGTCGCACACGCGACGTCGATCGCGTCGGCGGCCGCGTCGTACGCGAGGCCGCGCGGCTCGGCGCACACGGCGCGGCGCGCGACGATGTCGGTGCCTTGAAGCGTCACGACTGCACCACCGCGGCGAAGCGCGACGTGGATGCGGCTGGCGGCGTCCTCGATCAACCGGCCCGGCTCGTCACCGGCCTGCAGCGGGATTTCGACCGTCGCACCGGTCGCGAGCTGGACCACCATCAGGCGATCGCGATCCGGATCGGCGACGACGACGCGCTGGTTGTCATGCGTCGCGAGGATCGTCCCGCCCGTGATCGGCACGCCCCACGTCGGCGGCGGATCGGTGGCGGGCTTGGTCGTGGTGCCGCACGCGGCGGCGAACAACGCGAGTCCGATCAGCTTGGTCATCAGAAACCTCCGGGCGGCTGGTTGTCTGCTTCGACCGGGCAGTTCGGCCCGCCGTTGAAGACCTGGTAGCTGGCTTTGACGTGGGTGACCGCCCCTTCGAACTCGACATCACACGCGGACGCGCCACTGCTCGACGAGATCGAGTGCTGGTCGAGCACGTACGTGCACAGCGGCGTGCACGCGTCGACATCGACGCGACACTGCTCGATCTTGAAGGCGGTCGGCGTATCCGGATTCTCGAGGTCGAATGTCTGGTCCTCGGTCGACACGCAGTCCTTGCCGAGCAGCGCCTCGTCGGCCCCGCACCCGACCTGGACGAACGCGACCAGTACAAGAGCGAGTGTGATCCGCACGCACAGCGTGACTGCAACGCCCAGGCCACGGCCGCTACCCGACATCTCGGCTAGATGGCAGCGCCTCATCACGAAAATCTGATACGACCTTCAGGCAATGGATGTCTTCGGCAAGCTCTCGACCTACGACTTCGGCGAAGTGCACTTCAAGCTGGACAAGGCCAGCCAGCTGCGCGCGATCGTCGCCATCCACGACTCGCGCCTCGGGCCCGCGCTCGGCGGCTGCCGCTTCATCGAATACGACACGGACGAGGCCGCGTACATCGATGCGCTCCGGCTCGCCCGCGGCATGACGTACAAGGCCGCGATCACCGGGCTCGGTCACGGCGGCGGCAAGAGCGTCATCATCAAGCCGAAGCGCCACTTCGATCGCTCGGCGCTGTTCACCGCGTTCGGCAAGTTCATCGAGGATCTCCGCGGCCACTACATCACCGCCGAGGACAGCGGCACCGGACTCGAGGACATGGAGATCATCCGGGCGCAGACCAAGCACGTGACCGGCATCGACCCGTCGCACGGTGGCTCGGGCGATCCGTCGCCGTTCACCGCGCTCGGCGTCCGGCGCGGCATCGAGGCGTGCGTCAAGTTCAAGCTCGGCAAGGACGACTTGAAGGGCGTCCACGTCGCCGTCCAGGGCGTCGGCCACGTCGGTTACTACCTGTGCAAGGAGCTCCACCAGGCCGGAGCGAAGCTCACGGTCGCCGACGTCGACAAGCTCAAGAGCGAGCGCGCGAAGCGCGAGTTTGGCGCCGCGATCACGTCGATCGAGAAGGTCGCCGAAGTGCCGTGCGACGTGTTCGCACCGTGCGCGCTTGGCGCGGGTCTCAACGACGACACCATCCCACACCTGCTCGCGACGATCGTCGCCGGCGCCGCGAACAACCAGCTGCTCGAGCCGCATCATGGCGACGACTTGCACGCTCGCGGCATCCTGTACGCGCCCGACTACGCGATCAACGCGGGCGGTCTCGTCAACGTGGCCCAGGAAGTGAAGGGCTACGACGCGAAAGTGGCGCGAGACAAGACGATGAAGATCTACGACACGATCTGGGACATCTGTGAACGCTCGAAGAAGCTCGATGCTCCGACCTACAAGGTCGCCGACCTGATGGCCGAGGAGCGGCTCGCCGCACGCACTAAAGCCTGAGTGGCGACCTAGTGTCGCTCGCTGTCTCCACCGCCCGCAGCGCCGTCTGGATGCTGGTGGGCAAGCTCGTGGCGAACGTCGCCGGCATCGTCGGCACGATCGTCGTCATCAACTTGCTCGACGCCAACGACGGCAAGGCCGAGTACGGTCTCGCGACCGCGGCGTGGCTCGTCGTCGCTACGGCCTCGCAGATCACGACGCTCGGCATCGGCCAGTTCGTCGTCGTCAAGGCGCGCGAGCGCCCCGACCTCGCGTTCATCGCGACCGTGATCCACGTCTTGCTCGGCGTGGTCTCGATGGCCGCGGTCTACGCTTATCGCGAGCCGATCGGCCACTGGATCGCCGCGGACGGCATGGCCAAGTTCGTGCCCGGGTTGATCGTCGCGTCGATGCTCGACCGGATCAGCCTCGTGCCCGAGCGCGTGCTGATGCGGTCGATGGACTTTCGGGTCGTCGCGATCTCGCGCACCGTCGGTGATCTGTTATTCGTCGTCGCCGCGATCGCGATCGCGGCGCTCGGCGGCGGCGGCATGGCGATCGTCGGTGCGAACATCGTGCGCTCTGGAATTCGCGTCGTGATCTTGGTCCGCGCCGCGGATCGCGCAGATTGGTTGAAGCCGGCGCGCATCACCTGGTTCGCGGTTCGCGAGATCTTCACGTTCTCCGGCCCGATCTGGATCGCGGCGTTGAGCTCGTTCGCGGCGCGCCGCTGCGACAACCTGATCGTGTCGAGCTTCTACGGCGCCGAGGTGATGGGCAGCTACAACGTCGCGTACAACCTCGCCGACAACCCGCCGGTCGTCGCGGAGCAGGCGATCGACGTGCTGCTACCGTCGTACGCGCAGCTCGAGCCCGAGGCGCGCGTACGCGGGCTCGTGCGATCGCTGTCGCTGCTGTCGCTGATCACGTCACCACTCGTGCTCGGCCTCGGCGCGGTCGCCCCGAGCCTGGTCGCCGCGTTTCTCAAGGCCGACCGCGCAGACGTGGCGCCGATGCTGTCGGTGCTCGCGGTGATGTCGCTGACCCGGCCGCTGATGTGGGCGAGCGCGGCGTATCTCCAGGCGACCGATCGGCCGCGGATCCTGATGGTCCTCGAGATCACGACGGTGACATCGATGGTCGTCGGCCTGATGACGCTCGGCCGGATCAGCGTGATCTGGGCGTGCGTCGCGGTCGGCATCGCGACGTTCATCCGTGTGATCGTGACCGCGATGGTGCTCAAGAAGATCGACGGCATCGGGCTGTGGGCCTTCTTCAAGCCGCAGCTGATGCCGGTCTTCGCCTGCCTGCCGATGACCGCCGCCGTGGTCGGCGTGCGCCACCTGCTCGCCGGCTTTCACTTGCCCGCGCTGGTCAGCCTCGTCGCCGAGATCGGCGTCGGCGGTGTAGCGTACCTGGGCGCCGCGTGGGTCGTGGCAAACCCGACCGCCCGCGACGTGCTCGACCTCGCGAAACGCGCCGTCAAGCGTCGCCGGGCCTAGATCGGCTCTTTCTTGGGCCCCGAGCCCTTGCTTCACGGGCCCCGACTGGTCGAAAACCCGGGGCTATGACTCGCTTTGCCGCAGCTTTGGTAGGGACGCTCGTGCTCGGCACGACCGCGGCCCATGCAAGCGTCGAGATCGGCGGCTTCGCCGGTCTCCATTTGTTTTCGGGTACGAACGGCCTCGGCGTTCCCGACGCGTCGGTCAACCCGATGCGCGCCGAGACCTCGCAGAAGAGCTCCGCGATCTTCGCGGCACGCATCGGCGTGTTCTTCGGTGACCGGCTCGGTGTCGAGGTCGAAGGCGGCGTCATTCCGACCGAGCCCAGCACGACGGTGTTCGACGTGATCGATATCGTCGCGCGCGCGCAGCTCGTCTACAAGTTCGTGCCGCCCGAGAAGCCGTTCGTGCCGTTCGCGGTGATCGGCGGCGGTTTCATGCACGTCGCTTACACGGTCAACTCGGACATCATCCGCAAGGAGACCGACTGGATGCCGCACGTCGGCGTCGGCGTCGCGTACAAGACCGGTGGTGGTTGGGCCGTGCGCGCCGACGCGCGCTTGCTCCTCCCGCCGTCGAGCCAGGGCGGTATCACCGAGGACTACGAGGTGTTGTTGTCGCTGTCGCGCGAGTTCGGCGGCAAGCGCCCGACGCCCGAAGTGGTCGAAGAGGTCAAGCCGAAGACCGCGGACGTCGACACCGATGGCGACGGCATCCCGGATTCCAAGGACAAGTGCCCGAAGGAAGCCGAGGACAAGGACGGCTTCCAGGACGAGGACGGCTGCCCGGATCCGGACAACGACGGCGACGGCATCCCCGACGCCAAGGACAAGTGCCCGAACGAGGCCGAGGACAAGGACAACTTCCAGGACGACGACGGCTGCCCGGATCCGGATAACGACGGTGACGGCATCCCCGACGCCGCCGACAAGTGCCCCGATCAGCCGGAGACCAAGAACGGCTTCCAGGATGAGGACGGCTGCCCCGACGAGATTCCGGAGAAGCTCAAGGCGTTCACCGGCACGATCCAGGGCATCAACTTCAAGACCGGCGAAGCCGATCTGACGCCGCAGTCGTCGGCGACCCTCGACAAGGCCGTCGCGGTGCTCGTCGAGTTCAAGGACATCCGCCTCGAGATCCAGGGCCACACCGACGACGTCCCGCTGAAGTCGAAGAAGTTCGCCGACAACCTCGCGCTGTCGCAAGCGCGCGCCGAGTCGGTGAAGGCGTACTTCGTCAAGAAGGGCATCGACGAGGGCCGCATCGAGGCGAAGGGCTACGGCGACACCGTGCCCGTCGAGGCGTCCACCGGCCTCACCGGCGGCAAGCTGAACGCCGCGCGCGCGAAGAACCGCCGCGTCGAGTTCAAGCTGATCCCGTCGGCCACGCCCGCCGCGGCGACCGCACCCGCGGCCCCTGCTGCTGCGCCGGCCGCCCCGGCTCCGGCCCCGGCTCCGGCGGCGGCGACGCCCGCCCCGGCTCCGGCGAAGAAGTAAGTCACTCTCGAGTCATCGCGAACGCCGCGCACCGCAAGGTCCGCGGCGTTTGTCGTTTCGGTCGAGCTCGCCGCGCGAGGGACGCGGATCGAACCCGGGCCGAACGTTCTCGGACCAAGGGTAGCGACGCTCGCCTACCCCTTTGCCGCTTTGCCCCTCTGCCCTTTGCGTTGACCACAGCACGCGTCGGCCCGCGTCCCGGCCCATTCGGGCCCTCTAACGAGCCGCGCCGAAACGCGGTTACTCGACGCGCTTGATGATGTGGATGCCGTAGTCGCTCTTCACGACGCCCACTTCGTTGAGCTTCAAGCGGAGCGACAGGTTCTTGAACGGCGGCACGAACTTCGAGTCGGGGGTCACGTCGTAGCCCTCGCCGGACTTCGCGGAGCCCGGATCTTCCGAGAGCTCCTTCATCACGCCCTCGATCTTCGCTCCCTTGTTGAGCTTGTCGACGGTGTCGTGGACGAGCTTCTCGAGCTCCGCGCGCGTGCGCTTGACGCCGCGCGGATCCTGGCCGTGCGTCTCCGCCCAACCGAGGAGGATGTGCTTGACCTTGACCTTCGGCGCCGTCTCCGTACGCGCGAGGATGTCCTTGCTCTCGAGCGGGTCCGGCGGCGGCGGCGGCAGCCGCTTGATGATGTGCCAGCCGAACGGCGACTTGACGAGACCGACCTCGTTCTCCTTGAGGCGGAGCGACAGCTTCTTGAACGAGTCGACCATCGGCGCGTCGGCCGAGACGTCGTACGCCTTGCCGGTGTCCTTCGAGCCCGGATCCTCCGAGTACTCCTTCATCAGCGCCTTGAAGTCGGCATTCGGCGCCTTCGCCTTCGCGAGGATTTCGGTCGCGAGCTTGTCGGCCTGGTCCTTCGTGCGGTCCTTCGCGCGCGCGTCCGGCTGGCGCTGCTTCGCCATCGGCGTGTCCTTCCAACCGATCAGCACGTGCTGGACCGACACCGGGCCGGCCTCGGCGGTGCGATCGAGGATGTCCTTGCTCTCGAGCGGGTCCGGCGGCGGCGGCGGCACGCGCATCATCACGTGGTAACCGAACGCGGTCTTGACGATGCCGACCTCGTTCGGCTTGAGCCGCAGCGCGAGGTTCTTGAACTCGGGCACGAACGGCGTGTCCTTGTCGACGGTGTACGGCTCGCCGGTGAGCGAGCCCGGATCCTCCGACGTCGCCTTCACGATCGCGTCGATCTGGTCGGGATGCTCGCGCAGCTTCTGCGCGATGTCGGTCGCGAGCTGCGCGGCCTCGGCGTTCGTCCGCTTCTTCGCGCGCGGGTCGATCCGGCCGTGATAGGTCTTGTCGTCGAGCTCTTTCCAGCCGATCAGGACGTGCTTGACCTCGACCTCGCCCGTGCCGCCGAGCGCGCGGCCGAGGATGTCCTTGGAGTCGAGATCGACCGCGCCGTCGGAGCCGCTGGCCGAGCCGACGGTGATCTTGCCGCTCCCGCTGTTATCGTCGAGCTTGCTCTTGTTCTGCTGGCAGGCTGTGGCCGCCGCCAGCAGCGCGACCAGAAATCCGAGGCGATAGGTACGCATGAAGCGCGCATCCTAGCAGGATCCCGAGATAGAGGAGCGCCAGGTAGGGATGACCTCGGGTGGTGATTTGCCGGTGTATGCTGGCCGAGCATGACCGTTCGGCTCCGGGTGCCCGCCGTCGACGATCCGCAGTTCGTCGCGGACTACGATGACCGTGGGCACGTGCTGAAGCTGATCGGGTCTGCCGACAACGCGACCGCGGCCGGACTCGGACGGTTGTTCGAGGACCTCCACGTCGACCTCCTCGCCAAGCAGGCCACGCAGATCGTCGTCGACATGCGTGACCTCGACTTCCTCGGCACCGCGTGCGTGAAGGAGCTGGTCGGCTGGATCGAGAAGCTGGAGGACCTCTCCGGGCGCTACACGATCAAGCTGCGGTCGAACCCGACGATCGCGTGGCAGCGGACGACGCTGCCGGCGCTGTCGTGCTTCGACACCGCGCTCGTGACCGTGGAGACTTGATGGAGCTGCCCGACGAGATCGTCCAGCAGTTTCGTGCGATGGCGCTCGTCCGGATCGCCGAGATCGAAGCGTCGTGGGCGCACGTGCGGTCGAGCCTCGCCGAGGACGCATCTCTCGCGATCCAGCGCGAGATCCACACGCTGAAGGGCGAGTCGCGCATGGTCGGCATGCTCGACGTCAACAAGGTCTGCCACAAGCTCGAGGATCTCGTCGACACCGCTCGCGCTCGCGGCTACGCCATCGACGACGAGTTCGATCTCGCGGTCACGATGGCGCTGCGCTTCATCGCCACGTTGATCCGCAAGCCCGAGGGTTCGCGCAACATCGCCGGATTCGTGAAGCAGCTCGAGAGTGTCGTGTCGCGTCACGGCCATGTCGGTCGCGGCCGGCCGTCGAGCGTGCCGCCGCTGCTCCGTACGTCCGCGGCGAGCCGGATCACGTCGATGCTGCGCACCCAGCTCGGCCCGGCCGCGGTCGATGCGTTCATCGAGTACGCGACGGCACAGGGCCCGCGCCGCGATCGGCTGCGCAGCTCGTGGCACCTGCTGCGCGACTACGTCGGGATCCAGCGCGCGATCCTCACCGCCGCGCACCTCGCGAAGTACAAGCCGAGCATCGGTGCGCTCGCGCGCGACCTCGGCAAAGAGGTCGAGGTCGTGTTCGAGCTCGCGACCGCCGAGGTCACGACCGAGGTGTTGAATGCGCTCGACATCGCGGTGCTCCATCTCGTCCGCAACGCGGTCGATCACGGTATCGAACGTCCCGCCGCTCGCGGTTCGAAGCGGCCCGCCGGCTTGATCACGGTGACCGGGCGCGCACGCGAGGGCGAATACATGCTCGAGGTAACCGACGACGGCAACGGCATCGACTTCGACCGGGTGTGCGCGCGCGCCGTCGAGCTCCAGCTGTTGCCGCCGGCGGGCTCGCTGGACAAGGGTCAGCTCATCGAGGTCATGTGCCGGCCCGGGTTCTCGACGAGGACGGTCGCGAGCGACGTGTCGGGACGCGGCATCGGCCTCGATGCGGTGCGCGCGAGCGCCCTCGATCTCGGCGGCACGTTGAGTGCGAAGTCGGACCGCGGCAAGGGGACGACGTGGACGGTGCGACTGCCGGTCCAGACACTCGTCGTGCGCAACCTCGCGATCCGCGCGCCGGCGTTGCGGTTCCCGATCATCCTCGATCCGAGCTGGCGCCTGCTCGACAAGCGACCCCAAACTGGCCAGAGCGCGAAGCCGCCGATCTGGATCGATCTCGCGGTCGGCCTCGGCTTCACGTCGAGCAATAGCATCTCGGCGTCGCTGTCCTGGTTCACGAACGGCGAGCTCTCGATCGGGGTCGCGTGCGGCGGCCGGCCGACCGAAGTCGATGCGCGGCGGCTCGTCACCACACCGCCTACGTGTGTCGGTGAAGTCATCACCGTCGAGTCCGTCGAGGGCCTGCTGATCAGGCCCGAGCGTATCCCCGGAGTTGTTGCATCATGATCCCCTCGCAAGCGCGCGTCGTCGTCATCGGCGGCGGCATCATCGGTTGTTCCGTCGCCTATCACCTCGCACACATGGGCTGTAAGGACGTCGTGCTGCTCGAGCGCGACAAGCTGACGTCCGGAACGACGTGGCACGCGGCCGGCCTGATGGTCACGTTCGGGTCGACGTCAGAAACGTCGACGGAGATGCGCAAGTACACGCGCGATCTCTACGGCCGGCTCGAGGCCGAGACCGGGCAAAACACCGGCTGGAAACCCATCGGCTTCATCGAGGTCGCCGGCGATCGCGATCGGCTCGAAGAGTATCGCCGGGTCTCCGCGTTCAACCGCCACTGCGGCGTCGACGTTCAGGAGATCAGCCCGGGCCAGGTCAAGGATCTATTCCCGCTCGCGCGCGTCGACGATCTACTCGCCGGGTTCTACGTCAAGGAAGACGGTCGTGCGGATCCGGTCGGCGCGACGATGGCGCTCGCGAAAGGCGCGCGTCAAGCCGGAGCCTTGCTGCTCGAGAACACGCCCGTGCTCGAGGTGCTGACCAAGCCGATGCGGGGGCAGCGCCAGGTCACCGGCGTGCGCACCGCCTCCGGCGACATCGCGTGCGAGTTTGTCGTCAACTGCGCCGGCATGTGGGCGCGCCAGCTCGGCGCTCAGAACGGGATCGCGATCCCGAACCAGGCCGCCGAGCACTACTACTTGATCACCGAGCGAATCCCCGAGCTGCGCGCAGATTGGCCGGTGCTCGAGGATCCCGGCTCGTACGGCTACTTTCGCGAGGAGGTCGGCGGCCTGATGATCGGCATGTTCGAGCCGATCTGCGCGCCCTGGAACGTGCGCGGCATCCCCGGCGACTTCTCGTTCGGCGAGATCCAGCCTGACTGGGATCGGATGGGGCCGTACCTCGAGAAGGCGATGGCGCGCGTTCCGATCTCGATGAACGCCGGCGTGAAGAAGTTCTTCTGCGGTCCCGAGTCGTTCACGCCCGACCTCCAGCCGATCGTCGGCGAGGCGCCGGAGGTCAAGAACTACTTCGTCGCGGCCGGCCTCAACTCGATCGGCATCCTCACCGGTGGTGGGCTCGGTCGCGTGCTCGCGCACTGGATCCTCAACGGGTCGCCGGATGTCGACGTCACGTCGATGGACATCGATCGCCTTCATCACTATCAAACGAACGCCGACTACCGCCGGCTGCGCACGGTCGAGTCGCTCGGCTGGGTCTACTCGTGTCACTACCCGACGCGCACGCCGCAGACCGCGCGTGGCGCGAAGCGGTCGCCGTTCTACGACCGCCTCGCCGCACGTGGCGCGTACTTCCGCGACGTCAGCGGCTGGGAGGGCGCGGACTATTACGCCGGCGCTGGCGTGAAGCCCGAGATGGCGCTGACATTCGGCAAACCGTCGTGGTTCGCGCAGTGGGCCGCCGAGCATCGAGCCGCGCGCGAAGGCGTGATCGTCATGGACATGTCGTTCATGGCGAAGTTCCTCGTCGAGGGTCGCGACGCCGGGCGTCTGCTCGAGCAGATCTCCGCGAACCACGTCGACGGTGCGGCCGGGATGTTGACGTACACGCAGTGGCTCGATCATCACGGCAAGCTGCAAGCGGATCTCACCGTGACGAAGCTCGCCGACGAGAAGTACTGGGTCGTCGCGAGCGATACCGCGCATCGCCATGTCGAGACCTGGATGAAGCGCGCGTTCGCGGAGCATCACGCGTTCGTCGCGGACCTGACCGGCGCGTACGCGCAGCTCAACATCCAGGGGCCGCGCTCGCGCGAGCTGCTGCAGCTCGTTACCACCGCCAACCTGTCCAACGAAGCCTTCCCGTTCCGCTGTGCGCGCGAGATCGACATCGGCTTCGCACGCGTGCTCGTATTGCGCGTGACGTACCTCGGCGAGCTCGGCTACGAGCTCTACATCCCGACCGAGCAAGCGCTCGATGTCTACGATCGGATCGTCGTCGCCGGCGAGCAAGTCGGACTCGTCCACGCGGGCCTCAAGACGCTCGCGAGCTGCCGTATGGAGAAGGCATATCGCGACTACGGCCACGACATCGACAACACCGATACCGTGCTCGAGGCGGGGCTCGGCTTCGC
>JBDUAS010000339.1:0-6903 GCA_040004535.1 Deltaproteobacteria bacterium
CAGGCGGTCGCGAAGCTACGTCACGAGAACATCCTCGAGATCTTCGACTACTCGGCGAAGGAAGGCGGGGACAGCTACATCGTCACCGAGTTCATCGACGGCCAGACGCTCAAGCAGTTCGTCACCGAGCGGCCGATCGCGTTTCCCGAGATCGGCGCGATGATCATCCTCCAAGTCTGCCGCGCGCTCGCCCACGCGCATGCCGGCTCGATCCTGCATCGCGACGTGAAGCCCGAGAACATCATGATCCGCGCCGACGGGATCGTGAAGCTGATGGACTTCGGCATCTCGCACATGGTCGACCTCGAGCGGCTGACCGTGACCGGCCAATTGCTCGGCTCGCCGGCGTACATGGCGCCGGAGCACGTCGAGGGCCGGCCTCTCGATTTTCGTACCGACGTGTTCGCCGCGGGCATCGTGCTGTACCAGCTCACCGTCGGTAGATTGCCGTTCGAGGGCAAGAACCCGCACGAGGTGTTGAAGCGGATCGCGGAGTGCAAGTTCATCGATCCGCGCCAGGCAAATCCCAGAATCGGCAACCGGCTCGGCCGGATCATCCTGAAGGCGATGGCGGCCGAGCCCGCGGATCGCTACGCCGCGATCGGCGAGATGGTGCTCGCGCTCGAGGCGTACCTCGAGGAGAGCGGCCTGCCGCCCGACAAGATTCCGGCGGAGCTCGCGCGCTACTTCCAGGCGCCGGCGTCCTACGAAGAGGCGCTGCGGACGCGGCTCGTCGATACGCTCACGCGCGCGGGCACGGCGAAGCTCGACACCGACGACCGCTCGGGCGCGCTCGACGTGTTCGATCGCGTGCTAACGATCGAGCCGGCGAACGAGAAGGTGCTCGCGATCCTCGATCGCTTGAACCGCCGCGCGCGCTTGAAGACCGGTGTGCTCGTGATCGCCGGCATCGGCGTGCTCGCGGTCGGCGGCTACGCGATCCACGTCAAGAACAAGCCCGGCCCCTCCGGTGCGCCGAACGTCGATCTCGTCATCGGCGGCAGCGACAGTGGCCACAACGAGCACGTGGTTCACGAGACCAGACCGGTGGATTCGGCGCCGCGGATCGCGATCGCGGCCCCCGATGCGCGCGTCGAGGTCGCGGCACCTCGCGATGCCCGCGCGATGATCACGGTCGTCTCGCCGGATGCGCACGAGGTTGCGGTGGTACCACCTGACGCCGCGGTCGAGCCGACGACCGTCGAGATCACGGTGCTCGGGCAATCGTCGTACCGCATCGACAAGAAAGGCGACTTCCAACCGATTCCGGGTCGTGTGCTGCGCCTGACGGTCGACCACGCCAGCGAGGTCGAGATCAAGAACGCGGCCGCGCAGACCGCCGGCGTCCACCTCGAACCCGGCATGAAGAACGTCGTCGCGTCGCAGCCGTTCTTGCCGGTGTCGGTGACGCCGACCTGCGACCAACCAGATGCGACCGTCACGATCGACGGTCAGCTCGCCGCGGTTGGCCAACAGAAGTCGTTGACGTTCGACAAGTACGCGTCGTCATCCGACAAGAGGATCACGGTGGTATTCACCGGCGGCAAGAGTGGGAAGTCCGACGAGCATCCCATCCAGCTGCACGCGGGCGAGAGCCAAGAGGTGAAGTGCGTCTTGCACTGATCGCGACGATCGTTGTTGTCGCATCGGCGGCGCATGCCGCCCCGAGTGACGAGCTCGATCAAGCGCGCTCCGCCTATCGCAGCGCGCAGTACTCGCGCGCGCTGCCGCTGTTCAACGCCCTCCTCTACCCGCCTCCGCCGAAGCTCGCCGGCAAAGACGAGCTCGCCGATGCTTACCTCGCGCTGGGCGTGTGCCGCTACGAGACCGGCGATCCGGCCGGCGCGAAACGCGAGTTCGAGCAGGCGCTGTCGTTCAACGCGGACATCCGGATCGATCCCCTGATCGTCACTGATCCCACCGCGATCGACGCGTTCAACGAGACGCGCGTCGGGATCCAGGATCGCATCCGCAGCGAGATGGAGGCCAAGCGCAAGGCCGAGGATCGCGCGCGGCTGCTCGCGATCCGCCAGTCGATGGTCGGTGTCGAATCGCACCCGCTCTACCTCACGTTCTTCCCGTTCGGCGTCGGCCAGTTCCAGAACGAGGATCGCGCGAAGGGCGTGTTCTTCGCCGCGACCGAGGCCGCGACCCTGATCACGAGCGCGTCGATCTGGGGCTACCTCGTCAACACCTACGGCATCCGCTCTACCCGCGTTCCGCTCGAGGACGCGCAGCGCGTGCGCAGCCTCCAGCAGCTCGAGATCGGGACCGGGTTCGCATTCCTCGGCCTCTACGTCCTCGGTGTCGTCGACGCATACGTCCACTACAAGCCGCAGACCCGCACCGCGATCGACGAGTCGGTGCTGCCGCCCGAGCTCCGCGGCCTGTTGAAGCCGGAAGCGCCTGCGCCCCGGAATAAGCCCAAGAAGCCTAAGACCTCGTTTCACGTGGTGCCGCTGCTGACGCCCGACGGCGCCGGCATCGGCCTCAGCTGGGAGAACTAATGCCGTCGTTACGCCTCACCGCACCCGGTCACTCGCCCACGGTCTTCCATCTTCACAAGAAGATCACGTCGCTCGGCTCGGGTCCCGATAACGACATCGTGCTGCCGGATCCACTCGTCGTCGACGGCTTCGCGGTTCACTTCGACGGCCAGACCTACACGGTATTCGCGCCGAAGAAGACCGAGTTCGTCGTCAACGGCAAGAAGCGCAGCAAGCACAAGCTGACCCATGACGAGCGCCTCGTGATCGGCAGCTGCGAGCTCCGGTTCGGCATGGTCGACGAGCACGCGCCGGTGCCCGAGGAAGCGGCCAACACGGTCGCGGATCTCGACGCGTACACCAAGCTGTTCGAGTTCAGCGATCGCTTGATGCACGTCCGCGACCTCACCGAGCTGCTCGATGCGCTGATGGATGCGGTCATCCAGATCACGAACGCCGACAAGGGCTTCTTGATCCTCGCCGAGGGCGAGACGCTCGACATCAAGGTCGCGCGAAATCTCAACCGCGAGAACATCGCCGACGCGATCACGCAACTATCGGACTCGATCATCGCGAAGGTCGTGCGGTCGCGTAAGCCCGTGATCATCTCGGACGCGATGCACGACGACGAGTTCTCGGCGGCGAAGTCGGTGATGCACCTCAAGGTGTCGTCGGTGATCTGCGTGCCGCTGCTCGATCGCGGCCGCCTGCTCGGGTTGATCTACGTCGGCAACGACTCGATCCGCGACCTGTTCCAGGAAGAGACGCTGCGCGTGCTCACGGTGTTCGCGTCGCAAGCCGCGCTGATCGTCGCGAACGCGCTGCTGCTCAACGAGCTCCGCCACGACAACAAGCGCTTGAACGACCGGCTCGAGCAGTACCGGTTCGGCGAGATCGTGGGTACGTCGCCGCCGATGCAGCAGGTGTTTCGCAAGGTCGAGAAGATCGCGCCGACCGACATCTCCGTGTTGATCACGGGCGAGACCGGCACCGGCAAGGAGCTGATCGCGCGCGAGGTCCACAATCGCTCGCCGCGCGCCGGCAAGCCGTTCATCACGATCAACTGCGGCGCGATTCCCGAGAACCTGCTCGAGAGCGAGCTGTTCGGTCACGTCAAGGGCGCGTTCACCGGCGCGGTCGCGAACAAGCAGGGCAAGTTCCAGGCGGCCGACGGCGGCACGCTGTTCCTCGACGAGATCGGCGAGATGCCGATCGAGCTCCAGGTCAAGATCCTGCGCGCGCTGCAGGAACGCGTCGTGTTTCGGGTCGGCGATACGCGGCCCGAGTCGTGCGACATCCGGATCCTCGCGGCGACGAACCGCGACCTCGAAAAGGAGATCGCGAACGGCCGATTTCGCGAGGACCTCTACTACCGGCTCAACGTCGTCAACGTCGAGCTCCCGCCGCTGCGCGTGCGCGGCGATGACGTGCTCGTGATCGCGCGCTATCTGCTGTCGCGCTACTCGCGCGAGTACGACGCGAAGGTCAAAGGCTTCTCGCCGAACGCCGCGGTCGCCGTGCGCAAGCACAACTGGCCCGGCAACATCCGCGAGCTCGAGAACCGGATCAAGAAGGCGATCGTGCTGTGCGAGTCGACCGTGATCGGGCCCGATGACCTCGGGCTCACCGGCGACACGCTGCCCCAGATCCTCACGCTCGCCGAGGCGAAGGATAAGTTCCAGCGCGACTACATCAACGAGGTTCTCGCACTCAACAACGGCAATCGAACGAAGACCGCGCGCGACCTCGGGGTCGATCCACGCACGGTGTTTCGCCACCTCGAGAAGGAAGGCGATGGCGATGCGCCGCCTGACGCGATGTGATCAACCTAACGCGCCGAGTGGTCGCGATATGACGGCGATGTCGGCATCGCGCCTCGCATCGATCACCGGGCCGAACGCTAACTGCGCGAGGTCGCGTCGCGCCGGGCGCGTGGCGCGCACGCTGCATCACGACCCCGGGTTGCGCGTGCTCCTCTACGTCGTGGTTAGCTGCATGGCAGGCTGCATCATCCCCCCGTCGCTGTCGGTCGACGTCCAGGATGCGAGCATCGACTCGCCGCCGTCGATCACGTCTGCCCGCAGCGACCTCCAGGAGCTCCCCGAGCCGGGGCCGGTGTCGTTCGTCGCGGCGCCGGATGCGCCCGGCGTGACGATCAACCTCACGCTGCTCGACACCGACGTCGGCGACACGCTCTACGCGAACATCTACATCGACTACAACCCGCAGCAGCCGACGAACGCGCGCTCGGAGTGCCTGCCCGCGGTCTCGAACGGCTCCGCGATCCGGACGACGACCTGCTCGGCCTCGGCGATCTGCCTGCAGTCCGATATCAGCACGGGCGCGGACCACATCATGGAGATCGTCGTGTTCGACCGCACGGTGCTGAAGGGCAGCGCGCAGCCGCAGTTCAAGGCGATTCCCCCCGACGGCCAATCGACGACGCGGACCTACCTCCTCAACTGCGTGTCCGGATCATGAAGCTCTGTCTCGCCATCGCGCTCGCGACCGCTGCTTGCCTGCAGGTGCCCGAAGCAGCGAAGCCGGAGTGCACGAGCGACAGCGATTGCGAGACCAGTCTCGGCGAGGTCTGCAATGCGGGCACCTGCTACGGCGGGCCGCCGGCCGGCACCTACGCCGCGACGTTGACGCCGCCGAGCGATCGCCCGGATCTGACGTCGACGGAGATCCCGAGCCTGCAGCTGCCGGCGAACGGCGACCTAGGCACGTTCGCGCTCGAGGCACCGGTCCGGATCAGCGGGCGGATCGAAGCGTTCTGCCCTAGCGGCAGCACGACCTGTACGAGCACATCACTCGCCGCCACCGTGGTGGTGTCGCGTACGCCCTTGTTTCCGGGTGGCACCGGGTTCTCGGCGAGCACGACGTCGAAGGGCGGCCTGCCGCACGGCACGACCTCGTTCTCGGTTGCCGTGCCCGTGACCCACGCCGGCGAGCCGCCGTACGTCGTCACGTTCACGCCGGCCGGCGGAGGCTTGTTGCCGCCGCCGAACGGATCGCCCTCGGACGCCGAGCTCGCACCGCCGGGCTCGCAGACGATCGCGGTCAGCGCGAACACCGACCTCGGCACGCTCACGCTCGGCAGCGCGACCTCGGCCGTGATCTCGGGGCAGCTCACCGATAGCGGTGGCCATCCGCTCGTGAAGTATCGGGTCGTCGCACGCGGCCGTCTCGTCGCCGGCGGGCCGATCACGGACGTGTCGACGGTCGACTACACGACGACAGGGGCGTACTCGCTGACGATCGCGGATTCCGCGGTCTCGCCGATCGCGATCGTAGCGACGCCGTACGACACGAACACGGCGCCGACGCTCACCCTGCCCGGCCTGGATGTCCACAGCGCGACGCGCACGATCACCCAGCCCCCGAACCTCGGAAACAAGGTCGACGTCTCGATCCCGATCGTCGGTCTCCTGGGCAGCGGTGCGATCGGCCCGGTCGTCGGCGCTCACGTCACGGTCACCGGCACGTATGCCGCGCCGATCACGGGCGGCACGAACGCGGCGCTGTTCGCCGAGACCACGACCAGTGATGACGGGCTCGCGCACTTGACCCTGCTCGATGGCGCGACGCTGTCGGCAAGCTATATCCTCAACGTCATTCCGCCCGCGAGCTCGGAGCTCGGCGTCGTGTACGGACAGGCACTTCCGCTCGATACGATCGCCGGCATTCGGCTACCGGCTCGGATCGAGCTTCGCGGCCACGTGCTCGACACGACCGGCAAGCCCGTCGGCCGCCTGTCGGTCACCGCGAAGCCGTCCTTGCGGTTCTTGTGGTCGGCGCCACCGGACCTGGCCGCATTCATCGCCGAGATCCCCGCGCCGACCGCGGTCACCGACCCCGCTGGCGACTACGCGATCTATGTCGACCGCTCGGTCGACCTGTTCCCCGACACGCTGTGGGGCCATTACGACCTCGAGCTCGATGCTCCGGCAGGCGTGGCGATCGCGAGCTGGACGCTCTACGACATCGAGATCCCGCGGGATCCGAGCCTGCAGACGCTCGACATCCCCGACGCCACGCTCCCGGATACTTCCTACCTCCACGGCCAGCTCGCCGACCCCAACCACCTCCGGGTCAGTGATGGCGAGCTGCGGATCTTCGCGATCTCGACCGATCGGACCCTGTGCAGCCAGGTTCCGTACCCGCCGACGGACTGCGCGGTGCCGGCCCAGCTCGCCGGCCACGCCGCGTCCGGGGACGACGGCACCCTGAAGCTCGCCCTGCCGCGCTGAACCCGCTTGACCGTCGAGGAGGTGGCGACTATGGTTCGCGCCAACTCACAAGTGTTTTCGACGCTCGACAAAGAACTCTGCATCGGTGGCGCCACGCCCGGCCGCGACGAACGACGTCGTTTAGTCCCGGCGAATCCGGGCTCCGCGCTCCGACCAGCCCTCCG
>JBDUAS010000587.1:0-2078 GCA_040004535.1 Deltaproteobacteria bacterium
AGCTCGCCAACGCAGTGGCGCCGACCGCCGCGTTGATCGGACCGAAGCCGATCCGGGCGAGCACCGCTTGCGTGCCGACGACGATCATCGGGATCCCGACGAAGTGGGTCGCGATATTGCGCTTGTCGCGGTGGTAGGTCGCGTAATTGGTGAGGTGCTCGACGAGCGACTTCATCCGCCGAGCGTACCCCAAACCTACGCCCGCTTCTTCTTGATCTCGCGGCCGGCGCGCGCGACCGCATCGCGCAGGACGTACTCGATCTGGGCGTTCAACGAGCGCAGGTCATCCGCGGCCCACTTCTGGAGTGCTTCCAGCACGGCCGGATCGACGCGTAACAGGAATGGCTTGCGCTCGGCCACTAGTACAGCGAGCCGGCGTTGACCACCGGTTGGGTCGAGCGCTCGCCACACAGCACGACCAGCAGGTTCGACACCATCGCCGCCTTGCGCTCGGTGTCGAGCTCGACGATGCCTCGCTTCGCGAGCTGCTCGAGCGCCATCTCGACCATCGACACCGCGCCCTCGACGATCCGCGTCCGCGCCGCGATGATCGCGCCGGCCTGCTGGCGCTGGAGCATCGCTTGCGCGATCTCGGGCGAGTAGGCGAGGTGGGCGATCCGCGCGTCGACGACCTCGACGCCGGCAAGCCCGAGCTTGTCGTTGACTTCCTTGCGCAGGAGCTCGGCGACCTGATCGGAGTGACCACGCAGGCTGATCATCGTGTCGTCGTGGCCGTCATACGGATGATGCATCGCGAGGTTGCGCAAGGCGGTCTCGGCCTGGATCTGGACGAACGTCGCGAAGCTCTCGACGTCGAACATCGCCTGCGCGGTATCGACGACGCGCCACACGATCACGGCCCCGATCTCGATCGGGTTGCCCTCGATGTCGTTGACCTTGATCTTCGCGGTCTCGAAGTTCCGCGTGCGCAACGAGATCGCCCGCTTGGTCGCGAACGGATTCGCCCAGCGCAGGCCGGCCTCGCGCACGGTGCCGGTGTAGCGGCCAAAGAACGTCAGCACGCGCGCCTCGTTGGGCCCGATCACGAAGTTGCCCTTCAGGACCAGGATGCCAAACGCGATCATCGCGAACCCACCGAACAGGTACGGCGCCGGCTCGAGTTGATGAAACCGGATCTGCGCGAACACCGCCGACGAACCGAGCATCAAGCCCAACCCGACGAGAATGCCCAGCCAGCCCGAGCTCGAGATCGCGACACGTTCTTTCATGGCCATCGATATGCTCCGAGGAAGTCTGACATCAAGATGATATCAGTCTGGTAGCATGTCAACTGGCGGCCAATTCGCCAGTGCTTCCAAGCCGCTACGAGCGCTTGGGCGAGGCCGACAGCGCGGGCGGCGCCTGTTTGGTGGGCGCCGCCTGGATCGCCGGCGCGGCCGCGCGACGATTGTCCACGGCACCGTCATTGCGACTGTCATTGCGAGTGATGACCTGCGCGGCCAGTAGGGTCTGGACGACCCGCAAGACATCGTCCGAGCCCGAGGCCACGGCACTGTTTCCCCCGGCTCCGGTCGAGCCGAAGTTGACGAACTGGCCGTTCGCGAGCGCGCTCGCGACCTCGCGGGTCAGCTCCGGCGCGAGCTCGAGGCGCCGCAGGTCCATGTACGCCTGGCCAGCCTCGATCAGTGCTTGCGCCTTGAGCGTGATCGCGCCGGCCTCTGCCTCGGCGATCGCGCGGATCTTCGCCGCCTGCGCGCGACCTTCGGCTTCCTGCTCGATCACGTTCTGATCAGCGTCGGCGCGTGCCTGCGTGATCTGGTTAGCGCCTAGCTCGGCCTCGCGCTGCTTGCGCACCATCGCTTGCTTCTCGGCCTCGGCGTTCGCGATCGAGGCGCCGTTGCTCGCGATCTGCATGTTCAAGGCGCGCTCCTGATCGTTGATCTTCTGCGCCGCCTCGAGCTGCGCGATCCGGGCGCGCTGTTCCTCTTGCGCTTGCACCACGTCGGCACTCGCCTTCGCGCGCGCAGCCGACTCGCGCCGCCGCGCCTCGGCGACCTCGCTCAGCACGGCCTTGATGTTGAGGCTGTTGAACGACAGGCCGAGGTCGAGCAGCTCGC